>CAYQNY010000108.1:0-11241 GCA_964418925.1 uncultured Verrucomicrobiota bacterium
CTTTTCGGCGAAGTCTTATCCTTGGATATTGGATATTCTTTTCGGATGGGGTCTAGCTTGCGCCAAGCATGCCCAGGTCGCTAAGTTATTATTTCCCGGCGGCGCCGACATTCACAACCAGCTGATCTTTTTTCAAATCCACCTTGATTTCCGCGCCTTCCAAAGTCCCGCGGGTCAGAAGCGCCCGCGCAATCGGCGTTTCAATTTCCCGCTGAATGAACCTTTTTAACGGACGCGCGCCGAACACGGGATCATATCCGTGACGAGCCGTGAACTTTTCGGCCGCCTCCGATAAACTGAGCGTGAGACGCCGTTCCGCCAGCCGCTGGTTCAACTCCTTGATCTGCAGTTCAACAATCAGGGTAATTTCCTCAAACGTAAGCGGTTTAAAGAGCACGATATCATCCACCCGGTTAAGAAACTCGGGGCGAAACTGGCTTTGCAAAGCCTGCATAACCTGCCGGCGCACCGTATCGGGAATCTGTCCCTGCGCGTCAATCCCTTCAAACAACAGTTGCGACCCGATGTTGCTGGTCATGATAATAACGGTGTTCTTAAAGTTCACCGTCCGCCCGTGGGAATCGGTCAGACGCCCTTCATCCAGAAGCTGAAGCAGGATATTGAACACGTCCGGATGCGCTTTCTCAATCTCGTCGAACAGAAGGACGGCATAGGGTTTACGGCGAATTGCCTCGGTCAGCTGGCCGCCTTCCTCGTACCCGATATACCCGGGCGGCGATCCGACCAGACGCGACACAGCATGTTTTTCCATGTATTCGCTCATGTCAATGCGGACCATGTTCTCTTCCGTGTCAAACAGGGCCATGGCCAGCGCTTTGGCCAGCTCGGTCTTGCCGACACCGGTGGGGCCCAGAAAGATAAAGGAACCAATCGGACGCTCCGGATTATTGATACCGGCACGGGCGCGCAACACAGCATCCGCTACGGCCTGCACGGCCGCATCCTGGCCGATCACACGCTCATGGAGGATGCTATCCAGCCGGAGCAGTTTTTCACGCTCGCCTTCCAGCAGACGGGTCAGGGGAATTTTTGTCCAGCGGGATACCACCTCGGCAATTTCCTCTTCGGTCACCTCTTCCTGCAGAAGAAACGACTGTTGGCCTTCTTCCTTTGCATCCAGGGCCTGCAACTGTTTTTCCAGGTCGGGCAACACACCGTGACGTATTTCGGCAACGCGATCGAGTTGATATTGCCGTTCCGCTTCCTCGCATTCCAGGCGCGCCTTTTCAATTTTCTCACGGAGGCTCTGCTTCCGTGCCAGCAGGGTCTTTTCATTTTCCCAGCGGGCCCGCATGGCATCGGCATCGGCCTTTATATTCGCCAGTTCCTTGCGCAGGGCGTCCAGCCGCGCGCGGCTGGCCCGGTCTTTTTCCTTTTTCAGGGCCGCCTCCTCAATTTCAAGACGCATGACTTTGCGGGTAATTTCATCCAGTTCGGCGGGCATGGAATCAATTTCGGTCCGGATGGAAGCACAGGCCTCATCCATCAGGTCAATGGCCTTGTCCGGCAGGAACCGGTCGCTGATGTAGCGGTTTGAAAGCATGGCAGCAGCCACCAGGGCGGCATCCTGAATACGGACGCCATGATGCAGTTCAAAACGCTCCTTCAATCCCCGCAGAATGGAAATCGTGTCCTCGACCGACGGGGCATCAATCACAATCGGCTGAAAACGCCGCTCAAGCGCCGCGTCCTTTTCGATATGCTGGCGGTATTCATCCAGGGTTGTCGCGCCAATACAGTGCAATTCGCCGCGGGCCAGCATGGGCTTCAGCATATTGCCGGCATCGGAGGAGCCTTCCGTCTTTCCGGCGCCGACGATCGTGTGCAGCTCGTCAATAAAAAGCAGTATGCGACCCGCGGCGGATTTGATTTCGTTCAGTACCGCTTTCAAGCGTTCCTCAAATTCGCCGCGGTACTTGGCGCCCGCCAGCAGGGAGGTCATGTCGAGTGCAAAAATTGTGCGATTTTTCAGGCCTTCCGGAACGTCACCGCGCACAATGCGGTGCGCCAATCCTTCCACAATGGCCGTCTTACCCACGCCAGGCTCACCGATCAAAACGGGATTATTCTTGGTTTTACGGGACAGGATACGGACCACGCTGCGAATTTCCTGGTCCCGTCCGATGACCGGGTCCAGTTTACCCTTGCGCGCCAGGGCGACCAGATCCATGCCGTATTTTTCCAGCGCCTCATAGGCTGTTTCCGGATTGGCGCTGGTCACGCGCTGATGACCGCGCACCGCTGTCAGCGCCTCCAGAAATCGCGCGTGCGTGACACCCATTTCCTTCAGCAGACGTCCAACCGGCGTGGAGGTTTCCTCGTCAATCAGCGCCAAGAGCACATGTTCGACCGATATATATTCGTCCTTAAGACGCTTGGCCTCATCGCCGGCACTGATCAGCAGGCGGTTCAGACGCTGTGTGACGTACACTTTCCCGGCTTCCATTCCGCCGCCGCTGACGCGGGGCCGGCGTTCCAGTTCCTGATCCAGGCGTGTCTTTAATGTCGCCAGTGAAATACCCATGCGCTCGAGCAAGCGCGGTGTCAATCCATCGGACTGGTCCAGCAAGGCGGCCAGCAGATGTTCACCGTCCACTTCCTGATGCCCGTAGCGCAGGGCGCGCGTCTGGGCCGTGGCCAGGGCTTCCTGTAATTTTTGCGTGGTTTGATTGATATCCATAGAATATTCCTCTCAATATGTTCACATGCCATGACCAGAGTATTCTCAAATATTTTAATTAGGCCCCGCGGCGGAAACTTTGCCGTTCTCCCCCCGTCAGCTCCGCGCTGCGGAGCTAAGGGACCACCACGCCTCAGGCGTGGTAAACTTGCTTGCCACGATCTTAGCGTGGCCTGGCGACGTGGCGAACGGCCACTACACAACCCATGCCATGAGAACGAATGGTGTAGCGGCAGTTCGCCAGAACTGCACATGATTGTCCGCCGAAGGCGGATCCGCCTCCCGCCGTCGCCAAGGCTATGGCGGGCAGGCTGGCGGAAAATTCCTATACCTTGAAATTATATTGAGTCAATTACAAAAGTCCAAGTGGACACGACAGAGCGTGTCCCTCCATGATGAATTCAAACTGTTTGCGTATAATTTTGGAGGGGCGCGCGCTGTCGCGACCATTTTTCCGTAACTTTGGCCAGAGGCACTAATGTAACGGCCAAACCGTAAACCACAAGTCAATTATACGCTGGAGAATGGGACCGGGAGTCATGCGCGCGGCGGATTTTTTCTTCTCCGCCGGGCCACGATGCCCACTTCCAGCGCGGTGAAGGCCAGTAACAGATATTCCTGACGAGCCCCCTTGAATTCCTGCAAAGCGTGCGCGCATTCCCGCAATAATTTATGAATCGTAGGGTTCCATAATTCCGGGGCCGGCTCCGCTCCAAGCGGGGTCAGATCATCCAGAAGATGCCCCATGGTTAAGGCGGCCAAATCCACGGACTGACCAGCCAGATGATGGATACAGTCCTCCAGAAGCGCCCGGATCAACGGAGTCACCAAGGACAGTTTGGACATTCTTTCTTGCAAGGCCATGACCGCCTGGGCGCCGGCGGTTCCGAAATCCGCGCGCGTCGCGCGCCAGAGCCGGATATAATGATGTTCCCCGCCAATGATCCTGGCCAGCGCCAGGGCCACTTCGTTCCGTAACGCATCTTCCGGCAGACGATACAACAACCCCAGCAGGTCGTCCAGAGCCGTCTCCACCCTGAGAACTCCCAGGGCCGACGCGTAGGCGACGCGAATACCATCGTGGGGCTCATGCTTAAACGCCTTTAACAGCAGGGGTATGCTCTCGCTATCACCCATGTTCGCCAATGAGCGCGCGCTCCGCGAGCGCAACAGGGCGTATTCCGAAACCAGCATTTCCCGCAAGGCCGGCACGGCGCACCGGTCTCCGATCCGACCCAGAGCCCATCCCGCCGCCACGCTCAGGTCCGGTTCTTTCCGGCGCAGGATGTCAACCAGGGCCTCGGTCAGTTTTAAATGCGGCGGCATATGGGCCGCGGAGACAATGCCTTCGTAGCGCACGTTGAAACTGGGATCCGACAAAGCCTCCAGCAATTCCGTCACGCCTAACGGATTTTTTGCCTGCCCCATCCGTTCCGTTATGAAAATGCGATGGCCTTCATCCTTCGCCAGCCGATAGCGGATCATGGATTCAAACGCCAGCAAAGGATTACCCTGAATGAACAGGGATAGAAATTCACCAATACGCACGGCTCCATCCTGCACCAGCCGATGAAACAGCAACATCGAACCGACCAGCACAAGGATACTGAGCGCAAAAAGGATCGTAAACCCATCCACAGCGATGCCACATGGGCGATTATGGATTGATCGGCTCATGTCAAGCAACCATCCGGCTCCAAGCGGTCCCACCCCCATAAACAAGCTCAGGCAGGCATAATTCAGCGAATAATAGGATGGATTCTTGTTCCCGGCAGGAACCGCCCGAACAAAAAAATAGCGATTTGTCCCCGCAGCCAACCCTTGAAATCCCAATCCCCAAATGACATAGGCCGGGACCATCCAAGGCAGAATGCCCGCTTGCTCCCGCGGCATGAAGATCAGCACCAGGGGAAAGAGGAGCAGGATAAAGAATCCTGAAATCAGCACTGGTTTGCCGCCATAACGATCCACACTCCAGCCCCATAAAAAACTTGATCCCAGGACACCCGCACTCGCCACGGCTGACAGAATCAGAATTTTATCAGATCCCAGGCCAATCTGATCTTTTAAAAAAATCGGCAAAAACGGCAAGAATCCGATGCCAGTATGAAACAAGGCGACTCCGCCCAGATAATATCTGAAATTACGATCCCGCAAGGGAACCAGTATTTCCTCCCAAAACGGCGTGCGTTTATGTTGCACCGACATGGACCTGCCTCCGGGCACCAATCCCATGCAGACTACGGCAATAATCCCGACCAGGACACCCGCACCGATCAGGATAGAATAGCCCGTCAAGCCCGCGACCTGTTTCACGATCAATGCGGCGCCCAGGGAAACAATTAATGTCGCCACCCCTGAAATCACGGCATTGATCCCATCCACTTTCCCGCGAATCCGATTGGGGACAAATTCATGCGCCCAGGGAAAATATCCCGTTTCCGCGATACCCCGGCAAAGTGCAAACAACACAATAATGCCTGCCACCCAATAAAAAACGGCATTGCTCCCAAAGCGGGTCATTATCCAGGGGGATATCAGCAAAAATCCGATAACGACCTTGCGGATGCTTAAAAAGGTGATGAACACTCTTTTGGTGCCAACACGTGTCACCCAACGCGACATGAACAACGACACCATCCCAAAAAAAGGAATCAACGAGATGATAAATCCGATCTTGGTATAGGGCAGGTTCAACCCGGCCAAAAACAAAGGGAAAATCGGGCCAAAAGCCGTCAACAGACAGAAAACCACATTGCCGGCATTAAATCCATAAAACCAGGGCATGGCCCGCAGTTTGTCAATAGTCATGATGGGAGGCTGGTTATGCATATGAATGTCCTGCTGGATATGAATACACAAGGATCATTAATCTGTTTGTTATCCGCTGTCAATACCGCCGCGCAACGCGAAGCAATTTAAATTAGTCCCCGCCAGGCGGGGCAACTGTTTTATGTAGCGGCGGGCTCTGGCCGCCGTCGTTCTTTCGGCGACCAGAGGTCGCCGCTACAACATGATTGTCCACCGAAGGCAGATCCGCCTCCCGCCGTCGTCAAAGCTATGGCAGGCAGGCTGGCGGAAAATTCCTATACCTCTAATTATGGCTGGAAACAACCTTGGAATCCGATATCCGGCATGATATCTTGTAAATGATAAGGCGTAACATAAAGGGATTCATAATTCAGGAGCCAGGATTCAGAATAAAAGCAAGCATTTGGCAGATAAGTGTTTAGAATGTGATGTTGTTCTGAATTCTGACTACTGACTTCTGGATTCTGAAGGCAACCGAGCGAAGCGAGATTACCCTTGGAGATCCTATGGATATTACCTTGCTCCAACAAAATTCCGAATACCAATGGCTGATACCCCCCACCGGATCCATGCGCGTTCCGGCCATCCTGTATGCCTCGGAACAGTTGATCCGCGCGATGGACGCCAAAGTCCTGGAGCAAATCAGCCACGTGGCCGCCTTGCCAGGTATCGAAACCGCGGCCTACTGCATGCCCGACGCTCACTGGGGTTACGGCTTTCCCATCGGCGGCGTGGCGGCATTCGATGCCGACCGCGGCGGGGTCGTCTCCGCCGGCGGGGTCGGCTTTGATATTTCCTGCGGTGTCCGCACCGTGCTCACCGGTCTGCCCCGGGAACAATTGATCCCACAGCAAAAGCTTCTCGCCGACACGCTTTTCAATGAAATTCCCGCCGGCATCGGCAGTACCGGATCGTTGCGCCTCAACCGCCAGGACATGGACGCCATGCTGACCACAGGCGCCCGTTGGGCCGTTGAACAAGGCTACGGCGCCGGGGAAGACCTGCAACGCATGGAACATGGCGGGGAAATGGCGGATGCGCGACCGGAAACTATTTCCGAGCAGGCCCGCAAACGCCAGCAGAATGAAATGGGCACCCTCGGGTCCGGAAATCATTACCTCGAAATCCAGCAAATCACCGATATTTTTGACGCGCCCACAGCCGATGTCTTCGGCCTGCGTGAAAACGAAATCGTCGTCAGTATCCATTGCGGTTCCCGCGGGCTGGGACACCAGGTGGCAACGGAATATTCACGCTCCATGATTCAGGCCGCTCACGCTCACGGAATCACCCTGCCCGATCGGGAACTTGCCTGCGCGCCGATTAATACCCCTGAAGGCCAGGCCTATCTGGGCGCCATGCGCGCCGCTGCCAACTGCGCGCTGGCCAATCGTCAGATTCTGACCCAGCGGGTCCGAGATATCTTCCGCCAATTGTTCAACACCACGACACTGCCTCTGCTGTATGATGTTTCGCATAATATCTGCAGTCTTGAAAATCACGCGGAAAACGGCAACGTCAAGGCGCTCTACGTGCATCGTAAAGGCGCCACGCGGGCGCTGGGGCCCGGCCATCCGGAACTCCCGCCGGAATTCCAAGCCACCGGTCAACCTGTTCTGGTTGGCGGCACGATGGGCACGGCTTCTTACATTCTGGCCGGTACTGCTGTAAACGCGACGCTGGCGTTCAATTCCGCCTGCCATGGCGCCGGGCGAAAAATAAGCCGCACCCAAGCATTAAAGCAATGGCAAGGTAAAGACGTCATCAAGAACCTGGCCTTAAAAAACATCCTGATTCGGACCCGTTCATTCCGCGGTATTGCGGAAGAAGCGCCCGGCGCCTACAAAGACGTCAATGAAGTTGTGGATACTACCGCCCAGGCAGGTCTGGCCCGCCCCGTGGCCAGGCTGGCACCGCTGATCTGCATCAAAGGATAACGCAGCGCAGAAGCCGCAACCAAATGCGGAGGCAACAGCATTGGCTTGGCAAGGGGCATATTCACAAAACACATTGAAAACGCCGCGTTATATTTGTTTTTTGCCCGGTAATCGGGCAAAAAACGCGGATTTTCTGGAAACATATAATGCCATATTGACTGACGCCATTCATTTATGAGTCTTGAAAATACGCTGCCAACCTTTATGCTATGTTTTTTTCACCAAATAAAGAAAATATGATGCTCATATGCCCTCTTCGATAACATCTCGCGCCCGGCCAATCGCCGCATTCCTGGACATCGGCACCAACGCCATCCGGATGATGCGGGTCCGCCTGCATGCAAACAACGCCTATCACGTCCTGGAACAACGCCGGCAGGCCGTGCGTCTGGGCGAGGATGCTTTTGATACCCAACGCCTGCGTTGCGACGCCATGAACCGGGCCGCGCTGCTTTGCCGCCAGTGGGTAAAGGCGGCGCATGCGTCCGGGACCGGTGAAATCGTGGCAGTCGCGACGTCCGCCACGCGGGATGTCCTGAACCGGCGGGCGTTTTTACGACTGCTCCGGGCCAAGGCCGGCCTGGAAGTCCGCGTGCTGTCCGGCGAGGAAGAAGCCCGCTTGATATACCTGGGCGTATCCCGGAACATGGACCTCAAGAACCGCCGGGCGCTGTTCCTGGATATCGGCGGCGGCAGTACGGAAATAATCGTGGGGGACCGTCAAAAGGCCCATTACCTGGCCATGCTGAACGTGGGCGCTATTCGCCTGAGCAACCAGCACCTCAAATCCACCGGGGAACAGCCCGTGTCCCTGCCGCTGTACCAGCGTCTGCAGGAGCGTGTTCGCGCGCGCGCAAAAAAGGTCCTGCAACGACTCCGCCGACACCCGACAAATCTTGTGATCGGAAGTTCCGGAACCATCATGGCCCTGGGAAATATCGCGACACGACGTTACCTGAAGCGGCGCCTGCAATGCCCTGAGTCTGTCAAGATGACACGTCTCCGGCAAGTCATCCGGCAATTATGCTCCCTGTCCCTGTCCCAGCGCCGACAGGTACCCGGCCTCCAGCCGGACCGCGCCGACATTATTATCGGCGGCGCCGCCATCCTGGACACTTTGATGGAAGAATTGAATGTACGCGCTATTACCATAAGCAATCAGAGCCTGCGCGATGGACTCGTGCTGGATTACATGCAACGACAGAATGCCAGCGGTTGAATCACGATCTGAAAAGCAGATCCGTTCCCCTATCTATTAATAACGCCCCGCAAGGCGGGGCAACTTTCTCCACTTTTACTTGGTAGGTCGAACCCTCCGGGTGAGCCTGCCCAATCGTCGGTCAGGGCCGCTCTTTGGACGGCTCGGCCACGCTTCGAGCGTGGTAAACCGAGAGGCTTGCCCCGCGGAACGCGGGGCCTCGCCCTACCTGTCGGGCAACTTTGAAATTCCTATACATTAAATTAGGCCCCGCCAGGCGGGGCAAGCCTGTCCCGCGCTTCGCGGGATTTGCCGTTCTCACGAACGGCCTCTACACAACCCAGGCCATGTCTACCCTGCGCCGGCCAGGAAAAACGAGTGGTGTAGCGGCAGTTCGATAGAACTGCACATGATTAAAAGTCCTATGCAATGAACGTGCTCCACTTCCCCGGCGTTACTGCCCGGGCGCGGCAAACACGACGGCGCCGTAGCCGACCACCCATTGGCCACGGCTTTCCGGAAAGTAATCACCGCTGTTACGATAATAGAGCACCGTGCCTTCCTGACACCCTTGCGCCCTGGCAAAATTCATGGCCACGACCACGGCCGCCACGCCGCAAAATGTCTGCTGTCGATAACTCCAGTCTTCCAGAATCTTACCGGATTGCATGGCCGCAAGGATTTTCAAACTCTGCCGGTCCGTTTGGGTCACCAGTTTATAATCCGGATCATGCAGCATGTCCGAACTGGCAATAACGGCTATCTTTTTCTTTTGCGCCAGGGCATTTAAAGCCGAAGCCATATCCTTGATAGTCTGCGGGTCGTGATCGCCGATCAACCCGATAACCAGCCGGGCGTTCGGCAGGACCGCCTGGACGAACGGCACCTGATTTTCCGCCGAATGCTCTCCGTAGTGCGGTTTGTAATCCAGGCGGATACGTGCGCTGGTTGCAGCCATAAGCGCCGCCGCTTCCTGGTCCAATGACGTTTCGCCCAAAGGAGTGGAGATCGCATCGCCATCCATCAGCGCCACGCCCGGAAAACCAGCCTGGTGACTCAGCCCCAGGATCACGACAGTCTCCGGCGCATCACCCTGTTGTGCCTGGTCGCGAAGAACGCGAAACACATAACCGGCCACACGGCCCGAGCATTCATAACCGGCATGCGGCGACATGGCCGCCACCACCCGACCCGTCACCGGGCTAACTGGCGCCTGGTCGACAAATTCGGCAATCATCGCTTTCAGTTTAGCCGGGTTGGACGGGAACCATCGCCCCCCACCCACGGCTTTCCGCACAACACGTTGAGCCTGGTTGACATTCATAGCTTCCTCCCCTCGACATGATAAAATCACAGCAATACACACAACAACACTTATAACTACGAACCCCTTCAGGATATAGCGCAGATGAATCATGCAACTACTACCTCCTTATATTAAATGAATATAGAGTTCTGCGAAATGCGCCGCGTGGGGTCACGCGGCCTACAAATTCCTTGTTTTTTGTAGGCCCACTCACCGAGTGGGCGCGATTTTAGACCATTTCGCAGAAGTCATTAAATGAAAAGAATGCAGAATTAAGCATGTAGAATTAAAATCTGGTTTTAATGCTTAATTTTTCCCGCCGCCACCCACCCTTCACGGCCTTCTACCTGCCCCTTGACCATAACACCGGCCGGAATTGACGGCTCCCCGCGCAATATCTCCCCCAAGGTCGTAAAGGTATGGCCTTGCGAGAGGGCCTTGGCGACAAAGTCCCGAAACATTGTGCGACAACTGATGCCCTCCGCCTCGGCATGAATGGTCAACACATTGAGTTGCCGGGGATGAATACGCGCCAGTATAAAATCATTATAGGTTTCGCGGGTGATCCCGTTGCGCCCGATGACTTCATCGTAGGTGGGCAGTGATACGGGCACCTGGGGTTGAGCCAAGGGCCGGCCGTCAACCACCGGCCGAAAAACCGATGGGCCCCGGCAATCGCTGTTATACACGAACGGGAAGCGTTCTTTCTCCACCAGCACACGGTCCGTGCATTTCCAGCCCGGCGTGGCCGAACATACCGGCGGGACAATTTCCGCGAGCGCCTCAACACCGCGCTGGAGCTGCCGGCGGATAGTCGCGCCAGTCATGGTATCAATGCGCGCCTGCCAGAGATAATGATCCCAGGCGTGCAGGCCGATCTCATGCCCATCCGTCGCCGCGTCCCGGATAATTATTTTCAGCGACTTGCCGATTACCGGGCCGGGCCACAGCGTGCCCCGCAGGAGGATATCCCAGCCGTAGAGACTGGCGGCGCGGCTTCTCAGCATCTTCACGAGAAAGTCAGGATGAACCAGGCGCCACAGATGCCGGCCCATGTTGTCGGGCCCGACAGAAAAGAAAAATGTGGCCTGAATGGAAAACTCGGCAAGCATCCGGCACAGGGCGGGCACACCATCCCGCGTACCCCGGAACGTATCCACATCTATTCTCAAGGCAATGTTCATGACCGCAGTCCGTGTCCCGAAAACTCAAACCACCGATTAATTAGTCCGCGCCGGGCGGGGCAACTTTATCTTATCTGTCATGTAGGAGCCGCATCCCTATGCGG
>CAYQNY010000109.1:0-11208 GCA_964418925.1 uncultured Verrucomicrobiota bacterium
CAATCAAATCGTGCGGGGTCTTGCCTTTAATCACTACATCCGCGGGTCGAGTGTCGGCGGACACGCCTTGATTAATCTGTAAATAACGGCCGCCCAGCACGGAGGTAGCGACAATTTCAATGGAGTAATCGCTCTTCAAATTAACGGTCCGTACCAGCGCCGACATCACGTGGACACCATCCTGCTTTAACTCCAGCGCTTTCACCTTGCCAACCGTCATACCACGGATCACGACATTATCGCCGTCGCGCAAGCCCATCACATCTTCGAAGACCACTTCAAAAGGATATGTCTTTTGGAAGAAATTTTCGCGACTGAGAATGATCGTGAAGAAACAGAGGCTCAATAGAGCCGCGAACATGAAACCGCCCACCAACACTTCAATTGTTAATTCCCTGGTTTTAATCGTTTTCATGGTTTTCCCTTTGCCAAGCACCGCGTTTGGTAATATATTGCGCGTCCAAAAAACTTCTGACGACCTCATTTTGCGATTTAATAAAGTCCGCCGGCTTCGCCAGTTCGATAATACGGCCGGCTGAAATCATCGCAATGCGGCTCCCGATCGCCAGCGCGCTGAACAGATCGTGCGTCACCACAATACTTGTGACCTTCAGCTCCTGCCGCATGCGATCAATCAGATGGTCAATTGTGCGCGAGGTCACGGGATCCAATCCGGATGTCGGCTCGTCGTATAGAATAATCCGGGGGGTCATGACAATGGCGCGGGCCAACCCCACGCGCTTACGCATCCCGCCGGATAATTCGGACGGCAGGGCATCCATGACCCCCTCAAGATTCACGAGGTGAAGTTTTTCATGAACGCGCTTTTCGATCTCCGCATCAGTCATGTCGGTGCGTTCACGCAGGGGCAAGGCCACATTTTCACCCACGTTTAGCCATTCCAGTAGCGCGCCGCCCTGAAAAAGCATGCCAAACTGTTCACGCATGCGCTCCAGGCTTCGGCCCTTGGCCTCGCTGATGATATCATCACCAATATACACGCGCCCTTCATCCGGCGTCAGCAGACGGATAATATGCTTCAGGGTTACACTCTTGCCGGCGCCGGAAAACCCGACAATGACAAAGGTCTCCCCCGTCTCGATCTTAAGGTTAACGTCATCGAGCACCTTGCGCTCGCCAAAATATTTGGTCACTTGTTCAAAGCGGATCATTGGTAAAACAACCTTGTAATGACATAGCCGACCACCAGGATTGACAGGAATGAAATAATGACGCTTTGCCGGGTTGCCTGTCCAACGCCCATAGCGCCCTCCTTGGTGGAAAAGCCCTGGTGACAGGCGATGATCGTGATCATAATGCCGAATACAAACGCCTTGAACAAGCCGACGTATAAATCCTTGTTCTGCGCATACCGGATGCCATTATCCATATAAGCCGGAAGGGAAACTCCCAGCTGAGTCAATCCGACGATCCCGCCGCCAATGACGCCCAGCATGCTGGCATAGAAAGTCAGAATCGGCGTCATAATCATCAGGGCGGCCAGGCGGGGCATCACCAGCGTCCGCACCGGACTGATGGACATGACCTCCAGCGCCGCAATTTCCTCGGACACTACCATGGTACCCATCTCCGCCGCAATCGCCGAACCCACGCTGGCGGCCAGGATCAACGCCGTCATGAAGGGCCCCATTTCCCGCAGCATGGATACCATGACCGCAACCCCGATATTAACTTCCTGGCCGAATTTTCGTAGTTCCAGCCCGGTTTGCAAGGCCAGGATCATACCCGTAAAAATCGCCACAACGGAAATGACGCCCAGACTCTTGATCCCAGTCACGTAGAATTGATGCAGAACTTCAGATCGAGACCGCTTGCTAAACATAAAGCGCAGATCCATAAGCGCCTCGCCAAGAATCATTAAGGCCTGCCCTGAGCTGCGACAGAGGAGCAGAATAGTCCGCCCAAACTGCCCCAAGCGGTTTATGGGCGGCGGAAAAAATTCCGGTTCACGGGTAATCATGACCATTCGATATTCCTCCGTATTTTTATACGGGCCGGGATTTCTGCAAAATGCAGAAATAATTATTAATAATCAACTTACGTTGATTGTTTTTATGGCGTCCAAGAAGGAACGCATTGACTCCAGTCCCATCGGGACGTCTGAATAGACAAAAAATAATATATACCTGAAACACGGGCCGAATAACAGGCTATTTTCCTCTTACCAGCAATAGAGTGCCGCAACGACCCCTTCCCCCTACCACCGGAACACATAAAGTAAACGCACCCGCCGACGATCCCCGTCACGTTCATAACCGGCAAGGCCCTTTAGAAACGACCATTCGACACCAGCCCCATCCTTTTTCTGGGCAACGGAAAACAGCGGAAAGAGCGATATTTTCAATATCCCGACGGATGCAGAACGGCGATATTGAAATAATCCCCAGAACAATTCATCCTCGGCAACATCACCGCAGGCGGAATGCGTATAAAGCGTCCATAATGCCGCGTAATTCCGTTCCACCACGGCAAAATCCTTGACCGGGCACAGGCTGGGCAGACGGAAACGGGCAAAATCACCTTCGCGCCGATAGGAAAACAGGGGCCAGAATTTGAACGCGCGTTCATCAACTATCTCGGCCGGCTGGGCGCCGGCTTCCGGATTATGACGCGTCAAAGTTTCCGAATAAAGGATCGGCACTACAAAATATTTCTGCCTGATACCCTTCACCGTCATGCGTCGGGACGTGATCCCAATGGGCCAGAACAAAAAGCCAGTCTGTATATCGCCAATAACCTTGTATCCAACCACCGGCCAGAAATACAGCTTTTCAATCTCACCGGAACCATATTGAAAAATCGGCCAGGGACAGTTAATCTGGTGCTGGCGCTTGCTCCGGGAAAAGCGGATGAACGGCGGCAAAAACATCCACGACTCCTGATCCGTTATTTTCACATGCCCCACCAGCGGGAATAGGACCCAGCCATAACCATGCGAACGCGGGTAAGTATAGCGGGTGGAAGTCCAGAACGGCCAAAGAATAAAACGCTTATCAAAATCATTATCACGGATCGAATAACCGTACAGGGGAAAAATGTAAGCGCGGTGGATATTCTTTCCACTGCTCGTCGCCAGCAGCGGCCATAAATAGCTATAGGTATTAACATTGCCAATCCGGGCGTGAGCGTACAAGGGAAACAGGGCAAACCACACTTCATTCCAGAAAATGAACTCGCTGATTTTTCCGCCCACGGGAAACACGGCAAAATAAGGACGGTGCTGCCTGTCACGCCCCTGAAAATAAACCGGCATGAACCACAGCGAGTAGCGCGACTGGGGATTCGTGATATCGTAATCGCGCCACAGGCCAAAGACAGCCATGCGCCATTGCCAGAAATTCCGGTGATGCTTACTGATAACCAACGGCCAGAGGATATCGCTTTCCTGCCGCTGGTCTGACGGAGTCGTAATCGTGCTGACCAGCGGGTGCACCGCCCACACACTCTTGCCATCGGCGGCCTGACGCACTTCATACAGCGGTCCGAACATACGGCACCGCAAGTCCCCGTTGACATCCGTATCACGGGAAATCAGCGGCGCCCAGTCAATTCCACCGGTCCGTCCTGGCGTAGCACTAGGCAAGGGTAAGTCGGTGGAATCAGCCAGGCCGGATTCCGGCAAAGGCGAGTTCAGACTATTTGTTTCAGCCTGGGCCTGGGCCAGCACGACCAGAATCCATCCAACGACAATGATTGAAAGCAAGTGGTTCATGGGTGTTCTTTTTCAAGAGAGCACTCTAGTCGGATTATAGACTTGACGCAATACCGAATAGAGGTCCAGGGAGGTCCAGGGGTCAAACCTTCAAATAACGATTAGTAACTCTGCGGCTCCTCAATTCCGGATATTCGACGGCAAAGATCTGCTTCCACCGCTTCAAGAGTCGCTGTCATCTTCTTATCTACCGCCGTGGCTGCCATAGCCCTGCGCAGTTGCTCTGTTACCGTGCCCGCTGACGTCAGTCCAAGTATCTTCGCTATCGCTCGATTCGTCAACCCTGCGTACTTGCTCAGCATCTTCGCAGCAACCGGCCGCACCAGTGAATTTCTCCGCCGGCGTTGTAGCCCTTTCTCCCCAACGGAAAAATATTTCTCTACCACTCTAAGCACCACCTCGCTTGGCAGTCGTTGAGCCTGTTGCCGGAAAGCAATGTCTTCCGGCTTCTCCTTCTTCCCCGCCAATTGCAGGTACATATCGTGCGCCCATGCCCGAAACTCATCCCCACCTATCGCATGAGGTGATTCCTTCAGAACCTCCAGAAACTCCTCGTCCGTTTTCGTAAGCCCGCTCTCCACAAACCCCCTGTACTGTCGCGCTCTCCGCCCCTGCATGCCCCCCATTTGTCTTAGAACAGGACCGTATGTCACATAGTCCAGTTCCTTCTCTTTTCTGATGTAGCTTCGGTAACTGCTCCAGCAATAGTTACGCAGATAAGCGATTCCCTGCTTCAGCGGCAGTCCTTTCGATCTGCCCACCAACACAGGATTCAGATGAATGTACCTGCTGAGCTTCAGCAGATACTCATCCCCCTCAACCAGCTTTGCCCTGTACCTTCCCTGAAACAGGTGCCCCACAGTCCTGTGCCGCAGATTGTAGTAAACCGTGTATCCGGTCTCAAGGCTTTGCATGAATCTGCTCAGGTTCGTATCAGGGGTCTCCAGCAACAGGTGAACATGGTTCCCCATCAGGCAGAACAGATACAGTCGGATCCGGTAGGTCTCGACGCTTTCGGCCAGGCGGAAGAGGAATCGCTCCCGATCGCGGTCATCGCCGAATATCTGCTGCCGAGCGTTCCCGCGAATCGTGATGTGATAAATTGCGCCTGGAAACTCTAGTCTGAGATGTCGTGGCATGTGTGCGAATATGCTGCAATCGAAGGCATAAAGCAAGCGCTATTCGTTACTTGAAGGTTTGACCCCTCATTTTCCCCTGACCCCTCATTTTCCCCTTGAAGGTTTGACCCCTCATTTTCGACCCTCATTTTCATTGCCAGACGATGCCAACTGGTGTACGTTACGCTTGGTTATGAAGAATACGGTTTATGTTGACCGGCAGGAAACCAATCTCCGGAATCTGCTGAAAACCGGCGCATTCCAGTTCGTGGATGACGCCACGCCCTGGTTCCCCTACACATCCGGCCAGGTCGGCCCCTATTATTTTCAGAGCACTACGATTGAAAAAGACGGCGCGGCCTATGCCGTCGCCATCCAAGCCCTGGCTGAACTCATCCGCTTGGATATGGGGGCATTCGACGTTATCTCGGGCGGCGAAACCCGCGACTGGGATTTTTCCAATCCGGTTGCCGTGGCGCTGCAAAAACCTCATTTGAAGCTGTACAAGAACGGTAAAATACTGGGCGCCGATATCGCGGGCAAAACCGTCCTGCACGTCGCCGATCTCAACAATGAAGGATCCTCACTCCGAGATTACTGGAAACCGTATATTGAAAAAAACGGCGGACATCTGAGCGGCTTTGTTTCGTTTGTGGACCGGCTGGAGGATGGTGTTACCGTACTGAAAGACCTGGGCCTCCCTACCCTGAGCGTGGTACCTCTCGACAACCATGCCTGGGACCTCATGCTCAAGGAAGGCCATATCTCCGCGGCCACACACCGCATACTCATCGAACGGATGCATGACAAGCGCGCCTGGGCCATCCAAGTATTACGGGCGCATCCTGCAGTTTTCCGGAAGCTGTACCTGAATCCGAAAACACAAGGCCAAGCGCTCAAAATCATGCAAATCTATAATGAAATCCGAACGGAGCTGGAGGCCATGATAAATTAGAAATTAAGAATTAAAAATGAGGAAGGAAAAGACCGGCATGTTTTTTAATTTTGCATTCTTAATTTTTAATTTGTTTTAAGGAGCTAGCAGTTCGCCATGATACGCATTGATCCACATGTACACTGCCGCGACGGCAACGAGAGCTACAAGGAAACAATCGCCCATGTCCTGCGCCTGTGCGACCAGCAGGGTATTGCCATTATTTTCGACATGCCCAATACGGATCCCCCGCTGCTCACGGCTCGCGACGCGGAAACGCGGCTGAAGCTCGTGCCCCAGGACGAACAATCCCGTTATCGGATGTATCTCGGCGTCACCAAAAACCCTGAGCAGGTGCGGGCAGCGGCCGCCGCGGTTACCGACACAGAATATGTCATCGGACTCAAGCTCTATGCCAGCCCCTCAGTGGGACCACTGGCAGTTATCGCGGAAAAGGATCAGCGCCAGGTGTACCAGACACTGGCCGATGCCGGTTACACGGGCGTGCTGGCCGTGCACTGCGAAAAGAAATCGGCGTTAATTAATGCCTTTGATCCCCAACAGCCACAGACACATTCCCTGGCCCGGCCAGCCGCCGCCGAAGCCCAATCCATCGCCGATCAAATCCGCTGCGCCGAATCCGTCGGTTTCCAGGGCATCCTGCATATCTGCCACCTTTCCACGGCCGCCGGCCTGGAGGCGAAGCAAAACACCCAGGGGAAACTGAAACTCACCTGTGGCGTCACACCTCATCATTTGTTATGGTCAGCGAGCCAGGCTAATGGTCCGGAAGGGCTCCTCTACAAAGTCAACCCGCCCCTGCGCGATCCATCCGATACCATCGCCCTCCGTAAAGCGCTCAAGGACGGCAATATTGACTGGATTGAAACTGATCACGCGCCGCACCCGGTCAGTGAAAAGCTTTACCCGCCATACGCGTCCGGGTATCCTTCGCTTTGCCTGTATCGGACGCTGGTAAAAGAGCTTCTGCCCGGCTGGGGATTCAGCGACGACCGCATCCAGGCAGTAACCGGCGATACGGTTCGCCGCACTTTCGACGAAAGGAAACTGCATTATGATTCTTGAAGCACTTAAGCGCAAAAAAGTGGGCCTCTGCGTGTCCGGCGGGCTGGACAGTCGGACCATCACCCGGAAACTGACGGACGCGGGTATTAACGTCCTGTGTTTTGCAGCGGATCTGGCCCAACCCGACGAAACGGATATCCACAATATCAAGAAACGCATGGCACCCTGCGGCGCCGCCACCATCATTGTGGACCTGAAACACCAGATGGCAGAAGCCTGCTTCGAAGTACTCAAGGCCCAGGCCATGTACGACGGCGGATACTGGAACACCACCGGTATCGCCCGGGCAGTCACCGTCCGCGGCTTGATCCCGGCCATGAAAAAGCGCGGCTGTGCCGTGCTGGCACACGGCGCCACCGGACGGGGTAACGACCAGGTCCGGTTCGAGCGCTATACCAACGTGCTGGCCCCCGGCATGAACGTTTATGCACCCTGGCGCGATCCAGCCCTGCTGACCGAGTTTCCCGGCCGCACGCAGATGGCGGCGTACCTGAAACGTAAAGGTATCAAGGCCTTTGCCGGCGGCAAAAAGAAGTACTCGACAGACGCCAACCTGGCCGGGCTCTCGCACGAAGCCGAAGACCTGGAAAGCATGGAGACGCCCGCCACGATTGTTGTTCCCACCATGGGCGTCTGGCCGCATGACGCGCCCAATCGTGTTGAAAAGGTTACCATCCGGTTTGAGCAAGCCCGCGTGGTAAAAATCAACGGGAAAAAAGTCTCTCCCCTGCAGGCCATGATGCTGGCCAATACTATTGGCGGCCGGAACGGCCTTGGCATGAAACACGCGCTGGAAAACCGTATCATCGGCACCAAGAGCCGGGGTGTCTATGAAGCGCCCGGCATGGAACTGCTTGGACGCTGCCTGGAATTCGTGTACCAGGCGACATTAGACCGTCGTTCGGCTCAGCTCTTCCGCCAGCTTTCGGCGCTGGTGGCCGGGCAGATTTACGATGGCCGCTATTTTGATCCTGCCACGCGCGCCGCCATGGCGGCGATTGATGTGTGGGCCGGATTTGCCAGCGGCACGATTCAAGTCGGCCTGCTGAAAGGCAACATTTATTTCCAGAAACTCACCGACTGCAAAGCCTCGCTCTACAACCCGGCCGACTCCTCCATGGAAGCAAGCCGCGGCCTGAATCCAATCAGTTCCCAGGGATTCATCGAAGTCCAGAGCGTCGAGGCCCGCAGTCTCGCACGCGCCGGTCAAATCCGCGACTAAGCCGGATTTCTCATATGTGGGGTCTGTCTGGAGAAAATCCGAGATAGATGTCATTGGCATATTGCAATATAATAATGACAACTAATATATGTTGGCCAAGAGGAGAAAAATATGAATCCCTTCGAGCAGCTATGCAGAGACATGATTGTCATTCGTCACCAAGACGGACGCACAACCGGCCCGCTGAAGGTCGCCTTCTCTTCAGACACGTTCAGGGTCTTTGATGAACATCTTGACGTATCGGAAGGTGACCTTGTAGATCGTCCACTACCGAACGGGAAAGCCGAACGGTACAACATCGTCCATGTTGCGTTTTCCCAAGGCTTGCAACCAATTCCTCCGAGCTTCGCGTTGAGAGTTCAGAAGCAGGGCTCGCTGGTTCAGTACAAAGAGCCACCCGTCACCAATATCTCTATCTCAAACTCACAAGGCTTCCAGATTGGCGACCATAACACACAGAGCATCGTGGATTCCTTCAAACAGGTGATTGAACGCATTGAGCAAAGCCCAGGCACGGCAGAGGAAAAGGCAGAGGCGAAGTCCCGGCTTCGGTCATTTTTGGAACATCCGCTCACAGCGGCGGTTGTCGGCGGCGCAGTGGGCGGACTCACAGGACTTCTGAAATGATTCAACAAAGGGAGCTTCGTCATGGCTGAACCTGCTACAGAAAGACAAATCGCATATATTGAAGCCCTCGGCGGTTCACCGAAGAAGGGGCTCACAAAGGAAAGCGCATCTGAACTCATCGAGAAGCTACGGGCGAAGACACCAGCTACAAAGAAGCAACTCGACTATTTGAAGCGCTTGGGGGCCTCCATACCACAGTCGTTGTCTGCCCAAAAAGCTACTGAACTGATTGAACAGCTGGATGGCGAACAGCCTCCCACCAAATCGCTAGCAAATCAAATCACCGAATTGGGTGGCACAGTCCCGAAAACGAAGCGCGATGCCGAGGCCATTTACAACAGTCTAATTAACACCGCCCGTGCGACTGCTTCGCAACAGCAGAGAGCAACCGAACTCGGAATTGAGTTGCCCGCCGGAATATCATTTCTCGATGCAAACGAAGTGCTGTCCGAAAAGGAGATGGACAACGACCCAGAGGAAGGAAAGCCTGCTACCAAGGCTCAACTCAACAAGATCGTAAAACTAGGTGGAGATACATCCAAAGCCATTAACAACTGGCGTGCCGAAGCATACATTGAGGAACTCGAAGAGAAGGAAGATGACTTTAACACCCGTGTTGAAAATGCGCAGGAATGGCTCTTCGGCGATCCCGACAGCCGATCCATGATGCCGGTCAAGAAGCCGACCAAGGCAATCATGCGAAAGGCGTTGGAGTACGGCGACGCTCAAGGCTGGGGCGAGGGATGGGAATCCAAGGACGGAGCCACGGAATATGATCTCATGGCCGTGGCAGTATACACCGTTGAGCCTGATTTATTGAAGCAGGGGGAATCCGTCCCCGAATTGCGACGCAGCCCATCGAGCCCACCCAAAGGGAAGGGTTGTCTTTCAGTGATATTGGTGGCTGCCGGGGGATCACTCGCTTTCACATGGCTGGTCGTGTGGGCTATTATGAAGGTCGGATGATGCACATGAAGAGGCCAACAAAGCCCTGCTGCGTACGTCGCTATCGCGCCGCCGCAGAGGGCTGACGTTAGCCATATAAATAATTTTCAAGGAGATCACGGCTTGAAACTCGGTGAACATTTTCTCAAGGACAGGGGTAGATGTTTACGTGATTTTGATTTTATGCCAGATTCTGGTCAAGTAGAATTGGGAGATGATACGATTGTTTTTTACCACTACAGTCAGCTGAAAAAGAAACATGATATTTTTTCTCCTTCCAGTGGTCTGTATGCTGGGCGATCCGTCGAATGTCCTAATGATTTCCATGAATATGATGATACGTATATAGTCGAAGGATTTCTTGAACCAATCCCAAAATGGTTGACAGATTCTCCCTATTTAGGAGATATAGGCATAAATATAGTTAAGAGGCATCTTGGTCATTTACTTTTGAAGGTTGAAGTTCCTCGCGATTTCCCTGGAGTGTATGTTGTGGATTACGCGCATATGCTGGATTGGCAGATTGGACGTCGGAGACCCGAGCCACTGGGGTTGGGATATGCTGAAGAAGAAGAGTGTAAGAAAGCTTATGTGCATTCTTATATACCGATGCTTGAATATCAGAAGGGGCATGTTGCACCCATTGTTCACGTTTTGCGAAAAGGCAAAGGGATTGTTATTCCGAACAAGTATCTAGAGATTGCCAAGGAACAGCCATTGCGGGAGGTTGATGGTGGCGAAGATGGCTAATCGGGTCGCCGGGGACTGACCCAGTAGGTCAGCCCCGGCTCCCACACCACCGTACATGCGGGTCCGCTTACGGCGGTTCCGACGAGGCAACCAGAGTCAGCCCCGGTCGCCTGGCATGATCCGTAGATCCTGCCATCGACATTCCATTCTTCCCGTCAGAAAGGCACTCGTCAAAAACCTCGCCCTTTCGGGTGTCATCGGTTTCAACGTCCTTTCCGCGGTCGAATGCCGCCCATCAGTTTGGCCCTTCGCTCCATCAGCTTTCACTGACTTCATGGCTACTATGGCCGCTGCTGACTCCCTTTCGGGTTGCCCCGTCAGGGTATCCCCAGGTAAGAACGCGTTGCTTCCCAGCGCGACCGCCGCATTTACCTCCGCGACTGAACCCGCGATTTTACGGTGTTGTGCCCGCTCATCGCATCGCGGTCGGCCTTGTTATGCGGTTCTTGTTCATCGGCCCGCCAGTTTCCTCTAGCCTTCCTCCCCCCGATTGGTTACCCTTTCGGAGTTGGCTTCGAGTAGTAGTTGTTTCACGTGCGGTCCTCCTACAGGGGACTTTCCGCCGAAGGCGGATCCGCCTCTGGAGGAGCACCCCATTTACAACGCGCCCATGCTGGGCGCACACAATCAACTGCAGGATATTGGCACTAACGCGCCAAATCCTGATTTGTGACGTTCGACAGGAGAAATTCAGATATGAGAGAAACAATGACATCTCGAGAACGCGTCATTCGTACACTCAATCGTGAGCCGACAGACCGCATACCAATCGATTTAGGCAGTCACATGTCCA
>CAYQNY010000110.1:0-11174 GCA_964418925.1 uncultured Verrucomicrobiota bacterium
AAGAGGACATTTCTAAATTGCTAAAATAGAGGACATTTCTAAATTGCGTTGACAAAAGAGGAAATTTCCATAGTAATATTGGCTTAATTCGTGTAGTATAATCGTTTCTAACTGAATATTGCGCGATAAGGCAGAAATCCATAATGATCTACGCATACATGTGTTCTTGCGTGAAGTCTGATGAATGTGTCAGGCAGAGGATGGCAGTTGGTATGACAGCCCTGGCGGCAGGGCTGGCGTTTGCGGCCTTCATATCGGCCGCGTCAGCCGCAACTTTGGAAGTCGGCGCCGGCAAGCCGTACACCAACATCCAGGCCGCGGTGACCGCGGCCGGCACCGGCGATACAGTGCTCGTCTATAGCGGCATTTACACGGAACAGGTCACGATTGCCACCACTGCCGGGAGCGGCATGGACCAGGTGCACCAGTTACTGGGCATGCTCCTGGGCGCCGTGGGCGTGCAAGCCGTGGCCACGCTGGAAACACACGGTTATTTTCCCAAAACCCTGAAGAATCCCGAAGAAGCCCGCCAGGCCGCGCACACGGCGGCGGATAAAATTTATCCCTACCTGGCCGGCGAGAAGCAGGTGGAATCCGACCCGCAAATGGAGGAATGCTTCCAAATGATGAAGCAGAAATCCGTCATGGGCCGCGAATGGCTGCCCGCCGACTACGCGTATTGGGAAAAGAACGGCATGCTGGACATTAACACCTACGCTGACCTGCTCAAGAAACCGCGCGCCCCGGTGGAACAAGAATCCTGACCCACCGGAATTTTTGACAGGATTGGCAGGATTCAGAGGCTATCGGCGACATTGCGGAGGAAAACCGGGTCAGTCCGAGCCAAGTCATTTCATCAGGAACCAAACAATATAGCTCCGCTCTGCTTAGTCAGTGCATCACTCACTATGATGCCTCCTCGCCACTTTCCCACTGTATTCTAGTAACGGAATTGCCTATGTCTCAATCGGGAACCGTAACGGTCTCTGATTAGCGAATATCGCAGATTAACATGCACATTGTTCACTCGACCTAGGCAATAGGTAAAAGTGGCCATAGGGAAGAGAAGCGCGGAGCAAAACAGGTCGGCGCACTGAATACCCGCATGGTTGTCGCTATGTCCGAAGAGCGGCATCTCAAGAAGACGATCACAGGAATCCCCAGCGGCCTTAAACTTCTGTGTGAATACGGAATGAGATACATTGCAATTCGTTGGTTTGCTTCGACTGTCAAAAATCATTAATCCCTGATCGTTCACTGTCGTGAGATATTGCTGGAAATCCGTGGCAAGAATTTGCACTAAGGACGTATACACAGATACCCCGTTGAATGGCTGGGCAATTCCCTTGATATAAATCCTTCCAAGAATACGGATATCGTATCGCACCGATTACAGCCATCTGTTTGGATGGCCGAGGTCACCGGGGACGACTCGGACTGCCATGCCTTGCCTCGGGCAGGCAAACCATGTGCAGGAGGTTCTTTTTGACGTGGGCAAGGGCACAAATCCCATTACCCGCCGCAGTCACTCGGTCCAGCAAAGCGATTGTCGCCCCGACCGGGCACTGAATGTCTTCGGTGAAATTGGCCACGTCGAAGTACGAGAGCGTTTTCAGAAACTCCTCCTCGGTCTGCTTGGCCGGCTTGCGCGACATGTCAAATGGCCAATACCCCGTATCGTACTTCACCGTCCAATCCAGCCGCGCCAAACCAAAGTAGCCGGCATTACACGACTTGATGCGGTGATCCAAGGCGGCCGCCACAAGCGCAAGCCCGCCACCTTGGCTTCCGCCGCCTACGCTGATTTGCTCCGGATCAACCTGAGCCTGAGCCGCCATAAAGTCCACGGCGCGCACCAGGGAAACAAAGATAGTGCGCCACATTGTGGTGCGGGCAGATTCGAGGCCAGCGCACCAGTAATCGCAGCCCGGGTCATTCGGCGTCTTGTTCGAAAGATCGACGTCAAAGCCATGGATCTGGATCCACAGGGTACAATGGGTATCGCTGATATTCGGACCGGGCAGGGGATAAAAACCCGAGGATGGAAACTGAATGCGCGCCGGGTACTTCCCCGCCGCCTTGGGCCTTGCGTACCATCCGTAAATCCGTCGCCCATTCAGCGTGGCATAATTAATCTTGAAGGCCTCCACGCGCTCTGTTCCTTTTTCCGGAACGGGTGTCATCTTGATGTCCAGAGGCAGCTTTTGCGATTCCTCCAGTGCTTCTTTCCAGAATTGCTTAAAATCCGGTGGACGGGTGGTAGCCGGCCGATAATTTGGAAAGTCGTAAGTGAAAAGAAAGTCGAAATCGCGCACGACTTTTCCATCCTGCTCGACCACGATTCCACCCAGGTATGGACCGGGGTCCTTCAGCGGAAGATCCGTGGCCAGCATAAGCGACTCGTTGCGGGCCAGCTTGACTGCCGTCGGCTTTTCCGCGATGACGGTCCGCGTAAGATAGTCGCGGATCTGGAAACGAACCGTGGCGTTTTGCGGGTCAACGCCGGCGTTGCGGACATTGATGTCGAAATGAACCGGCGCATTTCCCGGCAACAGGAAATCCTTGCTGGCCGCCTTGATATCGAATGTCAAGGCGGACGCCGCACCGGGACGATCCATAGGGCGGATCGTGATCAGATCCTTTCCATTCTTGTAGATCTGTATCAGCATCGTGCCGTTGTTCCATGTAACATTACCGAATTCTTTCTGGTAACGAGCGATTTCGAACGACAGCATGGGGCCTTGCCGGGTTGTCCAGCGGGGATCTAACTGCTTGTAAGGAAACCGATCCGCCATCTGAATCGGGAAATCGCCGCGCGCCTGATGGGAGGCCGCCACCGAATCGGACGGCAGCCATCGCAAGTTCACCGCGCCGAGCGTTTGTTCGAACGTCATTTCAACCTGCTCCGGACGGAACAGGTACGTAATTTTCGCCGAGCCGCTTGATGCAGGGGCCACGCCATTCGTGGCGCCGACAGCGGCTTCGCTCTCGCAAACAATCGTGTCCGGGGTATCCTGCCTCACTTTTGCGAGGACCAGGGTTTTCCCGTTGCATTCGAGCCGCGCGCCAGCTTGTACGTTTGTGGATCCCGCGAGGAATTCGGTCCCGCCGGCGGCGAGGTTCCAGATATTTCCATCGTTTCCGATCACCATGCGGTAGTGCGGGGTTTTGCATTCAAATGCCCCGCCTTTCAACTTGGTAATGGCGACTTCGTTCCTCGGCGCGTTGGTGTCCGCGGCAAGCGTCGGCTTGGCCTGGCAAAGCCCAATCGCCGTCAAAATCGACAGCACGGATGCAGTTTGTCGTAGCATGGGTCCTCCTGTGTTTCTGGGGTGAGTTGCTCGCTCGCAATCAACATCGGCTCCTTGGACCCGCCACTACTCGATCCAGAGGAGTTGATAATCATGGCACAGAATTTTGAGACGGTTTCCACGGCGCTTCTTCCCATGCCGGAGGGTTCCGACAATGGACCAGCGGCCGTACTGGCCGAGAAACGCTCATCACGCGTAAGACGACCATGAAATGATAACGAAACGGCGGTAGGGTCACCAGCCATTTCCTGCCCTTGACACTTGCCGTCAAGGTGACTTCGACCGGTTGCTGGTCTTCTGCGTAATAGTTCGGTTGCATCGCCTTCACTTTCTTCACCTTGCCGGAAGAAATTCGGTTCTTCGCTATTTTGCGTTGAAGAGATGCTATACTGGCGGGCATGAAAACGCCAGAATAATTATTCCATATGCTGTTAGGACTGGGTGGTGAATGGGAGATCACCGAACTTGAATTCGACAAGGAGGCTGGGGAGGAACGAAACACTAATGCCTACATGGAGGGCCGCAATAATATGTTTCAGATGGTCAAGAGGAAAGCACGTGGATACCGCTCCGATGAGCACTTCATCATGATGATTTACTTCGTCGGCAGCAAACTTACGCTCCCGGCTTCAACTCCAAGTTTCAATGCAAAGTAGCGAGGAGCCAACTTTTATTATAAGTTACAAGTAATAATATTTTAAATGTTACCTTGACATACTTATACAGTCTTTAGTTATAAGTTCGCTTACTTTTTACACTACATACTACACGAACTGAGCCGACATTACACTGGTTGTTTTCGCCAGAGGCGGATCTGCCTATGGCATGAAATTTCCACTTTTTCTTTGACCACGACTCCCCCTGATGCATCCGTCTCGGCAGAATACATCCTCGAAACCAGGATTTTGCCGTCTAAAAGTCTTCTACCTGCGGCGATCAATTCGCAAGAAGGAACCCGGCTCCCCCCTGAAGGCCCCCGCTTTCAGCGTCAATGTCCCGTTCGATTCACCAATGACCTGAAGCGGTGCAGCAATCGTTATGAATGGCGCGAGATTCTCGGCAATTTCTCGCCACGCCTGCGCCTTTTCACCCAGATTGATTTTTAACTCGTCAGCGGCCTTCAAAACGGCGCCGAAGAGCGTCTTCGCCATCGAAAGTTCCGTTACAGCATCCTCGGTGAGGATCCTGCCTTCATAGACCGTCCCACTCCTGGCGTGATAGAAGCCGTCCGCTCGTTTCTCGAAGAGAGATTCAAAAAAAAATCACGGCCTTCGTCATAAAAGGGAATCCCTTTTCGCGTAAGAAGGCTTCATCTCCCGTAAACCTATAATATCTCCAGAAATCCATCGCAATCTGCGCGACGGCTGGGGATGAAGATGGTGCCGGCGGCGTAGGGCAAGAGAATGGGCAACTTTTCAAGGCTATAACGCGGCAAAATAAAGGGAGACAAACGGAGTCATAGGCGGTCAGGGCCGTGCTCAAATTGGTGACATACCCGTAGAGAGAGATTGGTCCGCCGCGCTGCGCATTTAATATTGGTGGCCCACTGCCTGTCACCAGGCCGTGGAGACCCCGTAGGAGAGATTGATCCTAATCAGGGCGCGGCCCGCATAAAATCCGTGAATCTCGCAATGTCCATGAACAATACAACATAAACTATGCGTTGAAAAATAACGCAGCTTCAGGAGAGACTTTGCCGATATCGTGTACAGCCGCAAGAGTGATCGCCGAATTCGTGTGCAACTTTTGTCTAACACTCAACGGGATTTGCCGGATCAAGGCCTCGGCTACACATCCGACATTCTCGCAGTGAGACCGCACATTGATGCCGGGTTTGCCGTTTATCGTTTTACCCCAGCAACTCTCAAGAGAAACACGCGTTGGTTCACAATGATAACGGCATTTTCCAGGTATTGGCACTTAGAATTGACCCCCTCTCCTCGATTACCATTGATATCGCCGCAAAAGGCGACCTCATGTTCGCGGATGCTAGCAGATGGTCTCATAGATCAAGTCTTTGATGTGCCGACCAAAACAGGATCAGATCTTATCTGTATAAACTTTTTTCGAAGTAAAGTAGAGAAAAATTGGTGGTGCTGAATCTGAAACAGCCCGTAACCCATATTTCCGGAAATGGGTCATAGGTGACCCATTTTGACCCGGTTATTCATTCAGACATTGATTTATCAGATACGGGGTTGTTGGCAGGATACCGCATAATTTTAAATGATTGTTGATGATGTTCCGTATCCTGAACATCCTGTTATCCTGTCAAAAGTCTTTGTCTTATCTCCCTGCTCAGCGTCTCAATGACATGGCGGAAAGGAATTCTGCTCTTACTCCCGCACAATCCGGGCGCCGGCGGAGGGTTTGATAACGCGGACTTCACAGGCCTGGCCGCAGGCGGCCTGATAGCGCCCGGCCAGTTCCTTGCCGGCTGACGCCGCGTCAGCCGGATGAACCATGAGCACCACACTGCCGCCAAACCCGCCGCCGGACAGCCGCGCGCCCAGCACGGCCGGCATGGTCCGCGCCGCGTCCACCAGCGCGTCAAGTTCCGGACAAGAGTTCTCAAAATTCACCCGCGAACTGTGATGCGATTGGAACATTAATTCTCCGAAAGCCTGCAAATTGCCGGCGGCCAATTGCCGGCGGGCTTCCAACACGCGCTGGTTTTCCTCAATAATATGCGCGGCGCGGCGCGCGGTCAGCGGGTCCATTCGCGCTGAAAACTTTTTCCACTCATCAACGGATACATCCCGCAGGGCTTGCACCCTCCTTCGCCCGGATTCAGGCTTCGGAGGGTTCCGCCTATCTTTGATAAGACCGTTTTCCGGCTTCACGGGATGATCCAGGACCGAGCCAAAAAAAGCGGCGGCCTGTTCGCACTGCGTCCGGCGCGCGTTGTATTCCGATTCCACCTCGTCTGGGCGTAGCGCCCCGGCGGAGCCTGATAAACTGTGTTTGACGCGCGTATCGGCAATGAGAAAGCACACGTCCGCGCCGAGCGGAACGGACTCAATCTCCAGGGACCTGAAATCGGTGAAAACCAGGGCCTCCGGCCGGCCGTACAGGCTGGAAATCTGGTCCAGCAGTCCACAGCGCGCGCCGGTGAATTCATTCTCCGCCGCCTGGCAAAGCCTGGCCAGCTCCAGCTTGGGCGGATGGATGGCGTACAAGGCCCCCAGCCCCAGCGCCGCGGCCACCTCCAGGGCGGCGGAACTCGATAGACCGGCGCCAAGCGGAATATTACCGGCAATTGTCGCGGAAAAACCATGCCCGATCCGACCCCGGCCGCCCAACTGGTTGACAACGCCCAGCACATAGTTGGCCCATAACGGCCGGCTCACCGGCGCGGTCACCGGAAGCTCAACGCTAGTGTCTTCATTCACGTCAATGGCGTACAGCACGCAGGTTTGACCCGGGGCCGGCGAGACAGCCAGCGCGATGCCCAGGTCAATGGCGGCGGACAGGACAAAGCCCGCGTTGTAATCAGTATGGTTGCCCAGGATTTCGACGCGGCCGGGCGCGTACGCCACGGCCGCCGGCCGCGCGCCAAAGCGCCGGGCATGGGCGCGCCGAATGGTGTCAATCAGTATTGAATTCATGGCATTATTAACCGGGCGGGCGGGCGGGCATGTTGCCCGCCGGAAACGGACGGCGGGGCCGTCCTACCCTTATTTGGCGCGGATAATTTCGAGCAGTTCCGCCTGATGCTGATCGAGCAGGGCCTGGCTTTTGGCTTCCAGGTTCAGGCGGACAAAAGGCTCCGTGTTGGAGGCCCGGACATTGAACCACCAGTCCGCAAATTCCACGCTGAGCCCGTCCAGTTCAAGCACCTGGCCTGGCCGGTATTGGTCTTTCAGCCGGCGCAGGACAGCCGGCGGATCCGCGACCGGGGAATTGATTTCCGGGCTTTTGGCATAACGCCGGAGCGGCCGGACCAGTTCGGACAGCGGCTGTTTCAATTGACTGACAAGATTGGCGATGCACAGGACCGCCATGGACGCGCTTTCGGTGTAGTAATTATCGCGGAAATAATAATGACCCGAAAGCTCCCCGGCAAAAATCGCCTTGACCGCGCGCATCTGCTGTTTGATGAACGCATGGCCCACGCGGCACATGTGGGGAATGCCGCCGTTTTCCAGGATGACCTCCCGGACCGACCAACTACTGCGCAAGTCATAGAGGATGGCGCCCTTTTCCTTCTTCAGGATGCTCTGGGCGATCAGGGCCGTAATCATGTCCATCGGCACGATATCGCCTTTTTCATCCACAAAGCCGACGCGGTCGGCGTCGCCGTCAAACGCGATGCCGAAGTCATAATTGCCGGCGCGTACTTTGGTCTGGAGGTCCTGAAGGGTTTCAGTTTTCAGCGGGTTGGCTTCGTGATGGGGAAAAGAACCGTCAAAGGTATCGTACAGCGGGTCCATGGCGATCAGGCCGTTCAGCGTTTTGGCTTCCATAATCCCCATGGCATTGGCAAAATCAACGGCAATGGATATCGGGCGCTGGAGGGCCGCGCGCCGCGCCACATGCGCGCTGTATTCCGGGAGAATATCGTACGTCGTGAGTGTGCCCGGTCCGGACAATGCCGGGGGGAATTGTCCGCCCAGCGCCAGCCGCTCAATATCCTTGATCCCGGTGTCGCCGCTGATGGGAATCGCCTGTTCGCGGCAGAGCTTGAAGCCATTCCATTGGGCGGGGTTATGCGATGCCGTGATCATGATGCCGGCAGCGGCACCCAGTTTGCCGTTGGCAAAATATGACATGGGCGTTGAGCACAGGCCCAGGCGAATCACATCGGCCCCCTGCTCAAGCAAGCCGCGGGACAACGCCTGGAACAGGAGTTCCGAATGCGGGCGCATATCCTGGCCCACGACAACCTTGCGGCATTTAAGGAATGTGACCAGGGCGCGTCCGATGTTCAGCGCCAGGGCTTCGGTCAAATCCTGGCCGAAAATGCCGCGAATGTCATAGGCTTTGAAAATGCCGGCCATATGCACCTGATCCATTTATCTGCCACCAAGACACTAAGTCACCAAGAATTTTATTATGAGGCAATTACAAAGTGGCTCAAAGGGGAAAAGAACGTTATTCATCCGGTATTCGCGTGTGCTTTATAATTAAAAGTAATCTTCGTGTCTTCGTGCCTTGGTGGCGAATCATTCTGGTCAGGCTTTGGCCGCTTTGGCCGTTTTGGCCGCTTTGGCCTGGGCCACGATTTTGGCAAAGCCTTCCGGATCATGGATGGCGATTTCCGAAAGCATTTTCCGGTTCAAGACCACTTTGGCCTTGGTCAGTCCCTCGATAAACCGGCTGTAGGTCATGCCGTGCTGACGGCAGGCGGCCGACAAGCGCACAATCCAAAGACTGCGATAATCGCGCTTCTTCTGCTTACGATGGATCGTGGACAGCCGCATCGCCCGGTCCACGGCCTCCGTGGCCTGACGGTACAGCTTGCTCCGCGCTCCATAATATCCCCGGGCCTGTTTCAGGCGTCGTTTTCTCCTCTGACGCGAAGCCGGCGCATTAGTGGCTCTAGGCATGTGAATTCTCCATTTTTATTTTTATACGAATATGTTTTACCACGGAATACTTGGAGCGGCAAAGCCGCAACCAAATGATGCCAAGTATCTTTGGAATGCGGGAGCCATGCTCCCGCTTTGTCCCGCGAAGCCATCGCTTCGCGGAAGAAAAGCGCAAGCTCAGCTTGCGCACACCAAAATTTTTCTCAAGAAAACAACAAACAAACCGATAGTTATAAAATGATTCAAATCATCCCGATTAACAAGGTTTGACAGCCGCCGGCTGCGCCGGGTTAAAACAAATTGATTAACCGCTTTTCCTCCGGCTTGACCAACACGCTTCCAGTGCGCGCATGACGCTTACGCTTTGATGATTTGGTCGTAAAAATGTGTCCCCGGCCGGCGCCGGTATGTTTCAGTTTACCGGACGCGGTTTTACGAAAGCGTTTGACAATCGCCTTTTTGGTTTTCATCTTGGGCATGGGCTGATTCTCCTCTGTCAATTCTTACCCGACATGAATTGCGGGCTGAATAAGGCAGACAGTATTAGCCGATTGAATTCGCCGCGTCCAGCATTAAATTAGTCGGCCCTGAAAAACCCGATTTTCACACCCGCGCTCTCCTCCGCAAGCGGGGTGGTTAATACTGCTTCATATCGAATTAAAAACGCACCATCATATTCACTGTCATTGCCTCCCCCGCGTCGCCAGGCGCGCGGAAATACCACTCAACAGGCTGGCCCCTTTGAGCGCGACCAGCAGAAGACAGGCAGTCTGAATACCCCACAACGGAATCAGGATAACACCCATAGTCAGACCGCCCAGGGCGGACCCGAACATATCCGCCGCATGGGCGGACGCCACGGCCGTACCCGTCGGCATGCCCGTATCCCCGAGCAAATGATTAACGGCAACAAACTGCGCGCCGCCCGCCCAGCCCGCCAGAAGAATCAATCCGTCAATGACACCTTCCATCAGCATCCCGGATGCGGCCGGCAGGATGGAATTAGAAAAACGGGCCATGATCGGAGGAATGGCCAGCGCCATGACCAGGAGCAGGAGGTCCGCCCCAATCATCACCATCCAGGACCAGCGGGAGGATACCGTCAACCGGGCGGCAGTCATGGCGCCCAGCATCAGCCCCAGCATAAACACGGCCACGATCAATCCAATCCGCACGTAGATATAGCCCAGCAGGCTTTGAAACATAAAGATCAGCGCCAACTCCAGCGCCATGGTACACCACCCGGTGGCGGCAACCACAAGGATCAGCATACCCCGCGCCCAGCGGCGCTGAATACCATCCGTTTCCGCCGCCGCGGGTTGATTGGCAGGCGGGGGAGCGCGGCGTATCCAATATCGGTAGCGGGACGCCCGCGTCCTGTTATGATTGCAATTCCCAGGCCGGCCGCCCAGGCCCAGACCGACCAGCAACGCCAGGCTCCCGACGGCCAGGAATCCTCCCCAGACCCAAGCGAAGGACAACCGACGCAAACCATTCAGGAGCCAGTCCAGCCGGGACCCGCTGAACCGGCTCCACAGCATCAGATGATAAAAAATGGAAATGGGGCGCAAGGCCGTGTTGGCCGGAACTGCAATCGCCTGCAGTCGTTTGGCGACATATGCTGTTTTGTCAGGACTGATTTCATCGGCATTCAAAAAATATTCCGGGCGAAAATACCGGTGACGCAAGCCGGCCCCGGCACTGCGCTGAAACAGCGTCTGGCGGTCAAAGGTCAGCGGGCTGTCGTTCATGCCGGCGAAATACTGGTTGCACGTGCCGGCGGCCACCAGGACACGTGGAAATACGGCTTGCAGGGATTGACAGATGGACGCGCTTAAACCGGCCGCTTCGTCCTGCAGCTGTTCCGACGCGGCAATACTCGTGTACAGGAAGCCGACTGGCGACAGACAGCGTTTGGCCGCCCGATAAAAGTCCAGAGTGTAAAAGCGGTTCAGGGCAATGGTCGTGGGTTCGGGCGCATCCACGATGATGACATCAAACGTTTCCCGGCATGTTTTAAGAAATCGCGGTCCGTCGGCGGTGGCCTCGCGATAGCGCGGGTCACGGACGGCCAGCCGGTATGCCGGTCCGCCGGTCCGGTCAAGCAGGCGGCTGATTTCCGCATCCAATTCCACATGGACCAGGCGCTGCAGCGGGTACTGAAGCAATTCGGGGATATCCGTCACGGGATTACCGCCGATCAGGAGCACAGTCGAAGCGGCGGGATTTTGCGCCATGATAAAGTTAATTTTTTGTTCCCCGCTGAACGGGTCGGGAAACACCGCCATTACCTGGCCGTTGCCGTAGAGGGTCATCTGCTGCTGGGCTTCAA
>CAYQNY010000111.1:0-11157 GCA_964418925.1 uncultured Verrucomicrobiota bacterium
TCCGATCTCCATTTTACTTGCGCTTCGCCGGAGGTAAAATCACCGTAGGAATAACCAATATGCACCCCATTGGCGTTTACCCCCAACTGCCGGTAGGGCCTGCCCCGCCCACGCGCGACGAAAATCTCCCACCCATCCTCGTTCCAAACGGAGCCATTGCGGACAAGACTTTTCGTGTCAAGATGGTCTTGTAGGCGCAGGTAGAGATAGGTGCCGTCGTGCAGTAGCCGGCCCTCAATCTTCCGAGTGCTCTCTTCGCCGATGAGCGAGCGCCAATTACCCAGAACGCCGGCCTGGGACCAGTCCGCCTTTCTTGGGTCTGAGCCGGCGGAGGAGCCCTTAACCCGCGGGGCGCGCCCCTGCTATAGGACCCACATTGGCCTTGATTGCCTCGTGTTTAAGGTAGGTCTCTCTTCCGGCCTGCATACGCTGCCAGATACCTTTATCAAAGAGGGCCACGCGCTTCTTCTCCACCTCTGTTTTGGCGGCTGCCCGTGCCTCCACCATTAGTTTCTCCAATTTGACCATGCGTGGCCCGGTACCCAAGTATTTCCAGGCAATCTCTTCGGTCTGCGCGGCTGAGACACGGTTCAGGGCCTCGGCCGGATAGTTGGCTTGATCGGAGTAGATGTCTTCAACCATCTCATAAAACGCCTGCATCGGCTCAGCTGCTGCCCCGTAGTAGCGGTCAAAGAATTCGTCAATAACCTTGTCTCCGTCCAGTGTAGGATCGTCAGCCAGCTTGAAAGTCAGGTAACACGCCAGTTGGTCAAGAAGGGGGCTGCGCCGCCCATAACACAGCCCGGATACCTCATAGGAGAAGCCCTGTATGCCTGACTGATGATATTTCTTCATCTGCCGGACAAGACTGTGAGCGAAAAACCCGGGGAACACGTGGTACCTGTTGCGACCACTTATCGCAGGGAAACAGTACCAGAGCCAAAGCGTCTTCGGACGTTCCTTTGATTCGGCTACCCAACTGTCAAAGACCTCCCCGTAGTTATCCTTGGTTGCTTGGCTCCAGACTCTGCGCGAGTCCAGAACTATCTTGATCCATACATTGGGCTCCAGTCGTTCATGGGTCGGGGGGTAAGCATACCGGCTGTAGGCAATGGTGCCGATCCACTTGTCGGGATGGGATTTCTTGACCTCGCGGGCTACTTTGTTAACGAAAGCAAACCAGTAGTCGCTGATCATATCATTGGCATTGCCAGCGTGTCCTCGAGTCGGGATCTTTTTAATCAGAGCGGCACAGCGAGGGCATTTACAATAATCGCAATTGTCCCCCGGTACTATTATGAAAGACTCTCCCTTGTTATAGTACCACTCCTCAGCCTTCATGCCCTTGCCGTCAAAATAGTCCCGAGCGTCCCGAACTACCTGTTGGATAAGACCGGGGTTCATGTAGCACAACTGCCACCTCGCCGGCGGTGTGTGCCGATGCCCTTGAGCGAAAAACTCCGGATGGTAACTTTCAAAAAAGGTGGCATCCTTGGGCTTGTCCCAGAACCTTCTGATATAGCCACCGGTAGTATGACCCGCTTCCATGGCCCGGCCGCCGAAGCGAAGACGGCTCATAAAGATGGCCTGCTCACGCCACGCCAGGACCGGCGAGGACGGTCCTTCCATAACAACACCGATCAGATCGCGGGGGAACTGATAGCCCAGATTTGAAAAGCGGTGTTTCATTGCAGGGGAACGCCGCAACTCGGTGCCAGTCACCCGCAGTGTCTTGGTGCTTGGACACACCAGCCCCAATTCAGTCGGCAGGTACCACCGCACGTCGCAGTATCGCTCCAGAAAATCATAGACTGCATAACAGGTGCCCTGCTTGGCCCAGTCATAATAACGGGGGTGGTCTCCGCCATGATATAGAGGGTCAGAACTGCCATAGGCGCCTGGGAATGTTTTGGCATCGGCATAATCCACCTTGCCCCGGTCTTCCTCGTCACGCCCCATGAGAATAAGTGTGCCGGGCAGAAAGCGGATGAGATATTCCTGTGCTTTGAAATCGTTGTTTTTCAGTCCGAGGGACACAGTAGCCTTACTTTCGCCGACGAGGATGCGTGTTCCCTCAACATCTATCATATCATTCCTGATAGGCAGTGTTGCCGCGGTGATCTTCTGCACATGGTGCTGGAGTTCAAGCGCCGCCATCTGGGCGGATCGCGTCGGCTTTTCAGCCACCACAATCGTAGCGGCCGGCTGGCCATCATGCGTCAGTTCCAGGGTTACGGGATTTTTGGCATTGGCAGTGCCAAGCGTTACTATCAGTGTGCCCCACACTACAAACAACCACATTCTCAGTTTCACGGTTTTCCCTTTCTGTTGGCTAAGGTTGAGATACAGTGGTAACCGACATTGATCTCATTGATGCTTCGTTGCATGATATTTTACGCACAATTCAGCACGATCCGGCCAAGCCGGTCGAACTTGTGGAACGTGGAGGCTAACGTCGGAATCCACATCGCCGCCCGTCAACCGCGCCCGCTCCGCCGCCACCGCAACTTTGGTTTCCGCCTATACCGCCGCCGCCAAAATGGCTGATCATGTTATTTCTTCTTTACCGACCTGTGTGGCCTTGCTACCAAATTGTGAAGATGGTTCCCTTCGGCGAATGAATCCTCACAATCACGATGCCGGAGCCGCCGGGCCATTGACTGTTATGATTCGCAAAGGACCCGCCGCCGCCGCCGCCACCACCCGTATTTGCGGCGCCCGCAGATCCCTCCGTAGTAACTGCAGCTGTGTTGTCGTGTGAAGATCCGTTGCCGCCGCCGCCGACGCCGCCCGTGCCCGCTGTAGCACTGGCGCCAACGCCCCCCCCACCACCACCCGCATAGGTGACCGAAGAACCAGAAATCAAACTTGTAAATCCAGCCCCGCCGTTTCCGCCGGCAGACGCCCCATTACTGCCAACAGCACTTGCACCCCCACCGCCGCCAGAACCATAATTCCCGCTGGGTCCTACAGAATTGCCGCCAGCGTATCCCTGTCCCGCCGTTCCGGCGGCTCCATTGGTATGACCGCTGGCACTACCACCCCCGCCACCGCTACCTCCAGAGGTTGCGTAACGGCCAACATCAGCCCCGCCCGACGACCCATTTCCACCGCCAATCGCCGTTATCGTTCCCAACACAGAATCTTCACCATTCCCATTCGTTCCGCCCGTGCCAACGAAGACCGGAATGGTGCCCAATACCGAATAATTTGACGCAACCACGCCACCGGCGCCACCGCCACTGCCCACATATCCACCGCCCGCGCCGCCGCCGGCGACAACCAGAACCTCGCAATTACGAGAACGGCCTGAAACCACCAACGTGCCGCTATTGGTGAACGTGTACACACGATATATGCCGTCTACAGTTATCGTTCCATGATAGGCGTCCGGATTAATATATCTCACAATCACGATGCCGGAGCCGCCGGGCCATTGACTGTTCTGATTCGCAAAGGACCCGCCGCCGCCGCCACCGCCACCCGTATTTGCGGCGCCCGCAGATCCCTCCGTAGTAACTGCAGCTGTGTTGTCGTGTGAAGATCCGTTGCCGCCGCCGCCGACGCCGCCCGTGCCCGCTGTAGCACTGGCGCCAACGCCCCCCCCACCACCACCCGCATAGGTGACCGAAGAACCAGAAATCAAACTTGTAAATCCAGCCCCGCCGTTTCCGCCGGCAGACGCCCCATTACTGCCAACAGCACTTGCACCCCCACCGCCGCCAGAACCATAATTCCCGCTGGGTCCTACAGAATTGCCGCCAGCGTATCCCTGTCCCGCCGTTCCGGCAGCTCCATTGGTATGACCATTGACGCTACCGCCCCCGCCACCGCTACCTCCAGAGGTTGCGTCACGGCCAGCATCACCCCCGCCCGACGACCCATTTCCCCCGCCAATCGTCGTTATCGTTCCAAACACGGAATTCCCACCGTTCGCAGTGGTTCCGCCCGCGCCAACAGTGACCGCAATGGCGCCAGCCACCGAATAACTGGAAGTATAAACCATACCGCCGGCGCCACCGCCAGCGCCCACATATCCACCGCCCGCGCCGCCTCCGGCGACAACCAGAACGTTGCAGTCAAGAGAACCACTTGGAACCTCAAACGTGCCGTCATTGGTGAATGTGTGCACAATCCAGGCGCCATTTGAGGTGATCGTTCCACCCGTCGCGCCATACGTCGACCCCACTGCCGCGAATAACACGACCCCCATTGCGGCAAGAACCGCCCAACACGCGACCCACCCGGACCTCCGCATCCTGAATCCGCCGACTCCGATTTCTCTCGTTTTCATGACTGTTACTCCTTCCTGTTTCCAAAACATTCTACCACTTGACTGGAGCGTTACCAATTTGATTGTTTGACAAAGTCCTTTCTTCCGGTCATTTGGCATTCTTTTCCAACACGATCCGGCCAAGCCGGTCGAGCTTGTGGAACGCGGAGGCTAACGTCGGAATCCACATCGCCGCCCCGTCAACTTTCCCCAACGTCGCGCGGACGATATTCATGTAGATGGTATCTCCGATCTTAACCTTGTCCTTACCGGCCAGCAGTTTGTCCAGCGGCAGGGCTATATACACGCTCCAGCAATCCGCGGCGCCGGCGTCCGAATATACCTGGGCGCCGCTGTCCCACGCCATCTGCACCGCGGGCGGCGCGCCCACGAAGTTCCCGGCTTCCATAACGCCATACGTCAGGAACTCAGTGCGGCCCAACACGTCAACCGCCAATTGCCGGTACGACGCCCCGTACGCGGTGCGCTTGCCGGAGATAAAGACCTCCCAGTCGTCACCGCCGAAGACACTGAGGCTGTCGCGAACGATCTTGGCGGTGTCCATGCGCTCCTGCAACCGCAGGTAAAGATGCTCGCCGTCATGCGCAACCCGCGCCTCGATTTTGCGCCCGGTCGGCTTCCCGTCAAAAGACCGCCAGTTATCAAGCACGCCGGCCTGCGACCAGTCAACTTTTCTCGGGTCGTGTTCCGCCGGGGCGGCGCAGTATGGCGCTTGTGCGGACTGCATGGGCGCATCGCTCTGGGTTCTCTTTCCCAGATACATGCTCCTGCCCTTGAGCATCACCTGCCAGATACCCTTGTCGAAAAGCTCGACGCGCGCCTTCTCGGTATCGGTCTGGGCGAGCGCCTTGGCTTGCTTCATCAGCCGCTCCAGTTTATCCATCCGCGGCTCGGTACCCAGATATTCCCACGCAATCCTCTCGTCCTGATCCTGCGCTGCCGCCATCAGGTACGGATAGTTGTTCGGATTGCAGTAGATTTCCTCGACCATTTCGTAGAACGCCTTCATGGGTTTCGCGGCCGCGCCATAATAACGTTCAAAAAACTCGTCAATCAGCTGATTCCCATTCTTTTCCGGGTCATCGGCAAGCTGAAAGGTTACGTACAATTCCAGTTGATCCCACAGCCACAAGTTCTGACAGTACGGAGGGGCCTTCGATATCTCAATGGTCATGCCCCTGTATCCGTAGTGCCGGTAGATGGCCATCTGCTCCACGACCTTGTGCGCGAAAAAGCCGGGGAACGGATACCAAGCCGGGGGTATATACGGATACGGGCTCGAGTACGCCGCCGTCGCCAGAGGGAACAAGCAGTGCATCCATAGGTACTTCGGGCGCTTCGGGGAGTCCTGGTACCAGGCCTCCATCACTTCCAGGTAGTGATTCCATTCCAGCGTGTTCCACATGCGGCGCGGATTGAACACCATGGCCATGGCCACGTTGGGCTCCAGCTTCTCGAACCGCGACGGATAGGTGCCGCCGCCGTAGTCGTAGGTGGACAGCCACTTGTCGGGATGCGTCTTGCGGACTTCCCGCGCGACCCGGTTGACGAACTTCAGCAGGTATTCCTTCGAGCTGCGGACGCCGTGATAGTAGGAGCCTTCCCAGCCCACAATCCCCTGGGCCAGCGTGGCGCTGCACTCGGGACACTTGCACCAGGAGCCGTTGTCCAGGGCGCCGATGGGGAAGAAGTCGTTCCCAGTCCAGCCCTCGTTGTTGTCCTGCGTTCCTTTCCAGTTGCCGTCGAAGTACGTTCGGGCGTCTTTCGCCGTCTGCTGCACGAGCGCTTCGCTGCTGTAGCAAAGCTGCGGCGGTTGGCCTTCATAGCCCTGAGCGAAGAACTCCGGCCGATGGCCCTCGAAGAGCTGGGCCCGCGCGGGGTCCTTGTCCTGCTCCCAGAACCGCGCGAAGTAGCCGTAGAATGAATGGCCGCCGGCTCGTGCGCCTTCGCTTCCGCCGTGGCGCAGACGACGGGCGAAAAGCACATGCTCGCGCCAGGGCAAAAGCTCCGCACACCCCGAAAATACATTACCGACCAGGTCATTTGGAAAGCGGTAGTAACTACTAAAGGGACGGTGACTCGGGAAAGGCTCCAGAGCGGCTCTGCGGACCTCCATCCAGGGGGTCCGCCGCCGCTCGGCGCCGGTCACGCGCAGTGTTTCGGCATGGGGACATACCAGCCCCAATTCGGTGGGCAGATACCAGCGCACATCACAGTGTCGTTCCAGGAAATCATAGACCGCGTAACAGGTGGCCTGCTCATCGAAGCCATTAGGAATCGTCTTTCCGTCGGGATTGTTATAATCCAGTTTCTCATAATCTTCCTTGTCCCGTCCCATCAGCACGAGCACATCGGGTTGAAAGCGAATCAAATACTCCTGGGGCTTGAAATCCTTGTTCTTAAGGCCAAGGGCCTGGGTGGCTTTACTTTCGCCGACCAGGATGCGTGTTCCCTTTACTTCCGTTGCATCGCTGACTATGGGCAGGGTCGCTCCACTGATCTTGCGGACATGTTCCTGAAGCTCGGCCGCGGCCAGTTGCACGGATCGCGTCGGCTTTTCAGCCACCACAATCGTAGCGGCCGGCTGGCCATCATGCGTCAGTTCCAGGGTTACGGGATTTCCGGCATAGGCGCTAGCCCACGCGGCGCCCAGCATACTCCACACGATAAGCCATCCTCTTGTTCTCATGGTCTTCTCCTTCTTATACAGGAATCTCGCTACTTCGCCTCCGCCCGCACGTACTCCAGGATGGGATACGCGACGTCGAGTGGAACGAGGAAGTTCTCGCCCACGGGGCACATCGTGGGCACCTTGGATTCAGCGGCATTCTCCACTTCATCTTGCTGCCTGCACCCCCGCGCGCGAGCCTTTGCCAGTTCCGGGTCGTCTTTGGCACACAGGACCGACCCGGTTGGATAAACCCGGATATCGAAGGTTCTCACCCCGCCTCCGAACGATTTGCGCAAGTCATAGGCGTAGTAGGCAGGCGCCGCCTTGCCGGCAAAGCCCGGGGGATTGCATAGGAGACTGTTGCCGCTTTCCTTGTCTATGACCCTCAAGGTGCACGACAAGTAGCCACATTCCAACGGCTTAAGCCGGTAACTCAGCCAGGGGTATCGATCCAGATCGATGGTGATATCTCTAAGCAGTACCCAGCCATTTCCGCCTTGTTTGTGTCTCCTCATTAAGATGACGCCATCATCGCCGGGGAACACTGCAAAGTACTTCGAGTTAGGCGTCACTTCCGCGTCCGCATAGCCATCCACCGTCCACTTCCGTTTGTCATCCGGGATATCCTTGTATCGGGTAGGATCGGTCTGTTCCCGATGCCCACCAAAAACCACCGCCGGACCTTTCCAGGCCGGAATCTTCCGGGCAACCTCGGCCGCCGCATCCAAGCTCCGCGCTACTTCTACGTCAGACAAGCCATCATCTTCCGCCGTTTGGACCACCACGGGAGTTTTCAATCCTTCCGGCATGTCACTTGTCTGGCCCGTGCAGTTCGCGACGGTAAACTTGAGCATGCCGGGATGCATTCCCTTGAAGTAGATCTTCAGGTCAATGCGCGGGTCCACCATGATCACCGGGATACCCACCACCGTCGAGTTCGTAACCACTATCCGGTTGGGCACCTCGTCGCAGTAGATGACGCAAGGGCGCTTGGTATTGCATTGGTTCGCCAGGAAGCAGTTGTCCATTATAATGGCCGACTGGTACGAGGTATTCGTCACGTATTTTCGGAAATTGCGGACCGGCAGGAATCCGCCGAACTCGCCGCCGAAACGCCAGTTACTCAGCTTTAACTGGGAACAGCGGTTGTCGATGAAGCGCTGGTCCGGGGCGTCCGCCCAAGGCGTGGCCATGATGTTGTCCATGGTGACAATCCCACCACGGATATCGAAGGCCGCCTTGTTGGCCATGCCCGCGCGGGTGCCGCCATGCACGTCGCGAAATGTGGTCACGTCGGTCATGGTGTAGATCCATTGTTCGCAGTTGAGGAAGCAACAGCCCGATAGGTAGGCGAGTGTCGAATTGCAGTGGTATCCGAAGATAACCGCGAATCCGCGGGCTTCGTGAAATTCGCAGTCCGTCACCTTGAAAAAACCGCTCGTATTGGGCGCGTCCAGCCACACCTGGTTGCGCCCGTTCACGAACTTGAACCCCGTGATGTGGGTCATGATGCTGTACGTGCTGACGAAGATGTCCTTGTCCGGATTGATCTGGTCAATGACGGCATTGTCGCCGCGAATCGTGTGGGCGCCCATATCCCGGTTGGTCAAATTCACGAAGTTTCCCGCTATGTTGATCGCGTCGCTGATCTTGTAATGTCCGCAGGGAAACACCACCGCCGGACAAGTGCCGGGAAACCATTCCGGCCCGCCCCACTGCCGGGGCAATTCGGGGTTCGTTATAATGCCGGCTTTGCGCATGGCTTCAAAGGCAGCGTTTATAGCCGCGGTATCATCGGCTGTTCCGTTGCCCTTGGCGCCGAAATCACGAACATTGATTGAATCATATTTATATTTTGACATGGAACATTTTTCCTGTTTTTGATTATTTCATTTCTAGCACATCCTGTAAAAAATCAAGGCATAATAACGAGCGCCATCTCCCACGGTTTTAACGGTGGCAGTTTGAACCGCAAGTATGGACCGTCTTCTCCCGTGGCGGAAAGAGCGCGTTGCCGGTTTTTCATGTTGAATATAACCAGATCTTTTTTCGTGGTACGCAGCATCAAGGTTAAGCCTTTGGCCGTATCCATAGAGGCATTAATTAAGACGGCTGACCTGTCCTTATCTTCGGATCCACGAATCCATAAGACGATCTTATGATAGGATTCGACATAGCCCGGCAAGGTGTCGCGGGAAAGCCAGCGGAAAAGCGTCTTGATCTGTGTGGATTTAGACAGATTTTGCAGAAACAACCAGGGGTAATATCCGGCCACACACACCCGGCCGCCCTTGGAGTTCTCGAAAACGCCTGCACAACAGGGACCAATCTCCTGTTGGGCGTAGTCCACTGCTTTGGCAAGAATGTGTGAGGACGCCGCCGTCGGGGTTAGGACTGCGGCAGGTACCTTCCAGAAAGATTGCCGGCAGTCCCGTTCCCGCCCGGCGAACCTTCCGTTGAGCGGATCATCCGTGAATGATTCGATGGAGTCCTTGTCCACCCAATGATCGACTGCAAAACCGGTAAGTGCTCCATACCCCCTTTCATTCAGGCATTGAAGCGCCTTGGCGTCAAGATACACCCCGGAACAAAGCGCCCGGAGAATCTCGTCGTCCCGCAGGCCGGGCACGATCTTACCCGACAACGCAGTGGCCGAAGCGAATTCCGGGACGTAGCTTCGGGGAATTCCAAGTTCCAGAATTTCACCCGCGTTTTCAATATACCATTGGTCATAAGACGATCCGCCTTCCAGCAACGGACCATGGTCAAGAATCCAGGGGCCATGACCAAGATGTTTAACGATCCAGATATCCTTGTTCCAGCCGAAATACAGGCCCTGGGCATGCGACCGCCCGCAAGTTTTCGCCAGGAGATCCATGAATGGCCGGGTATCGCGCAACCGCGCCATCAGAGGAGCATATTCGTCCAGCGGCTCGTCGTACATGGAAAGGACGTTGAACGCGGCCCCGGTGCAGCCGGCGGCGATATGGGAGGCCGCTTCCAAGGCGGTCGAATACGCCGCTTTCCGCAGACGCTGGTACGGAAAATTTTCAATCTCGGATTGAATGGACAAGACGGTCTCCGGAAGGCGAGACACCTGCATACCGATGCTCCATGATTTCTCGATGAGCGACCGCAAGGAACGATCTTCGTACGCGCCGCCGCCCGGCCGCCAGAGGACCGGCGCTCCGCCGTTCCCGGCGAGAATATCTGCCCAGGCGGCGAAATCATTCCCTTCGTACGGACGATCCCCGGTCATAAACCCCAACGGCATGCCAGGATCAACGGCATGAACCGTCTCTTCAATCAATCGCAGAAGTCGCGCGATCGTGTCGCGATTGTGCTGTAACCAAGTGCGCCGGATTTCCATTTTCCGATCGGCCGTTCCCTCGTCAAAAGCGTCTTTTAATGATTTCCGCGTATAGTCTTTTCCCGACTCTTTCCGAAATATTTGAAGGCAGGTATCGCAAAAACATCCCTGAAATCCGCCATGACTCAGGCGCACATCGTCGTCAATCCAGATAAAATCAGGCCGGGCGGCAACAATAATCTCATAAAGACGGCGGACGTACGCCTGCGTCCGTCTGTCGTTCGGACAGAGCGATCCACGGCAAACCGTGCCGTCGATCCCGGTCATAAAAGCAAAGTCGCCGGCCAGGGAATGCGGCAAATTTTCCTCATGATGGCCGATGCTCGCCAGAACATTGATTCCTGCCCGGGACCCCATTTTCCTGGTGGCGATCATCCTGTCTTGCAACAGTGCGGCGCGTTCTTCGATCACCGGTAGCGGAAGCGGAGGATGCGTTTCAGAGGTGAAAAATGCGATTTCATCGGTAACGCCGCTATATTTTGTGAACCACCGCAGCAATTCCCGGAAACGCCGGTCCGGCATCCATTGCGTAACGCCTATCCTGAAAGAAATAAATGCTTGTTCAATCTTGGACTGCATAATTCCATCCAGATCATAAGTTCCGATGGCTCTTGCTTTGTGTTGTTGAGTCATTTTTAGCGCTTCTCCGTCTTCATGGGTTGTTTTCGCCGCAATTTGCGCGGCGGCACAATCAACCGGGGCGTAATAAAAACGACGCTGTTTTTTGTCGATTTGCCGTTCATGCGGTCCTCAAGCATTTTGAACAACTCATCCACAATAAGGGCGGGAACTATTTGCAGCAGCGTCACGTCATTCTCAAAC
>CAYQNY010000112.1:0-8393 GCA_964418925.1 uncultured Verrucomicrobiota bacterium
CCAGATCCAAAGCCCCCGCCATCCACGTATGATTGGTACCCGTATCAATACACGGCGAGTTCGATGCCAGCCGATAATTCCCCATCGCCAGGCTGACAAACAACGGATTGTTGGTGGTGTTGCCTTGACTGGGCGGAAAACTGGTGAACGGCGCGCAACAGTTGAAAAACGCGTTGGTATTCTCGTCGACAGCATAGAGATTTGTGGTCGTATTGCCATAAATGATGCAGTTGGTGACAAAATTATTCGTACCGGCAAGATACATACCTCCACCGGCAGGCGCGTAATTGCTGGCGATCGTACAGGAGCCGATAAATCCATTATTGCCAATGCAATATATATACGCTCCCCCCCCCTGGCTGGAAGCATTGGTTGCCGTATTTTCCACGATCAGGCAATTCATGACCTTGCCGCCGGCCGAGCAATATACTCCGGCTCCTTTGCCGCTCGGACGGACCGAATTGCCTGCGACCGTGCAATTGGAAAGCACCCCGCCATACATAATGACACCAGCACCGTTGGACCCCGTGTTGCCCGTAATCAGACAGTTACGTATCAATCCATTACTGATCAGCACCCCGCCGCCGGTTTCCGCATATCCATTCGTCAGTGTAAAACCATCCACAATGGAGCTTGCATTCGTGATGAATAAACAGCGATTTGTGGTGCTGGAATAGTTGCCATTGAGAATAGTTGCGCTTCGGCCGTTCACGCTTCGGAACGTAATGGCGTTTATAATTTCAACCTGGTTCGTCAGCGTATAGGTGCCGTTGGTAACCCAGACGGTTTCCCCATTCGTCGCCACAACAACAGCATCGAGAACATTCGTGGCCGCCGTCGCCCAATTGGTATAACCGGCAACCGGGTTGGTGCATGTAATGGATACATAGCGGTCGGCCAATGCGGGCAGCAATAAGACCGGCAACAACAAGACCGGCCAAATAATAGACTTCATGCAGGACATAAACATGCCTTTTCCAATTAACCAGTAACCAGCTTTTAATAATATTTTAGAGGTTTTTTGCCAAAAACTCAAGCTATATTTGGGAATAAGGGATTATTTTATTTTCCCTTCCCGATAGGCGGCAATGAAGTTCATTCCGAACTCGTCATCGCCTTTCAGCAGGGCGCTGGCCATCTGGAAAGATTCGGATTGGGTGTCGAGCGCGCTCAGGACGTCGGCATTGATCTGAAGCGGATCCACGATCCCGCCATCCCCGCCCGCCTCGACCGCCAGCCAGGCAAAGACCTGGTTGATGAGCTTGCGGCACGGCATGCCGAAGGAAACATTACTCAACCCTCCGATAATGTGAATGGCCGGCCCATAAGTCCGCCGTATGGCCGCCACGGAATCCAGGAAGATTTTCCCGTTATTCGGGTCGGTGGAAATTGTATAAACGAGCGGGTCCACGTGAACCCATCCCATATCAATGCCACGGGTCGTCAATTGAGGCATCAACCGCTCCAGGTTACCCAGCCGTTCCGCGACCGTCGCCGGCAGGCCTTTCTCACCGGCGGCGGAAGCGACAACAGCCGGCTGATAATCCTTGAGAACATCGAGCAGGGCCAGGCGCTCGAGGGAAATGGAATTCACCATGGGGCGGCCCCGCGCCCGATCACAGGCTCGCAAACCGGCCCGCATAATTTCAGCATTGGACGAATCGATGCTCAGCGGCAGGACCGACGCCTTCTGAATCAGCGCGGCCGTCCATTCCATGGCCCGGATCCGCTCCTGGATATCCAGGCTGAACTCGTCCACATTAACGTCCAGAAACGTTGCGCCGGCTTTTTCCTGCTTGCGCGCCAGCGTTTGAAGATATTCCATGCCAGCCGCCTGGTCGGCGCCCTGCCCGCGCATCCCCTGCCAGATGGCCGCGGCACAATGTTTGACCTTGCCATTGTCCCAATCGGCGCTTTTCAGGAACAGCTCCGGAATCGGCAGGAATTTTTTATTTCCATTAACCTCATAGACTATGGCATCCCGGCCATCTTCCCGCTGTGTCACCCGCTTGCCTTCCCGTTTCAATACGCGGGTACAATGGATATTTTCACCGATAACAATAAAGTTTGGAATCTGCATGGTATCTCCTATTCTTGGCCCTGGGTATATCCGGATTTTTCAACTCTGGATATGCCTAGAACTATTGCACAAATCTGCGGTTGCGGCAAGAATTTTTCGGGAAAGGATCGTAATGCCTCAGTCATGGGGGAGATTGGTTTTGTTGTAGCGCCGCACCCCGCTCGAAGCGGGGTAAACGGTGCTTGCCACGCCAGAAGCGTGGTGCGGCGATCCTGAAAATCCGTGGACTTTCGCGCCACACCCCTCCGAAGGCGGGCAGGCGTGGCGCGCTACAGGATCGGTTACCATTTCCTCCCCCCCCCTGTAACTGAGGCATTATAAAGAAGCGATCATGTGCCACCAAGGCTCCGCCTGTGGCGGGGTAAACCCCGCGAAACGCGGGGCAAGCACTAAGTTTATCCCGCGCCGCGCGGGACTTGCCCCGCCAGCCGGAATCGGCGGAAAAACTCTGGCAGATAAAAAAAAATTTACGAAAAAAAGCCGCCCCGGGGCTGACACCCCGAGGCGGCTTAAACAACATAAATCAATCCGCCGCGGCGGAAACTGTTAACCAACCAGCTTCTTCGCCAAATCGGCGGCTGAGGCCGCATCCGGCGCATAACCGCTGGCGCCAATCTCGTCCGCAAAAGCCTGGGTCACCGGCGCGCCGCCAATCATGACCTTGACTTTATCCGCCAGGCCGGCTGACTTAACAGCATCAACGACACCTTTCATATTGGTCATCGTCGTGGTCAGCAGGGCCGAGGCGCCAATAATGGTGGCGCTGTTTTCCTGGGCAATCTGAACAAATTTATCCGGCTCCACATTAATACCGGCATCCACCACCTTAAACCCGGCGCCTTCCAGCATCATGCAAACCAAGTTTTTGCCGATATCATGCAAGTCACCTTTCACCGTACCGACCACCACAGTACCGACCGGCTCAACACCGGCAGACACCAACAGCGGCTTCAGCACTTCCATGCCCGACTTCATGGCCCGGGCGGCAATCAGGACCTCCGGCACATACACTTCATTTTTCTTGAACCGCTCGCCGATCAGGCTCATGCCGGCCAGCAGGCCCTTGTTCAGAATATCCGCCGGGGGGACCTTCTCGTTAATGGCCTTTTCCACCAGCTCCTTGACTTCCTTGGCTTTGCCTTTGATCAGGCTCTCCGAAATTTGATCCAGCACGCTCATGGGGCACTCCTCCGTTTATTGTTGTCCTGCTTTTCAAGGTGATGCTTCACCTGATTAATCTTTATAAACTGCTGTTATCGTAGTTATTTTGGAAATTAAATATAGACAAAAACAGCTCTTTTTTATAACATTCTTGCTGTTCTCAAAAAAAGAATGCTCAAATGACTGTTTTATCGCAACGCACCTTGATCCATGTGTGCCGCGCCTACCGGCAGACCTGCGCGCTGCGCGCCCATCCTGTCTCGGTAACCGGCGCCCTGCTGAACCGTCCGCGCAAGCCGGACGTAGTCTTCACCCTTCCATCCAGCACGCGCACTGGAGCCTACAACCTGCAGGAGGCTCTGCATTGGGGCGAGCCTTACGTGTTCTACTGGGCGCCGGGCATTATCAGCTGGATGGTCGCCATGGTGGATAAGTATGCCGTTCACGGCGGGCTTATGAGCGACGCCGTCATTACCGAGGGCAAGTCCGCCGACGCTGCCATCCAGACACTGACAGACCAGGGAATTCCTCGCACTGCGGCGCGCCGTTATATAACCCGGCTCCCGGTCTGGTCACCCGCCTGCATTCGAGAGGCCGCACTATTTCTCCAAAAAACTTTTTACCAGATCAGCGGCTGGCATCCCCAACTCCTGGAGGAAAATAAACTCAAAGCCACCCAACAGCGGCAAATATCGGAAGCCATTAACGAACATAAAAAAAACGGGCAGACATCGTATCCGATTGACAAGGAACGAATGCTTTTATCGCTGATCCGGGCGGGCGATCAAAATGGAGCGCGCCGGGTACTGAATGAAATGCTCGGCGCCATGTACCTTTTTTCCCCGAAACTCGTCATTCTACGGGCCCGGGCCATTGAGATGATGGGCTATCTTACGCGGGCGGCCATCGAGGACAGTCCTCTCATGGAGCCGCTCATCGAGCGGAATCATCAATGGATGCAGAAACTGATCCAATCCCGCGACTTTGAGACTCTGTCCCATGTACTGATGCAGGCGCTGGACGATTTCATGGAAGGTATCTATGTGCATGGCTTCAACTGTTACAATGCCAACGTCAGCCGGATTCTGGATTTCATCACGCGGCATTACACCCAGCCGATATCCTTGAAGCAGATATCCAAAGCGGTTGGGCTCAGCGTTTTCCGGATCAGCCATCTAGTCAAACAGCAGACCGGCAAAACCGTGTTACAGCATATCCTCCAGTTGCGCGTCCAGAAAGCGCAACAACTCCTGGAGCGCACGACTCGGAGCTGTCCGGAAATCGCCTATGCGGCGGGGTTTTGCGATCAGAGTTATTTTATCAAGCATTTCAAGCGCCTGACGGGCACCACGCCGGCGCACTATCGGCGCTCCCGCCTGGTCCCCGGCATCAAGTCCAATTTCACTCCCACCCCCGACATGCCGGCAACCTCAACCTGAATCAGGCGGCTTCGCCACAACTTTGCCGTTTTCATCCCGTCAGCTCCGCGTTGCGAAGCTAAGGGACCACCACGCCTCAGGCGTGGTTCCGCCTTGGCGGATCTGCCAAGGGCATGAAAACTTGCTTGCCACGATCTTAGCATAGCCTGGCGACGTGGCGAACGGCCGCTACAACAATTCACCCTGTCCGGCCATAGCTAGACCCCATCCAAAAAGAATATCCAATATCCAACACTCAATTTCCAATATCCAAGGATAAGACTTCGCCGAAAAGGCGCGCAGAAGGAGTGTATTGTCTCGTGCCGCTGATGCCGACGCTCCGATCTTAGTTTGGATATTCCTTGTTGGACATTGGATATTGAAACTTCATGAATGAAAACACCTTTTCGAACAGGCTCTAGTGTAGTGTATCATAGTTTCCTTTACATACGATTGTTGCGGTAGCGCAGGCTTTACGCCTGCTATAACCGGCATAAAGCCGGCTCTACCAAGGTGGTCAATTGTAAAGCCGTTATTGAGACACTACACTAGCTACTTGGGCAAAGGCGGATGTAGAGGTGGTTCGCCACGTCATCCCAATCGCTTATACGCATTGGGATAAGTGGTCCCTTGTCCTGATCCCGATCAGGACGACGGGAAGACGCCGCTCTGGGCATCGAGAGCCTACTTCGCCGTAGTAAAACCTCCTGGCTACGAAGGCTGAAACTGCGAGGGAATGATAAATAATAGACAGGCGTGTCAGTGCATTTCCATCTGACACGAGCCCAGACCGCGGCGATAAAAATTAAATTGGACGTTGGGATGGTCTGCCAGCAGTGACATGGGCACCGACGCATCGGGCATCCGCTTGGAAATCATCAGTGTCGTCAGCCGCAGACCGAAGGCATTGTCGTGATGCCCCGGATGCCAGATCGACACTTTTTCAGCCTGCCATGTTTCCTGAGGTCCGACGGAAAGCGCCTGGGTCGGGACCAGAAAGACCTGGCCGCCCCCTGACGTCCGGGCATTCTGGATCAGCGTCATGGGATGGAGCGTCACCACGCGGGTTGCCAGTTGGCGGTATACGGCCGGAGACGGCGGTTGATCCTTATACTGATCCTTGCGCTGGGGCGGATCATTGAACGCCCAGTGCTTCACTTCGCCCTGGCCGCCCTGCATGATAACGCAACGGGCCTGGTTATAACTCTCACTGTAGGCTTGCACATCGGCGGTCGGAAAGTGCAGGTTTTCAGGTCGGGGCCGCAACTCCTTGCGAATCCGGTCAAAACACAATTCCATATCCGCCCGCTTGAACGACAGCGGATGGGTGATGGGCGCTTCCTTGCCGTTCAGGAACCATTCATCCATGCCCCAGAACACGGCATCTTTCAGATTGATATCCTGATCGTTGACCAAACGCGCCACCAGGGGCAGCTGTTCGGTCGGTCCGATTGGACCGCAGATTCCGGCGGGATTATCCGGCGTGGACTGTTTCCACGCGGCAATATATTCCAGAGCTTCGGCCAGGTAAAATTCCTCCAAAGTGTCATAGAATACAATTTTGAATCCCGGCCGCGCCATTTGCCGGATATCCTTTTCTTCGAGACGGGCCGCGTCTCGCAAGAGGGTTTCATCCAATGTTGTGTAATCCCACCAATCCGCCGAAATCCTGCTCATTACTCGCGCCATAACCTCAACCTCCGTTCATTTTTTTTGAATTAGTCCCGAGCGCGCTTCGCGCCTCGGGAAACTTTTATAATATTCTGCCACTAAGACTCAAAGGCACGAAGAATAAAAAAAAATCTTATCCTTTTTCTTTGTGTCCCCGCCTTGCGGGGCAAGTCCCGCGCGGCGCGGGATAAACTTAGTGCTTGCCCCGCGTTTCGCGGGGTTTACCCCGCCACAGGCGGGGCCTTTGCGGCTATTTTGAAATTCCTATACATTGAATTAGGCCCTGAAGTTAAGCGCAGCGCATACTTCAGGGTAACTTTATCTTATCTGCCAGGTAGGAGCCTCGCTCCGTCGAGGCGACAGAAACGAATCGCGTCAGCGGGGCGACTCTCCTGCAAACACATAATGCTCATGGCAACATTATCAGCCATAGGTTGATCCGCCGCTGGCGAAAAATTCATATACCTGACACTAGACGAATGATTCTAGCGGTTGTTTTCAGCCAACACCGGTCATTGTTTGGCGTCCTCGTTCCGGATTTTTTCCCGGATCGCCGGTTCAGCCTGCTGATAAATCTCCCAGATATCGGGATCGGAAAAATGGTAAACCCGGTCCTCAAACGCCGTCGTGCGCAGCCGCTGAAACAGCCGCTGGTTGGCGCTTTCGATATCCTTGCCGTAGATATGGAACGAGTCGGCCTGCCAGTTCAGGCGCCCCAGCCGGATTTCACGCTGCGAGCGCCGGGCCACCTCGGCGGCAATCACCTCGTGATTGAAATGAATAAAGCCAAACATATTCATAAAGGTAGCGCCCCAGGCATCATTGCTGCGGAAACGGATATTGCAGTTCAGCCATCCGACCCCGTGCTCATCTTCCAAGAGGCGATACCACAGGGACTGCAGACAGGGCGGATCGTAACAATCCAGGTCAATATTCGGCATCCAGGTAATCATCTGGGCCTGGCGGGTAAACGGCTGTTCCACGAGTTTGCGGATCACTCCTTCGATCTGATCCACGCCAAAAGGCCCGGCCGGATCCGACCGGCCGTTATGAATTTCGCGCCACTGACCGTAGGCCTTGAGTCGCCCATGATAAGTATATTCCCACCGCGTATCCTCGGGATCATTCAGGTTCCTGACCCAGTGGTCCTTGATGCCCTGAATCTCCAGAACGTACTCCCGCAGGTCCTCGATGCCGCCGGGAAACGCCTTGTGAATCATTGGCTCGGCCAGCGGTTCCAGCACCGTGATATTCATGGTACAGTCCAGGCTGAGAGGATCACCCGGCTTGTCGTACTGGGTCTGAAAGCGAATCCCGTGATCATGCAGCGCAATCAGCGCTTTTTCATAGGCTTCCGCCAGCGTGCGTTCACCCACGGTTAATACGGGAATATTCTGCATGAACAGTTGCTCCTGTAAAAATTCATAAAATAAAATTGACTCAACATAGCAAACCGGCTGTACATGAAAAGAATATATTTTCCATCATTGCATAGCGATAAAAGTTTTATTTGCTAAAAAAGATCATCCCTGAGTTTTGAGAATATCGGGCGGCACCCGGTAGATGGCGGCGGCGCGACGGTCGTGACCGTAAACAAAAAGATACGCATGTTCCAGGCATGCCAGAAAACGGCGTGATCCGGACTCTGCGGCATCGCCTTCCACCAGCACCGCGTCTGCGGGCAGGGGCTCTTTCCAGACCCGGGTCGGGCAAATACCATGCTGAGCGCTGAACCCGTGCTTCAGCCAGGCGTAATGCAGAGCATGGCTCAAGGATATGGCTTTTTTACTGAATAAGTCATTCAGCCAGCGGAACCGGTTTTCCAGACTGGGTGCATGGGGAATATCCAAATACCGTTCGCCCGATTGCATCAAACCTGCCCAGAAACTCGGCCGGAGACGAATGGCCAGCAGAATCACGGGCCGGAGTTCGGGGGCATTGTAAAACCAATCCACCAGGTTCGAGAGTTTTCGCGCCGTCTCCATATCCTCAGCGCTCATCGTTGACGTTTGCAGTACTTCATACGGCGGTTCCGGGGCGGCGACAATCCGCCAGCGGCTCCG
>CAYQNY010000112.1:8493-11090 GCA_964418925.1 uncultured Verrucomicrobiota bacterium
CCGCGCGGCCAGGTCCAAACGGGTTCCGGGAAGCAGTTTCAATGTTTCCAGTTGAATCGCGCTCGGATTCAACGGCATCAACGTCTGCAGGTCATGCAACACATCCGCCAGGGTCGCGCCCGGCAGACCGGCGATTAAATCCAGGTGCACGTCCAGGTTACGCAATCGACAGAGTTGAACGATGCCTTTCAGCACTCGCCCAACAGTCCCCTGTCTCCGGAGAACTCGCAAGACTTGCGGATTCAGAGTTTGAACACCCGCCTCGATATGAAAGCGATGCGGTCCGGCAACGGCCAGTTCATTCAGCAACGCGGGCGTAATGCGGGCCGGATCAATCTCCAGATGGAAGCGCAGCGACTTGAACTCATCACGGAACATGCGCAGGAGGGGCAGGTAACGGATCGGCCGGTCATTGAAGGTCCGGTCCACCAGGCGCACTTCCGGAACACCGCCGGCGGTTATCAGCCGCAGGTCCCGGCGCACACGATCCGGGGAAAAATAACGGACCGGGACGCCGGCACTCGTACAAAACGTGCATTGATTGGCGCATCCGCGCGACGTTTCCAGCAGGACAAACGGCTTCTGAAAGGTCTTCAAATGGGCCGGATAGGGCGACGGAATATCATCCAGCCGCGTCACCATTTCCGCCATGCCGTTATCCACGTAACGGCCGTTAACCACCCCACAGAACCCCGGGATCGTTGCCCAGGCGGCCGGACGCCGGATTCCGGCCAACCATGCGGCCAACGCTATTTCGCCTTCCCCGCGAATCACGGCATCAATAAACGGGAATTGAAGCATAAACTCCCGATTATCGCCCAGAAATTCAGGGCCGCCGGCCACAACGCGACACCGCGGCGCCAGGACCTTGAAACGGGAAATCAGCGCGAGCAGAAACGATCGATTGAACAGGTAAAAAGTCGCGGCCAGAACAGCCGGCTGAAGCCGCGCGAGGCGCATCAAGACCACCGGCAGCGAATCGTTCCGGGACACTGCCACTTCATGCCAGCGCCATTTCCGCGTCGCGCGGGGTAAACCCCGCGCAACGCGGGGCAAGCCCGCGCGTTCCACGCCGGCGCGCAGAATCCAAGCCGCCAGATTAGTGTGCGCATAGGACGCCACCACCGAGAGAAAAACGAGAGTGCGGGTATGGTTGCGCGTCTGACTGCGGTTCCTCGCGCCGCTCCGCATTCTACATTCTGCCTTCTGCATTTTTTATTCTCGCTGCCAGAGGCCGAGAGCGGGATTCGAAATGAAATAAATTGTTTCGCCGTCCGGCAGGGTATTGAACCCGTCGACCAACCGCTCCGGATTATAACGGGCCAGGGCCGGCGCCAGTTCCATGAACTGGAACCCCACTGCTTCAATATTCTTCCGGGTCAATCCGCCGGGAGCGTAAGTAATCGAAAACCGGCCTTCACTGGAACCGTGAATGAGATGCGCGGCGGCGCCCAGGCTGTCGTGCAGTTCCGTGTCGGCGGCCACCGCCTTCAGCGTGGCTGCCGTACCGCGATACCCGTATTTGCGGATGAATCGCTCGTTGACCTCGGCTTCTCCAAACTCCACCAGGCCGGGCGCCAGGATGATCAATTCACCGCCATCGGCAATGGCCATACGCGTTCGGTAAATGGCCTTATTACCCAGCCAAGTGCTTTTGAATTCGGCAGGATCCAGATACGCCACAACTTTTTTCAATGGCGGCACTTGCACGATATTCACCGTCTGACTCAACCGCGCCGCCGATTCAAAGCACTGCCGATCATGACCGGCAAAGAGACCACGCGTTACCAGCTGGCCGGCCTGGTTTTTCGATCGAACGGTCAGGATATAATGGATCGGCAAATGCCCAAGAAAACGGTCCTCGACCTCGTTGAGCAGGGTGCGCACAGGACTTTCAATATGGCCCATGATGGCTTCCATGTTGCAGACGGCCCCAAGGAAATGGCTTTTATTGATGATGTCAGGACCGGCACAACCGACCAGGATATTCTTATTGCCCCCGGCCATGCCGATGACTTCATGCGGGACCACCTGGCCGACGGTAATGATTGCGTCATACCGGCCTTCCGCCACGAGCGCATTCATTTCGACTCGTACCGGATAATCCATCTTGCCACCGCTGAGCTCGCGCAGGCGGTGCCCGGCGACCTCCCCCATGAACACCAGTCCTTTCTGCCAGTCATGCACGCGGATACGCTCATGAGGAACACCGGGAAACATCCTGGTTATCTCAACGGCAGTCATCGGCCGATGAGTTCCCAGAGCCGGAAGCAACTCCACCCCGGCCTGTGCAGACAGCCGGTGATACAACCAGGCACATAGATCACCGGCACCGGAATGGAAACGTGTGAAATCAGGCGGAATCAGCAACACCTTCTTCGGCTTGACTGGCAGAGCAACAAGAAACTCACTCAGGCACAGCTCCATATCATCACGGGATAATTCCGCTTCAGGGCTTCCCCGGCTGATACATTGAGACATAACGCTGACTCCTTTCATACAGGACAATAGACTTCTACGAAATGCGCCGCGTGGCCTGCCCGCACTCGCTACGCTCCAGCGTTGCGGGCGGGGGTCACGCGGCCTACAAGAAATGG
>CAYQNY010000113.1:0-11085 GCA_964418925.1 uncultured Verrucomicrobiota bacterium
TACTTTCCAAAAATATATTCATACGCAGAATACACTTCTGGTCCTGGGTGAAATACTATCTATTCGGGTGATGGGTATGAACAGTATCCGCAACAGATACCACTCGGCCCAATACGGGCTGTTATAATTCCAGAACAGCTGAAAGCTTTCCTTTAACAGATAGGCCCGAACGCTTTTCAGATCGTACTGGAGAACATCAGCCAGTTTTGTTTGTTGCTTTTCGGTCAAATTTCCCTCATTTTTAAGAAAGCAATATTTGGTGTGCTTCAGCACTTCTTCGTCATATCCTTCCGCCGTCTCTTTCCAACTCAGTTTTCTGGCCCATCGCGCCAGAAACAGCGCAAAAGATTTTGTTACCGGTGACTTGCCTTCCGCCCATGGAACGCGTTCCACCCGAATCCCGCAATCCTTACAATCTACCCGCCGCATCGTATAACGAAAATACACCGGTATATTCCAAAGCGGTATGAACTCAAACTGTCGATAATCAGCCATATGGTCGTATATTGGACATGCCTTCCCACATATCGAGCACTCCGTAAGCCCGTTTTTCCGAGGCTCGATCTCAACAACCAACGCGTTCCTTCCACCAATCAGTTTCAACCGACATCCGGTATACACAAATGACTTGTGACGATAGCAATGATTCAGTATTGTTTCTATGCGCACTGGGCAGCTCCTTTCTGCTGGTTTGTTTCAACAGCATCTTGGAGCACTTATGCCCAGTGCGTTCAAGCATAAATTCCCTGTCAATTTCCAGCCGTTCCCCACCGACTTTCTTGCCTTAGAAGCAAAGGTGGTGGGAGCGGGGCGTGGCCTGGGAAGGCCACCAGAGCCGAGCGAAACCCTCCGACTTGTTCAACCACCCTCAACGAGGCGTGAACAATGCACCTCTGACTGCATCAAATGAACCCTTTCTGACTTGACAACTGTTCATCACCTGATAAATTTACCCACATATTCTTCAATAGACCCTTATTAATAACAGAGCATTACACTATTATGGCGGAGTATTGATGACTACTGGCGCGATAGTTTCCAATTGTCAGATTACTGGAAACCAGGCGCCTAATTATGGCAGCGGCGTATGGATTGACGGAGCATGGGGACCTGTTTTGCTCACGGATTGCGTGCTTATCGGAAATACTCCCTCCAGAGCTCTTGACATGGCCCATGGCGGAATGGTGAGAAATTGCCTGATTACCGGCAATACTAGCGCGCCGGCGGTGGTTGCAATGACAGGGAATTCAGGCACTTATGGTGGCACTCATAAATTACAAAACTGCACCATTGCCGGGAATGTGGGGATTGGTTTTAAGATATACGCAAATTCAACACGATCAAATGTTGAAAATTGTATTATTTATTCCAATACTACCGACATAGATGTTACCGGTAGCGACACCAACAAATTATGGCACATCTGTGCGTCCTTCACCAATTTCCCGCCTGACCAGGGCAACATTACTAATAATCCGTTGTTTACCGGTGCGGCGACGGGCAATTACCGGGTAGTCGCGTCATCGCCCTGTGTCAACACCGGGACCAATGAAAACTGGATGACGAATGCAGTTGACCTGGACGGCCATCGGCGGATTGACCGGTTCAACGGCCAGGTGGACATAGGCGCCTATGAGTTTGAACCCCAGGGCAGTATGTTCCGGATGTATTAAGTTCAAGCGGTTCATGAACCGATCATTCCAAATGAATATTGCGACAACAGAATATATCAAGAAAACAATCAACGTAAGTTAATCATTAATGGATATAACAGGAGGAATGTCATGACCAATAAACTTGAAATCTACAAATGCGCAGTCTGCGGTAACATGGTGGAAATCATTCATGCCGGCGTTGGCCAACTCGTCTGTTGTGGTCAGCCTATGCAAATCTTCAAGGAAAACACCGTGGACGCGTCCAAGGAAAAACATGTCCCGGTCATTGAAAAAACAGCGACGGGGGTCAAAGTGACCGTCGGCAGTGTGCCGCATCCCATGGAAGACAAGCATTATATCGAATGGATCGAACTGCTGGCCGACGGCAAGGCATTGCGGCAATTCCTGAAGCCCGGTCAGATACCCACGGCCTATTTCGAGGGGGTGAGTGCGGAGACAATCAGCGCCCGGGAATACTGCAACGTGCATGGTTTATGGAAAACCTGAGCTGCGGGAAAAACCGGCGCGGCCGGCCCCGATTAGCGGAAAAATCAGGCCAGATTCGATTTTTTCGTCTGAAAAATCGAATCTGGCCTTGACATTTAACGGCAGGGGATTAAAAAGAATATTCTGTTTGATTCGGTCATGAACAGCATCAGGAACAACCGCATGCAACCATTGGATGTCACGATTATCGGCGGCGGGATGATTACCCATGATCTCCTGCTACCCTCCATCTATCATCTCCAGCGCACAGGCGCCCTGGGCGCCATCAGTATCTGCGCCCTGAACACGCCGCCGCTGAAAGCGCTGCAGGAATCTCCGGATATTATGCAGGCATTCCCCGGCCAGAGTTTCACGCCATACCCGGCGCTCGCGGAGCCGCCCACCCGGGATTTTCCGGATTTGTACAAGGAAGTCATCACCCGCATGAAGCCGCGCCAGGCCGTGGTCGTGGCCATGCCGGACCAGTTCCATTACCCGGTAGTGATGGACGCCCTGCGGCATAACCAGCATGTGTTATGCGTCAAGCCGCTCGTGCTCAAGCATGCGCAGGCGGTTGAAGTGGAACAGTTCGCCGGCGAGCGCGGGTTGTTCGTCGGCGTGGAATATCATAAGCGCTTTGACCGCCGGGCGCTGATTGCCCGCCGGCATTATCAACTGGGTCATTTCGGATCATTTGTCATGGGTGAAGCCAAGCTCGTGGAGCCCTATTTCTACCGGTCATCTAATTTTCAGAACTGGTTCACGACCGACAAGACGGACCCCTTCGTCTATATCGGGTGCCACTATGTGGACCTGGTGTATTTTATCACCGGGCTGAAGCCGGTCGAGGTGTCGGTCGCGGGAGTGCAGGGTAAATTCCCCAACGGTAAGGAGGGATTCCTGTGGGCCAACGGACGGGTGCGCTTTGAGAACAACGCCCTGCTCTCCGTGATCAATGGCCTGGGCTATCCCGATGAGGGCGCCGGAAGCAACGAACAGTGCCTGACGATGTTCTGCGAGGGAGACGGTAAATCCAGCCTTATTAAGCACGACGACCAGTTCCGCGGCGTGACCCACTGCTACCTGGAAGGCATCGGGGGGTCCAAATCCCACTATAATTATATCAATCCGGACTTCTTCCAGTTGGCGCCGTGGGAAGGCGCCGGTTTCAAGCCCACCGGATACGGCGTGGACTCCGTGGCCACCATTCTCGAAACAATCGTCCGGATCGAAAATGAAACCATAGCGCTTAAGGATCCGGAGGCCTTGCGCCGTCGCCGGGAGATCATCCAAGCGGTTGATCGAAAAGGCCTGATTGCCACGCCGGCCAACAGTTCCATCAACGAACTGGTCGTCGAAGCCGCGCGCCTGTCCATCATGAATGACGGCGTGCCGGTAACAATTCATTATGACGGGAACCCCCGCGTGGCGCTTCGCCGGTAATGATGAAGGTTAAAAATTGATCTCATTATATTCCAGCTCAAAGCAGGGGCTGGAATTTCAGAATAGAAAGGATATGTTTCAATGGCAGTGTATGATTTAACGCCCGTCAGTGTCCCGCCAATCAAGACAAAATTCCGCACCATCAGGACCAAGCTGCCGGTCCCGCAGTCGCTCGCGATCTTCAAGGCGCTCAAGCAGTCGGAACCGCGTTCCATGATGGGGCAGCCGCCGATTGTCTGGCATAGCGCGGATAATTTCATCGTCGCTGACAAGTGGGGTAACCGCTGGATTGACTGGTCTTCCGGCGTGCTGATTGCCAACGCCGGCCACGGACGCAGGGAAATCCGGCAGGCGCTCAAGTCCGTGATTGATCAGGGCCTGCTGGCGTCCTATGTGTTCGTGCACGAGTCCCGCGCCCGGCTGACTAAAATGCTGTGCGATATTTCGCCGGATCCGCGGCAATACACCGTTTTCCTGCTCAGCTCCGGCAGTGAAGCCACTGAGAACTGCATTAAACTGGCCAAGACTTATGCCCTGAAAAAACACGGCCCGCGCAAGAAATACTTCGTCAGTTTCCTGAACGCGTTTCACGGTCGCACGCTTGGCGCCCAGCTGGCTGGCGGCATGCCCCGGCTGAAGCAATGGATAGGGGCGGGGGACCGCTCGTTCGTGCAGGTGCCGTTCCCGGACGGCTACAAGAACACGGATACGTCATTCGACCTGTTCCTGAAAACCCTGCGGGAAAAAGGGGTCGCTTACCAGGATATTGCCGGGGTCATGTCGGAAAGCTACCAGGGGATCGGTCCGGACTTCTTTCCCATCGAATATGCCCGGAAACTTGCGGCTTTCTGCCGCCAACACGATATTGTGCTCTGCATGGACGAGGTCCAGGCGGGCTTCGGCCGGACCGGTAAAATGTTCTGTTTTGAGCACTACGGCATCACGCCCGACCTGATTGCCTGCGGCAAGGGCATCTCCTCGTCCCTGCCGATTTCCGCGGTGATTGGACGGAAAGACATCCAGGAATTATACGCGCCGGGGTCAATGACCTCGACGCATTCCGGCTCGCCTCTGCCCGTTGCCGCCGCCATTGCCAACTTGAAGCTGATCAAAAAGGAACGGCTGGTGGAACGCGCGGCCAGGCTGGGAAAGATTCTCATCCCCGCCGTGCGCCGCATTCAGCGGAAGTATCCTGCCGTGCTGGGATGCACACAGGGCAAGGGACTGGTGGCCGGTATCCAGGTTGTTAAGCCGGGCACAAAGATTCCCAATCCGGAACTGGCGCTTAAAATCAATATCGCCTGCTTCCAGAAAGGCCTCTTGATGTTCGCGCCCGTGGGTATTGGCGGGGAATGCCTGAAAATCGCGCCGCCGTTGACCATCAGCGAGGCGGCCCTGCAGGAATCCCTGGCCGTGTTTGCCGAAGCCGTTGATCAGGTCGTGGGACATAAAGTTCCGCGAAATGAGAGATCCCGCTCTGAGCGGGATAAATCAGAGGCTTGCCCCGCGTCTCGCGGGGTCAGGAAGAAAGCATAAGATTTTTTGACAGGATTGACGGGATAAACAGGATTAAATATAATTTTTTAATCAGAGTTCGGCTCATAGAGCCGCCGCCACAGAAATCTAACATGCTGTTGTGGTAGTCGCTCTTAGAGCGGCTATTGGTCCATTCCGTGTATTCTGTTGATTTGGTCAAATGTATTGGTCCAAAAGAACAGGGTAGGGGGGTATTATGACAGAAATTCCTTTGAAATCGGTGCGGAATGTTGTCCGCAAAATACTGGCGCGAACGCCGATAGTGGACATCCACACGCATCTCTTTGATCCGGCCATGGGCAACCTGTTACTCTGGGGTATTGATGAATTAGTCACCTACCATTATCTCGTGGCCGAGTTTTTCCGCGCGCGACCGGATATGGACTATCAATCGTTTTTCAACCTGTCCAAAGTGCGCCAGGCCGACCTCATCTGGGACGAATTATTTGTCAAGCGCTCGCCGGTTTCCGAAGCCTGCCGCGGCGTACTGACCGTTCTCCAGGCCCTGGGTTTTGATTCCAATGTAAAATCCCTGGCCGCAGTTCGCCGCGCCTTTGCCAGGCAGACGGTGCGCGGCTACGCGGACAAGGTATTCCGGCTGGCGGGTGTCAGCCGTGTTTACATGACTAATGATCCGATTGATCCGGCGGAGCGCGACGTCTGGGAAAAAGGGTTTGAACGGGACCCCCGGTTTCTGGGTGTCCTGCGCCTCGACAGCGCCCTGATGGCCTGGCCGGAGGGCGCGGAACATCTCAAGGCAATGGGATATAATGTGGACACGTCGCTTTCCGGAAAGACGCTGGCAGAAGTCCGGCGTTATCTGAATGACTGGTGCCAGCGACTGGATGCCCGTTACATGGCCATCAGCCTGCCGCCGGCATTCCGGTATCCGCATGCGACCTCCAGCCTGACCAACCTGATGATTAAAGCCGTGTTTCCGATCGCGCGGGAAAGGGGAATTCCGGTGGCCATGATGATCGGTGTCAAGAAACTGGTCAATCCGGCCCTGGGGGTGGCCGGGGATTCGGTCGGCAAAGCGGAGATTGAAACACTGGAGCGGCTGGCCAACGATTTTCCCGACAACCGCTTGCTGGTGACCTATCTTTCACGGGAAAACATGCATGAACTTTGCATCGCGGCGCGGAAGTTCAAGAACATCATTCCATTCGGCTGCTGGTGGTTCCTGAATAACCCGTCGTTGATCCGCGAAATCACCGCCATGCGGCTGGAACTGCTGGGGCTGGCGTTCATTCCCCAGCATTCCGACGCGCGGGTGCTGGATCAATTGATCTACAAATGGACCCATTCCCGGACCATCATCGCCAATGTCCTGGCCGATAAATATGCAGACCTCATGCAAACCGGCTGGCAAGTGACCGCAGCCGACATTCGCCGTGACCTCAAAATTCTGTTCGACGGCGCCCGGCTCCAGCCGGATTGACCGGACCAACGGCAGACACAGGATGCCAAACATCCGCCCATTTTTAAACCGCACAATCATGTTAATAAGGACACCATGACGCCCAGAGAACGTTTTATCGCCGCGCTGGAGCGCAAGCCCCTGACGGGACGCGTGCCGCATTTCGAGCTTGTATTTTTTCTCACCATGGAAGCGTTCGGCCGCGTGCATCCGAACCATCGGAACTATTCCCAATGGCAGCAGATGGAGGAAAAGGAGCGCCAGCTCCATCGTGAGGATATGGCCGACCTGTACATTCAAACGGCGGAACGTTTTGAGCACAGCGCCATCTTTTTGCATCCAAATCCCAATTCATTGGAAGAACAGCGCCGGCTGGTGGATCTCATTCGCGATAAAACAGGGGACCGATATTTCCTCATGATGCATGGCGATGCCACGTTTGGCGTTCCTTCCGGCAACAAACTGATGGAATTTTCCTATCAGCTGGCTGATGAACCGGAGACGGTAAAACAGGAGGCCGCGCAACTGGTGGATCAGGCCCTGATCCGCGCAAAGGCCCTGCGCAAAAATGGCGGCCTGGATGGATTTGCCTTGTGCTCTGATTACTGCTTGAACACCGGCCCGTTCCTGAACCCGCATCAGTTCAGCGAATTTGTCGCGCCCGGCCTGGCCCGCTTGATTCAGGGCTACCGGGATATGGGATTTTACACCATCAAGCATACGGACGGCAATATCATGCCGATTATTGATCAGCTGGTGGCGGCTAATCCGCACGCGCTGCATTCCCTTGACCCGCAAGGCGGAGTGGATATGGCCGAGGTTAAAAGATTATACGGGCAGCGTGTCTGCCTGATCGGCAATGTCAACTGCGGCCTGCTCCAGACCGGCACGGACGCAGAAGCAGCCGCAGCCGCGCGCAACGCGCTCCGGCAGGGTATGCCGGGCGGCGGCTACATATTTTCCACCAGCAATTGTATTTACACGGGCATGCCGCTCCGGCGTTATGAACTGATGCTTGATGTCTGGCGCCGGGAAGGTAATTATTAAGCCAACATGACTGCTGAAAAACCAATTCGGACGTGATAAAGCGTGTTTCGCCATAACTAATAACGCCCATTTTATAGGTCTTTTGGAGGGCCACGCCGTTTCGACTTCGCTCAAGGCCCTGAGTCTCTCGACTTTGCTCGAGACCTTGAGCCCCGTCGAAACGGCCTGTCGAAGGGCTTTGTCGTGGCCGTTCTTGAAAGCGTTTTTCAACAGTCCCAACATAGTGCACCAGGCCAACGCGCTGAAAAAAGATGAATTCGATGGCGGATAGCATAAAATACAAAGCCATTCCTGATTGGCCGCATCTTCGCGAGCGGTATACGGCCTATCTGGATCAACGGGTATTGGATCAAGGTATTATTGCGCACATCCAGAATCCCGCGGAGCAGCGGCCATTACCCGAACCATGGATGCTGGAAGAATCCGAGCAAAAGTATCTCAATCCCCAGAAACTCTTTGATTTAAAATGCTGGCGGAGAACGGCCTGGAACTGGCACGCGGATTTGTTCAAATATATGACGCCGGTTTATGGCCCGAATGTGTTTACCGGGTTTTGCGGGGGTCGCCCCGCCTTTGGCCGTGATACGGTCTGGCATGATCCGGTCATCAAAGGCCTGGATGAGGCCGATAAAATCCATTTTGATGAATCCAATCCCTACTGGCGAATTCAACTGGAAATTGCCGATTATTTTGCCCAGCGCTGTAAAGGCCTCGCGCATATCAGCACGGTTGATTTCGGCGGGCCCACGGATTGGATTTCGCAATTAATGGGCACGGAAGCCTTTCTGATCGCAACCATTGACGATCCGGACAAGATGCGCGCCTTGGCAATACGGCTGGCCCGGGAATGCAACCAGGCCTTTGATCGGGTATATCCGCTTGTCAGCCGTTATAATGACGGCATCGTCAACTGGATGCCGGTTTGGTATCCGGGCCGCATGGGCACATTGCAGGATGATATGGCTATTAACTTTTCGCCCGCGCTATATGCCGACGTCTTTCTGCCGGCATTGACCATCATGGCGGAGCATACGGACTATACGATCCTGCATTGGCACGACGGATGCAGACAGCACCTGGATGCCCTGTTGCAGGTGGCCGCGATTGATCTGATCCAGTTTGGACACGACCCCAATTCACCGGCATTCCGAGAATTAATTCCGGAAATGCGGAAGATACAAGCCGCGGGAAAATTACTGTTTATCAGCTGTGTTGAGGCGGAAGACGTTGCTTATTTCATCCGTCATCTGGATCCGCGCGGACTGATGATGATTATTAACACGGCGGATGATAAAGCCTCGCATGACATGGCGGAGAAAATCATCCCCTGGACAAGTCAGCGCCTGGCAGAATTGGGGTCTTAAGGACGGAGCGCGCTTTTGTGTGCGGGTGGTTCGCCCCGCTATCACTCCGTGGCGGCCAGGTTGTCTATTGCCTTCTCGACAACGGATAACAGACACGCGCAGGCGCCGGTATGCCGGAGAGCGCGCCGCATCATTCGCAGAGCCGGTGGAATGTACTGGCCGAACCAGGCCGTGTCCGGCTGGGCGCACAATCGGCCGTACGCGCCCAGCGCCTGGGCCAAGCGCTCCACCGATGCCTGCCAGAACAAATGCTCCGCAATCGAGGCGCCGGATGTCGCTGTATTGTTATAAAAAGCCAGCAGCCTTGTCTGCCAGGCCGGCGGCAGTTCCACATAGGGGTCGCAAAGCAAAGAGGCCATGTCATAGGCGGCGGCGCCAAACCGCATGCCTTGGAAATCAATAAAAAAGGGATTGCCCCGGACACACAAGATGTTGCTCGACTGTAAATCCCGGTGCACAAGTACTGATTGAGTCTGTAACAGATCCCGGCCCACCCCTTCCAGTTCCCGGAGAATCCGCCTGATGTCAGCCGGCGGTAGATGCAGACGGGCCTGTAGAAACTGGCGCGCGAAGAACTCCCGTTCCCAGCGATACAGATCAACGGAAAATGGCGCCACCAGATTGAGACGCCGGCGCCGGGCAATCTGAGTTCCGCGTTCATGAAGACTGTGAACGGCCCGGATGATTTTCCGGTAATAGCCTTCCATGGACAAGCGCCGGGCCGAAGTTGCTCGCTCTGACTCCTCGGAACGAGCCAGGCATTGCAGCGATTGGTCTCCAAGATCTTCCACAATCACAAATTGTTTTTCCGGAACGTCCGCCAGAACAGCCGGCACCGGCCAGTTCATTGCCTTCAGAAATCGGGCATGCGACGCATAGAGCGCATTTTCCTCGCGTTCCAGACTGTATCGAATCATGATGGCACTCCGTCGTCCGTGCCCCAGCCGCGTAAATACCCGGGCCGAGCCGCGCGGCTCGAAGGGAATGACGGTCGTCGCGGCAGGGTCCCAGTGCAGTTTGCTGAGCGCCATGGCCAGCTGTGGGTCGGTCGGACGCGTATCCGATTTTAACGAAAAGTCGGAGCGCACCGCAACGCGCGGGACGCGTCCATGCACTTCAGTCTGTCGGCCCACAATGGCATGGTCAAGAATGGCGCCGGAGGCAATATGCGCGCCATCCCAGATGACCGTGTCGGACAGGCGCACGCCTTTTTCAATAACAACATTGGCGCCCACCGCGGCAAAACCCTTAATCCGAACCCGGCGCCGGCGGAGGGCTGCCATGTGCTTAAGTGCGCGGGGGTGGAACAGGCGCTGGCCTGGCCGGCCCCGCTGAAAACTCTCCATTACCTCGCGATGCGCCTGCAGATAACCATTGGGGGTTCCAACATCGGCCCAGTAGGATCGGGGCAAGCACACACCGCGTATTTGATGGCCATCGGCCATGGCCCGCTTGTACGCCTGAACAATGGACGAGAATCGGCCGCAGGGGATGTACGCGAGGATGTCGGGCGATAGCAACTGCAGACCGCAGAACGTAAACGTGCCGTCGGTTCCCGGACGACTGCTTTGAAAGTTAGTGATGACGCCGCGTGTCATTTCCACAGTCCGTGGACCCTGCGCGGGATGAAGCCAGAGAGCGGCCAGGCACCGGTGATTCACAAACGCCCTGCATAAAGGGGCCGGGTCCGCGTCGGCCACAATATCGGCATTGATCATCCAGAAAGGTGTAGAGTCTGGAAACCAGCTGGCCCGGCTCAACGCGCCGCCGGTCCCCATGATGTTCGGCTCAAAGGAAAGGGTCACGCGCAAGCCGTCCCGGCGCCTACCCGCAGTCGCTGCGCTCCAGGCGCTGCAGGCGGGCCTTTGCCGCGCGTACTGGAGTATGGAGTCCGGTTGATGGTGCAGGTTGAGCAACACCTCTTTGACTCTCCACCGGGCCAGCATATCCAGGACATGCCCGAGAATCGGCCGGCCCCAGAACGGCATCATGGGCTTGGGAATATCCAGACTCAACGGCAGCATCCGTGTGCCGAATCCGGCCGCCAGAACGATAGCTTTCGTTGGATGGAACATATTCGCCAGTCCGAATAATGATTAATTAGGCCCCGCGGCGGGGCAAGCCTGTCCCGCGC
>CAYQNY010000114.1:0-11038 GCA_964418925.1 uncultured Verrucomicrobiota bacterium
AGGATTTGAGACCCAGATCAACGTGGTTGACCATGAAACGCTGAAAAAGGCCAAGACGAATCCCGAACAATACCGCGACCTTGTGGTGCGCATCGGCGGCTATACCGATTATTTCACCAGGCTTTCGCCGGAAATGCAAGACGAGGTGATGATGCGCACCGGTTTTGACGTGTTTTGAACGGGTGGTTGAAAAACATCCCCTGCAAAAATAAGTGATGGGTTTTTCTGTCACGAACTAGGATTAGACTTCTGCGAAATGCGCCGCGTGGGGTCCCTCCCAAGAGGCGGGCAGGCACGCGGCCTACAAATTCCTTGTTTTTTGTAGGCCCACTCACCGAGTGGGCGCGATTTTAGACCATTTCGCAGAACTCTAACCAGGATAGAAAAGGAGATATATGGCAAAACGCAAGGTGATCGTGACGGATTATGTGTTTGAATCGTTTGATACGGAAAAGGAGGCGCTCGCCGCGGTTGACGCCGAACTGGAGGTGTATCAGTGTAAGTCGGCGGACGAACTGATCCCGCACCTGGCCGATACGCATGCCATCCTCAACACGTACCTGCCCGGGATGGGCAGGAAGATATTCGACCATGCCCCGGACCTCAAGGTGATCGTTCGCTACGGCATGGGCCTTGACACCATTGATGTGGCCGAGGCCACTCGCCACGGCGTGATGGTCGCCTGCGTGCCGGATTACTGCATTAATGAAGTGGCTGACCACGCCCTGGCCCATTTTCTGACGCTGGCCCGCAAAATACTGCTGGCGGACAAGAAGACCAAGGCCGGCGAATGGTCGCTGGCCTGCGTCAAGCCGCTCAAGTCCATTCAGCAGATGCGGGCCGGGATCATCGGCTTCGGACGGATTGGACGCGCCATCGCCGATCGTCTCGAGCCGTTCGGTCCGGAAATCGTATTTTTCGATCCGCTGATCAAAACGGACGTGGACGGGTATGGGAACATTGAACTGGACGAACTGCTCATGACCAGCGACGCGATTTTTGTGCAGTGTCCGTCCACCAAGTCCACCTATCATCTAATCAACCGTCAAGCGGTTGAAAAGATGAAAAAAAAGCCCATCCTGATCAACTGTGCTCGCGGGGCGATTGTTGAGACGGACGCTCTGGTGTGGGGATTGGCGAACGGCAAGCTCGGCGGCGCCGGGCTTGACTTGCTCGAGGACGAATCAATTGTCAAACATGACCATCCCATCAAGAAGTTCGACAATGTCATCCTGACCCCGCATAGCGCCTGGTATTCAAACGCAGCCCTTCCCGCCCTCCAGCGGAAGGCCATTGAGGAAGTTGTCAGGGTACTCCGCGGCGAGAAGCCCAAATCCCTGGTTAATCCCGAAGTCCTGGAAAGGAACCCGCAATGAAGATCGCGCGCGTAAATGTCAGTGGAAAAATTCAACACGCCCTGGTCGAGGGAAAATTACTCCGGCTAATCCGCGGCGACATCTTCGGCAACTGGAAAAAGACCGGCCAGACCGTTCCGCTCGGCCATGCAAAGCTCCTGGCTCCCGTCGAACCGCGCCAGATCGCGGCAATAGGCCTTAACTACCGCAAGCACGCGGAAGAGAGCGGCATGGCCATTCCTGACCATCCGCTCATTTTTATCAAGACACCTAACTGCGTTATCGGGTCGGGCGAAGCTATTCTTCTTCCAAAGATGGCTCCGGACGAAGTTGATTATGAATGCGAACTGGTAATCGTCATCGGGAAGAAAGCCAGGCATGTATCCGTGGCGGACGCGCCCGGTTATGTGCTCGGATACACTTGCGGCAATGATGTCAGCGCGCGCGACTGCCAGCTCAAACAGGACAAGCAATGGGCGCGGGGCAAGTGCTTTGACACGTTTGCCCCGATCGGACCGTGGATCGAGACGGAGATGGATTGTGCCCGTGCCGGCATTCGCCTCAAGGTCAACGGCGAACTCCGGCAGGACTCAAACACATCGGACCTCATCTTTCCGTGCATGGAACTTGTGAGCTACATTTCCCGGTGCATGACATTGTACCCCGGCAGTATTATTATGACCGGCACCCCGTCAGGTGTGGCGTTCAGCATGAATCCGCCCGGCTTTCTCAAACAAGGCGATGTGGTCACGGTCGGAATCGATGGTATCGGCGAGTTAATCAACCCAGTCCAGAAGGAGGTATGAACATGGAAATCCGTAATCAACTCTTTATTGGAGGTGAATGGGTCAATTCCAGCGACAAGGCAGCCTTTCCGACTACGAACCCGGCAACTAACGAGGTCATCACCGAGGTACAGCAAGGATCGGAGAAAGACCTGATCAGGGCGGTCGAAAACGCCCGGAAGACCTTTGACGATGTATGGAGCCGGACCACGCCCTTTGAGCGCAGCGCCTTGCTCCACAAGGCGGCCGCGGCGGTCGAGAAAAACCTTTTGTTTCTTGCCAAAGTTGAGACTGACGACGTCGGCAAGCCGATTTTTGAGAGCACGAACATTGACATCGCCAGCGCCGCCGCCACCCTCCATTACTTTGCCGACATCTGTGTCGAGGTGATGGGCGACACCAAGGCCACGCCCTACAGCCAGGTTTTCGACTATACGATTCGTGAGCCGCGCGGAGTGATTGGCGCGATCATCCCCTGGAATTTCCCGTTCCTGACCGCGGCCCGCAAGATCGGCTCGGCCCTGGCGGCCGGCAACACGATGGTGATAAAGCCGGCCTCCTGGGCGCCGCTCTCGACGCTCCTGTTCGGTGAACTCTTTACCGAAGCCGGTATGCCTGGCGGTGTGCTCAACATTGTCCCGGCCAAAGGGGCGTCGACCGGTAAAGTCTTCACCGAGAACCCGCACATTGACGAGATCAGCTTCACCGGTTCAACCGCCGTCGGCCGCGGGCTTTACGCCAAGTGCGACCGGACCCTGACCGGCTGCACGCTTGAACTCGGCGGCAAGAGCCCCGGTATTGTAATGCCCGACTGTGATATGGATGAAACTATTGCCGGCACGCTCTTCGGCGTGTATCTGAATCAGGGTGAGTGTTGTTGTGGTCTGACACGGCTTATTGTGCACGAGGATGTCTACGATGAGTTTGTAGAGAAGTTTATCGCCGGCGCCAAGGCAATCAAGGTTGGTTCGCCCGCGCACGAAGCCACCCGTCTGGGTCCGCTGGTCCACCCCGAGCATCTGAAGACCGTAATGGACTATGTTGAGACCGGAAAGCAGGAGGGGGCTAAACTGGTCTGTGGCGGCCGGGCGCTCAAGACGGGCGAATTTGCCAAGGGTAACTACATGGAGCCATCTGTTTTCACCAACGTGACGCCGGAGATGACGGTCTGGAAGGAAGAAATCTTTGGCCCGGTGGTGACAATAACTCAGGCAAAAAACGTTGATGAAATGATCCAACTTGCCAATGATACTGAGTATGGTCTGGCCGCCAGCGTATGGACGAACAATCTCCGGCTGGCCCATAGTATTGCCCCGAAGATTCAGGCCGGAACCGTGTGGTTCAACCTGCATAACTTCGTCTTTCCCAGCTGCCCCTACACCGGTTACAAAGCCAGCGGTGTCGGGTCCGAACTGGGCAAGGAAGGCGTACTTGCGTTGACCCGCCCGAAAAGCGTAATGATCAGCCTCTTCCCCGGTGGATTCAAGTGGTACTAATGAAGTAACTGCTCAGGAGTCAGGAATCAGAATTCAGGAGTCAGAATGAGGGCGCTGGAGTGTCGGAGTATGGGCGTATCGGAGCCGGAAAAAAGAAACACCGTTACATTAAACTACAGGAGGCGTATTCTCGGAGTATTCAGAATGCTGACTCCTGAATTCTGACTACCTGCATAGTTAGACCCCATTCGAAAAGGTATTTTCGAATGGCGAAATTGGAAACTGGAAAGTAGAAATTTGAATTCCTCTCTTGTATGTGGATGACAAATACGGATTTTCTGGTTAAAAATCGGGCATGGTTCAAAAGGCACCTGCTGAAGATAACACTTTGGCCATGTCATTCCGAGCGAAGCGAGGAATCTCAAACGCCATAACCCGTTGATATGCTTGAGATTTCTCGGGGCTATGCCCCTCGGAATGACACCATGAGATGTGTTACCCCGATTTGAACCTGGTTAAAAATCGTCCCTTTTGAATCAATAATCGACAAAATGCCGATGCGGTATGATTTTTTTCTGTCTAATTTCCAATTTCTAATGACGAATTTCTGAGCCTGTGAGCTTTTCGAACAGGCTCTAGTTACAGCGCATCAAGCGCTTGGGCCGGGTTTCCCGGAATCAGTCATGGTGAAAATTATGGCTCGAATATCGCGCGAATCGGAATTGCTGTACCAGTATAAACAATACTTCCCGGCCGGATTTTACGAGGAGAAGAACGCTCCTCTTGTAAAAAGGTATGCGCGGGCGATACGTCGATTTCTTGAACACCGTGAGGCGATACCGCATACGGGGACGCGACTTTATCCGATCGGTAAATGCGATTTCTGGGATATCCCCGGTCAAATCACCGGACATCATTATTCGTCCAGCATGGGCGTGGATCAGCCGAAATTCGCCGCCCTGGCCGCGAAGATCACCGATCCGTTTGATCGAACGCTCATGGAGCGGGTCGTCCAGGAAATGACGACGTATGCGGCCAATCCGCTTCCCATAAAACATGGCGGCGCCGGATATACGCACTCAATAATCAACTACCGGCGCGTGCTTGCCGAAGGACTTGCCGTCTACCGTGAACGTCTTGAAAACAAACTGCGGGAACAATATGCGTCCGAGCAGAATGATCTATTTAATGCCCTGCTGGAAACACTCGCCGCGATCACGGCATTTCACGCGAAATGTCTTGCGCGTCTGAAGCAGCAGCAGAAAATGGCGACTGATAAAAGACGCGCGGAAATCATTGGCGCATTGGAACAGGTTCCCATACAGCCTGCGCGGAATTTCTACGAAGCGCTCATTTCGTTTGCATTTATGTGGCATATTGACGGCTGTGATTCGATTGGGCGGTTCGATCAGTGGCTGTACCCATATTATCGCGCCGACCTTGCGGCGGGACGGATCACTGTTGCCGCGGTAAAAGATATGCTCATTGAGATCTGGCAGGACTTCGACGCGCACGGCGGCTGGCACATGATCCTCGGCGGTTCGGATTATAACGGGGCAGCGGCATACAACGATTTTACGCGTTTGTGCATTGAAACGCTGCATGGCATGCGGCGACCGAATGCAGGTCTCCGCATCAGGCCGGATATGCCCGCCGACGTCTGGGATGCGATGTTTGATTCGCTCCTCTCCGGTTCCGGTAATCCCGCGCTCTATAACGAGAATGCCTACGCGCAATCCATCTGCAAATACACCGGCGCCTCCGGTAACGATCGCTATGATTTTGCCTTTGGCGGCTGTACTGAGATCATGTTCGACGGGCTTTCAAACGTCGGCTCCATTGATGCGTGGATAAACCTGCTTGACGTGCTTTCCTCGACGGTATGCGAATCACTGCCCGGCGCGGCTTCGTTTGATGAATTCATGGCCGTTTATAAAAACAACCTGCGCGCTGTCGTGCGGGAGGTTGCCGCAGAAATCAACGTAAACCAGCATATGAAAGCGGTCTACCGGCCGCAGTTGATTCGCACGCTCTTCATTGACGATTGTATTGATCGTGGAATTGAATACAACGCCGGCGGGGCGCGTTACAACGGAAGCGTCTGTAACGTTGTGGGACTCGCAAACGTCGTGAATTCGCTTTTTGTGTTGAAGCAGCTTTTTGATGGAACGATCCGGATGGACAAAGAACAGTTTCTTGCCATGCTGAATGCGGACTATGCCGGATATAAAAACATCTTCGAACAGATAAAACATCTCGACAAATTCGGTAATTCAAAGGGCGAAATAGACGAGATTGCAAATAACATTGCCGATTTTGTTTTCAGCGAGATTCTTAAATACCGGTGCTGGCGCGCGAACGGATTCATCGTCCCGAGCACAATACTCTTTACCACCTACGTCGAGCACGGAAAATATATTTGTGCAACGCCTGACGGCCGCAAGCGCGGCGAGCCGATCGCCGACTCCGTTGGCCCGATGCAGGGCACCGACATTGAAGGTCCGACGGCAATGCTTCTGTCAACGGGCGCCATCCCGCAGACGAAAGGCGCCGGCACGCTTGTGCTTAACCTGCGGCTCGACGCGCGGTTTCTGCGGGAACCGGAAAGCCGGCGCAAGGTGAAAGCAATGATTCAGGGCTATTTCAATCTCGGCGGCATGCAGATACAATTAACGGTTGCCGATGCGGTCGTGCTGGCCGATGCCTGCCAGAACCCCGGAAAATACCCGAATCTCATCATCCGTATTGGCGGCTATACGGAATATTTTGACCGGCTTTCGGACGATCTCAAGCGCGAAATATTGAAACGCACCGCCCATATTGTGTAATATTTTTATGAAACAATTGACCGGTATTGTATTCAATATCCAGAAATTCTCCATCAATGACGGGCCGGGTATCCGTACGACGGTGTTTCTCAAGGGATGTCCCTTGCGTTGCATCTGGTGCCACAATCCTGAATCGTGGGAAAAACGCGCGGAGATATCGTTCCTCGTGGAAAAATGTATCGGTTGCGGTTATTGTTTCCGTGTTTGTCCGCATGGATGCCACGTCATGCAAAACGGCCGGCACGAATTCAATCGCGCTGCCTGCGTCCGTTGTGGCCTGTGCGCGCAGGAATGCTACGCGCAGGCGCTGGAAACGGTTGGAAAATCCATGCCGGTAACTGAAGTAATGGAGGCTGTAGCGCAGGACCGTGCGTTTTATCAGACCTCGGGCGGCGGCCTGACGCTGTCAGGCGGCGAGCCGCTGGCGCAGTACGAATTCTCAAGAGCCCTGCTGCGCGCGGCGAAAGCGGCCGGCATTAATACCGCCGTTGAAACCTGCGGCTACGCGCCGTTTAAGCTGTATGCCGACATGCTGGATGAAGTTGATTTGTTTCTTTACGACTACAAGGAAACAGACCCCGGTCGGCATGAGAAGTTTACGGGTGTCGATAACAGTCTGATTCTGGCCAACCTTTTGGCCCTGGATGGACGCGGCAAGCCGGTCATACTCCGTTGCCCAATCATACCGGGACTGAATGATCGCGCCGATCATTTTGCCGGCATTGCCGCGACGGCCAACAAGCTGAAACATATTGTTGAAATACACGTGTTGCCCTACCATCCGCTCGGCGAATCAAAGAGCGCGCGCTTAGGCCGGAAATACGCGCTGGCCGACAAACCATTTCCGGAAAAAGAAATCGTTAAAAAATGGATTGAAAAGATTGTGGAAAAGACATCGGTTCTTGTAAAAATGGCGTGATATACTGCACGCAGCGTGAACATGATCATTGGAGCATGATGAATACAAAATTGTCGCCGCGTATTGCCGCTTTAAAAACAGATGTCATGAACAGAAAGTCGTCGCCGCACGCGTCGGCCCACGGATCGTTTGTGGTGGGGGCAAATCCGTATCTTTGGGACGTGGCCTTGTGGAAATCCTGGCAACAGGGGCGTTCCAGGGTTCAGCAGCGAGCCGCCTGCGTTCTTGAGCAGGTCAGACTGGCCGGCATTGATATTTATCTCGGTTGGACTCTTGCCGGCGAACATGTCAATGAATATGGTTCGATGACGATGGGTAAGCCGGATGCAGCCATGCAAAAGCGGCTGGATGAATTTGGGTTGTCACCGCCAGAAAAGGAAGAGTTGAAGGATCGCGTCCGGCGCTGGCATGGATCTGACGGAAAACAAGATATTGCTCAATATTATGCGATTGGAGACATTGCTCCGGAAAACGATATTGGCAGCGATGTTGGCAGAAGGGAATGGGGTGAGGGTGATTCGGGGATCGTGTTCTGGGGACGGGGATGGATGGAAAATCACTCCATCAGGGATTATGCGAAGATTATCCGCATCGGATATGATGGGATTCGCAAAGAAATAGAAAAAAAGCTGGCCCAAGCGGATGTTTCAGATCCTGATTTTCCCGCAAGGGAAAATTTCTGGAAAGCCGGGCTGATGATCTGCGCGGCGGGGATTATGCTGGGGCAACGGTATGCCGACCTGGCCAGGCGCCGCGCGGAAGCGCAAAAAGACCCGCTGGAGAAAAAACGTTTCATGGTCATGGCGGAAACTTGCGCCCGGGTCCCGATGCAAGGCGCCCGCACGCTGTTCGAAGCCGTTCAGGCGCTCTGGTTGGCCCATGTTCTCACCTGTGCCGAAGAGGGTATCGGTGCCAACTCACTGGGCAGGCTGGATCAGATTCTCAATCCTTATTACCAGGCTGACGTGAAGTCCGGCCGCGTGACGCGGGAACAGGCCGTTGAATTGATGGAAGAGCTGGCCTGCAAGTTGTACCTGGATTATGACGTTCAGGCGATCACGCTGGGTGGAGTGGACAAGAATGGGGCGGATGCCGTCAATGCGATGAGTTATATTATTCTCGCAGCCACGCGGAATGTGGACTTCATCCGGGATGTTTCCGTGCGGTTGCATTCCAAAAGTCCGGATGCGTTCATTCGATACGCGGCGGAGATGATTGCCCGGGGGGGAGGAATTCCCTTTCTGTTCAATGATGATTGTTTTATCAAGGCGTTATCAGACCGCGGAATTAGGTTGGAAGATGCCCGTAATTATGCTCCCATCGGTTGTATTGAATTGACGATTCCCGGGCGGGCTAATCCGCACGCGGTGTCGGGTTGGTTTAATTCAACCAAATGCCTTGAACTGGCTTTGTTTAACGGCCAGGATCCGCACACCGGCCGACAGTTGGGGCCGCAAACCGGGACGCTGGCGGATTATAAAACATTTGATGATCTCCTGCAAGCCTATCGCACACAAGTGGAGTTTTTTGCCAAGAGGATGGTCTACCTGTGCAACCGGGGCGAACTGGCCCAGCGGGAACGAGGCCCCTTGCCCGGCTGGTCGATTCTGACGGATGATTGCATTAAACGGGGCCGGGATATTACTGATGGAGGCGCCGTATATAATTACCATTGCTGATGGCTGTCAAAAAATTACTGTATGCTGAAAAGAAGATGGATGCCCGGGAACTGCTGCAGGCGTTAAAAACCAACTTCAATGGAAAAGAATCCCTGCGGAAAATGTTGCTGACCCAGGCGCCTAAATACGGGAATGATCAGCCGGAAGTGGACGCGCTCGCCGCCCGGGTGGCTGATCATTTTATTGACGTCATGGATAAAATGAAAAGCCCCTCGCATGGGCGCTATTTTGTGCATCTCTTTTCGTTTTTAGTCAATATCGCGTTTGGGAAGATGGTGGGCGCCACCCCCGATGGACGCAGGGCCGAGGAGCCGTTGGCTTATTCATTATCAGCTCATCAGGGGCGGGATGTGAAGGGGGTTACGTCCATGTTGAATTCGCTGTCAAGGTTGCCCCATGAACGGGCGGCGGGGGCTTCGGCGGCCATCATTGAAGTGGATCCCGTGCTTGTGGAGGGGGCGGCCGGGGTTGATCGACTGGTTCAGTTGATCAAGACAGCTATTAAGATGAAGGTGGGGCAATTGCAATGGAATGTGGTTACAGTTGAGCGATTGAAACAAGCTCAAGATGACCCGGAGCATTACGGAAATATCGCTGTGCGCGTGGCCGGGTATTCACAGATGTTCCGGTTGATCAACCGCGAAGTACAAGATCATATTATTGCCCGCACTAAACATCAAAAATGATGGGCCGGTGGGTAGGTGGAAGTGGATGGTATTGAAATAATGCGGCGAGCCGTTGACGCCTGCCTTTGAAAAAGGCATCCCAGCGAATTACTCATTAAGAAAGGAAGATTATGTCCAATGCCAAATTCGTACTGATCGGCGGTGGCAGCTACAACTGGACGCCCACCCTGCTTACCGACATTGCCCTCAACCCCGCCCTTAAAGGGCTCCATGTGGTTCTCCAGGATATTAACCCGGCGACATTGAAGACGATGACGCCGCTTTGCCAGAAGATATCCGCCGCGGCCGGCGCCGATCTCAAGATCGAGGGGACTACCGATCTCGATTCCGCCCTGCCGGGCGCCGATTTCGTGGGGCTGACCATCAGTACGGGTGGAGTGGAGGGCGATCAGAAGGATATGCTGATCCCCTGTCGCTACCAGATCGTGCAGACCGTCGCGGATACGGTGGGGCCCGGCGGATGGAGCCGCTCGTTGCGTAATATCCCGGTGGTGGTGGATATCATCCGGAAAGTGGAGGCCATTGCCCCCAAGGCCTGGTTCATGAACTACACCAATCCCATGACGGTTTTGACCCGCACCTTGAACCGGGTCAGCCGGGTGCGTTCCGTGGGTATCTGCCATGAACTGCAGGGGTTGCTCCTGCACCTTGCCTACTACTTTGGCGTGGACTGGCAGAAGGATTTTTCGCTCAGTCTCACGGGTATTAACCACCTGATCTGGGTGACGCAGATGACCGTGCAGGGACGGGACGGGCTGGCGCTGGTCCGGGAATACGCGCGGGATCCCGAGCACTTCCAGAAGCTGGGATCCCTTGGCATTCCGGAGGAACTGGTACTGAGTGGCGGCGCCGCCCCGAGCCAAAAAGTTAAATTCGACCTGCTGGAGCGGACCGGTTACCTGCCGGCAGCCGGTGACGCGCACATTGCCGAGTTTTTGCCTTTCTACCTCCGCCCGCCCGCAGAGGCCAAGCGCTGGGGATTTGATCCGGGGCAAAAAGCCCACACCTTTGCGCGCAGTGAGGGTCGGTCCGTCCGCCAGCGCAAGAGTGAAGACATGCTGGCCGGCACGGTGCCGTTGCCCATGCGTCACTCACACGAGCACGCGGATAAGACTATCGCCGCCCTGGCAGGCAGCGGCGAGCCGTTGCTGACCCCGCTCAACCTGCCCAACCGTGGCCAGATTGACAACGTCCCGCGCGAGGCGGTGGTGGAAACTTTGGCCTGCGTGGAGGGCAACAGCGTTCACCCCCTGGCTGTCGGCGCGGCGCCGGACCCCATCCTGCGCTACCTCATGCAGCACATTCCCAACCAGGAGATGATCGTGGAGGCCGGGCTCGCCGGCAATCGCG
>CAYQNY010000115.1:0-10715 GCA_964418925.1 uncultured Verrucomicrobiota bacterium
GCCACGCGAAACGCGTGGTCGCGGGTGAAGAGATTGTTGGGAAACGCACGCGTTTTTCCCAACAATCTCTTACTCCTGCCGGACAAGCCGGCCGGTGGTGCGTCCATAATTAGAATTGCTGAGATTGAGGCGGTCTTTGTTGACCAGCCCCGAGCGACTTGCTATATTATTTATTTTCGTAGCCCATGCACCCGTGGTGAAATTGGCATACACGCTAGGTTCAGGTCCTAGTGGCCGCAAGGCTGTGGAGGTTCAAATCCTCTCGGGTGCACCCTTTGAATAATAAGCCATCAGTCATTATTAGTGATACCTAGATGTATAGGAATTTTAAAGATGCTATGAGCAGCATGTATTTGTAGGAGCCGACCCCCGGTTCGGCGATACGCAGACCGGAATCGCCGCATAGGGATGCGGCTCCTACATGACAGATAAGATAAAGTTGCCCCGTCAGGCGGGGCCTAATTGAACGCCGCGCTTGGCAGACTTACACAATTGTCCGGCCGAATATTCTCCCCATTTTTGCACAAAGGGTGTGGCACTGTGGTTACCCCGCGAACGGGTTTTCCGATGGATACAGATTGCCTGGTTGTCGCGGTGTATGGACGGGAGCCACTGACAGCAGACCGGCGGCGTCATAAAGCACCCGGCCGGTGTGGTTGAATGCCAGTGCGGTATGATGCGGGAACTGTTTTTCCAGTAAAACGTGCCGGTAGAAGCGTCCGAAGTGCGGCACGCTGATGATGCCGATCCCGCCAAAGGAAGACGGATCGGCATCGAGGATATGGCCTTCGGCCAGGTAGGCGTGCAGATTGCCGCCGGCGCCGCTCTGCAGGCGGAAGAGTGTCGCCGGACCCGGAGCCAGTCGGCCTTCAAGTGTACCGCAGGTGATGTTAGGTCGCGAGTGGGGCTCCAACAGGCGCCGCATGATGAGCTGGTAGCTCATGGCATAGCCGGCGCACAGGTGAGTGCTGGACGTGTTGCCGCAATGGAAACCCATGAACAGGTCATGTCGGCTCGCGCCCTTGACATCCGCAATCTCCAGATCGTGGGGAACCGTGTTGTTGATATCCAGGAGCGTAGCCGACTTAAGCGACGCCAGCTGAACCATGTATTCCGAGACAGCGCCGTAGATGTCTGTTTCGCAGGCCACGGGAATGCCGTGTCCGGCCAGCCGGCTGTTGATGTAGCAGGGAACAAATTTAAACGCCTTTTCGAACGCGGGCCAGCATTTGTTGGCAAATACGCCGAAATGGCACGCTCCCAGGTGGGCCTGGAAGAACGACATGAGGGCCACTTCATATTGGGCCAGGGTCTTCAGTTTCTGCGGGAAACAATTGCCCCGGCCCAGCTCGCGGGCCATGTCCTTGGCCACGGCGGCAATTTCCTTCTTCCGGCCGGCGGCCGAACGAAACAGTTCGAAAAGATCCAGTTCGGAATTTTCCATCACCTCGATACCCAACCGGTACAGGGGCGCGATCGGCGCGTTGCAGGCGTAAAAATCCTGAGGACGCGGACCGAAGGAAAACACTTTTAACTTGCGAATACCGATAACCGTCCGGGCAACTGCCATAAAATCAGCGATCGCTTCCGCGATTTCATCCGGCAGACCCACGGGCTTACGGGGGATATAGGGCTGGATCCGGCGCAGACCGCAGTTCAGCGAGGCGTTCAGCATGCCGCAAAAAGCGTCGCCGCGTCCGTTGATCAGGTCAGATTTACTTTCTTCAGCCGCTCCGCACAGCATAAATGGCGCACCCAGGCGCTGGGCGAAGATAGTTGCCGGGCCTTCCGGACCGAAATTGCCCAGATAAACAGTCACGGCATTGACGCCGGCGGCAGTCATCTCCCGAACCGCCTTGACGGCGTCGGCTTCCGACACAATGATCGTCTTGCAGGGTACCACGTTCAGCTTGAGTTTACGGCATTCGGCGAGTACCTTCTGCAATCGCGAACGGCTCAGCTCGATGGGGAAACTGTCCCGGCTGACGGCTACGAGTCCCATCTTGACGGTCGGCATATTGATCATGGCGCGTGTCTCCTTGATATGTCAATCTTCGTGCGCTTCGTACTACTACCTATACAAATCTTGTTTTATTGAGAAGATTTTTATGGAGTGCGGGAGCCAGCCTCCTGTGCCGGAGTAGCCTTGGCTATGGAGGTCAAGTGGCTTGCGCACTCCAAAGTATGCCTCACATCACATTGATTTGCGGCTATACCGCGCTAAGCTCTCTGCGGTAAAAAATGATTTCATCGGCATCGTTGCTGTTCTTCGAGAAACTGCTTTTCTTTGGACCGGGTCCAGCTTTGGACTTGGCGGAGATCCATTTGACGGATATGGGGATACAGCACGACTTTGCCTTCCACGGCCGTTGTTTTGATCAGGTCCAAAGCCTGGGGAAACTGGTCCAGGCTGCCAACCATGTCCAGATGCCGGCCGGGATCAATTTCGCCTGCGGCGACCATGCGCAGGGCTTCGGCGACATCGGCGGGAGCCCCGCCGCTGGAACCGCACAGGCGGATTTCATCGTAGTGCACGCGCAGCGAATCCAGGTCCAGGATATGCTCGCCCCGCTTGAGTCCGCCGAACAGGTTTAAAACGCCGCCTTTGGCAAGCCACTGCTGGCATTCGATCTGGATACTTCTCACGCCGACGGCGGCAATGATATCATCAGCGCCCTTACCTGCACTGACCTGCTTGATCAGGGCCGGGCCTTTTGCGGAAAGGACGGTATGCAGAGTGGTATTCACACGTTGGGCTTTCTCCATCAGGTTTTGCCGTACCCATTGGAGCCGGGTATCAAGAATATCCATGATAATCAGGTGGCTGGGGGCGAAGCGCAGAGCCGCCTCGGCATGCAAACGGCCCATGGGCCCGGCGCCGATGATGACGGTGACGCCGTCTTGCAGCAGGCCCAGGCTGGGCACGCGCGGTGACAATGGCGAATCCTGGCGCAGATGGATATGCCGGTCCTGGGCGGAAATAACACAGGAGAGCGGTTCACACAGCGCCCCGGCAAAAAAGGGAATATCATCGGAGGGCAGGGGGACCAGGCATTGTGCTGCCAGAGCTTCTTCCGTGATCAGCATGTACTCGGACAGGTGGCCGGGCAGGGAATAGCCAATGGCTGTTTTTTCCATGCCTTCCCCGTTGCGGCGATAGCGTTCGCGAAAATTGATCGGCGGATGGTCTACTGCCGGCTGGGTGGCATAGCGCGTGCCAACCGGAAAACGATTTGCAACGGCTGGCCCCGCCTTAACCACCGTGACACAGCCTTCGTCACCCATAATAATGGGGAACCGGGCCAGATCCCAGCCATTGATGAATGTATGATCGCTCCCCTGGGCCACCAGTTTGAGAATCGAAGAACAGACACCGGCGGCGTCCACCCGGACCAGCACCTGGTGATCGTTAGGTTGGGGAACCGGCACGGATTCCACGCGGATGTTTTCAAATCCTTTGCCATGCAGACAAACCGCCTGCATGGTTGCGGGAATCGTTGGCTCTGTATGTTGCGTGGTCATAATATATTTATGAGTAGATTTTTTGATGGATAGGAATTTTCCGCCCAAGGCGGATCTGTCTTTGGCTGGCAAAGTCCGTTATGAATATGTTGTATTTATAGGAGCCGAACCCCTGTTCGGCGATACGCAGACCGGAATCGCCGCATAGGGATGCGGCTCCTACATGACAGATAAGATAAAGTTACCCCGCCGCGGGGCCTAATTAAATTTTCTATCAGGCGCTCTTGGCTTCGGATTTTTTCGTTTCGGCGCCGCGTGGATACATGCCCCATGCACGGCGTGGGCCGCTTCCATCCAGGCCTCCGACAGGGTCGGGTGGGCGTGGATCGTATGCGCCAGTTCCCGGGCCGTCAACTCGGCCTGGATTGCCGTCGTTGCCTCGGCGATGAGTTCCGTGGCATGCGCGCCGCAAGCCTGCGCGCCCAATAGTTGGTCGGTGTTAGCGTCCACAATCCATTTTACAAAGCCGGTTGGTTCGCCGGCGGCCAGTGCCCGGCCCAGGGCCATAAAGGGGAACTTACCGATGCTCACAGTCCGGTTCTGTTGTTTGGCTTCCTGCTCGGATAGTCCGGCGACGCCGATTTCCGGCGCCGTAAAGATACAGGCAGGGACAATCTGCCCCGAGGATCGGCGTTGTCCCAGGGCGTTTTCAGCCGCCGTGATGCCTTGGGCTGTTGCCGCATGCGCCAGTTGCGGGCCGCCGGTAACGTCGCCCACCGCATAAATAGTGGCTGCCTTGGTTTGGCCGCAGGCATCCACCGGAATATAGCTCTTTGCATCCGGGATCACACCCGCCTTATCGAGTGCCAGCCCTTGCGTCATTGGTCGCCGGCCCGTGGCGGCCAGCAGCAGATCGGCTTCGATTGTTTGGTCCCCGATTTTCAGTTTCACGCCGGAGTTGCCGGCCGTCACTGATTCAGCGGGCTTGCCGGTAAGGATACGGATTTTTAACTGCTTTTCCATATGCTGGCGGACAACAGCACGCAGATCCGGATCCAGCATGGCCAGAATATCTTCCAGGAGCTCCACGATAGTGACATTCACGCCGAGCTGGGCGGCCATGCACGCCAGTTCACAACCGATCACACCGCCACCCATGACGGTCAGGCGTTGAGGCAATTGCGCCAGATCGAGAAACGCGCGGCTGTCCATGATCCGCGGATTCTTGGGCAGGAAGGCCGGCAGATCGGTAGTGGCACCGGTGGCGATGATCGTGTGAGCGCTGTTGAGGAGCGTGTCCTTGCCTTTTGCCGGCCGCACGGTGACGCGGTTGCGGCCGGCGAACGAGCCGATGCCATCGAAGCAAGTAATGTCGTTACTTTTCAACAGCATGGCGATACCTGCCCGGAGTTTTTTAACTACCTGGGTCTTATTCTGAAGCATGGCCGCGTAATCGAAAACGACCTTTTCCACGCTCAACCCGAAGCGGGAGACATGGCGCATCGTCCAGTACAACGAGGAAGCCGCGATAAGCGTTTTAGTGGGGATACAGCCCCAGTTCAGGCAGGTGCCGCCCAGGGCTTCTTTTTCAATAACTGCCACGGAAGCGCCATGCTGCGCTGCCCGAATAGCCGCGGGATAGCCGCCTGGACCGGCGCCGATTACGACAACGTCATACTTTTCCATAATTCAATGTCCTCGAGATAGGCTTTAATCTGATGGGCAAACCGCGCGGCCATGGCGCCGTCCACAAGGCGATGATCCGAAGAAAGTGTCATGGCCATGATCGAGCGGATGACGATCCGGTCCTTCCGGACTACCGGAGTTTCCCGGATGCTGGAGATCGCCAGGATGGCGCTCTCGCCTGGGTTAATAATGGCGGTGAAATGATCCACGTCGAGCATGCCCATGTTGGAAATCGTAAACGTGCTCCCCGTCATTTCGTTCGGCAGGAGCTTGCCGGCGCGGGCCTTCAGAATCAGGCGCATACTGCGGGCATGGAGTTCGTCGAAGCTGATAATGTCGGCATCGCGGATTACGGGCACGACCAGCCCTTCTTTCATATCCACGGCCATACCCAGATGTACCCGGCTGTGCCAGCGGATGGACTGGCCATCGGTCGTACTGTTGACGACCGGGAATTGCGCCAGGGCCAGCGCCGTGGCCTTCATGATGAAATCGGTGACGGAATAGGCCTGGCCGACCTTTTTCAATTCCTTACGGAAATTCAGCAAGGCGGTCATATCAGTGGACACGGTGACGTAGAAGTGGGGGATACTGGTAAAGCTCCGGGTCAGGCGCCGGGCGATGATCTGTCGAATTTTGCTCATCGCCTTTGGCTTTTCGGCCACGGCCCGCTTGATCATCTCCACCGTGATACGGGTAGCCGTCGGTTCCAGGCTGAGAATATCAATGCCTTCCTTGAGCGCCAGTATTTTGGCGGTTGGTGTGATGCGGAGCTGGTGATAGTTCTTGGCATCCAGGTAGGCCAGGACGTCTTTTTCCGTGACGCGTTTGCCCGGACCGGTGCCGACAATCGGATCGGGGTTAATCGGGTATTCCTTGAGCAGGCGGCGGGCTCTTGGTGATATTGGTTTTTGCTTGGGTATCACCGATGCGCTTGCCGGTGTTCCATCCGCTGGAGCCGGCTGGGCATCTTTTACCGGCATGGGGACTGGAGCGGCGGGCTGGCCCGTCGGCGCCGCCGGGAGCGCAGCGACTGCGGGCCGGGGCTGAGTCGGTATTGGCGGCACGTCCGGGATCGGTTCTCCCTGTTTCCCGATGAAGGCCACAGGCGTGGTTACCGGCACAGTCACGCCCTCCGCGACAATGATTTTCAGCAACGTGCCTTCAAAAAAGCTTTCAACTTCCAGTACCGCCTTGTCGGTTTCGATCTCGAACAGGATGTCGCCCTTGGCAATCAGGTTACCTTCCTGCTTATGCCATTTAACAATCGTGGATTCCTCCACGGTTTGTCCCAATTTTGGCATGATGACGGTTTGGGCCATATTATTATTTCTGGTAATTGATGAAAAAAATATAATACATCGCGTTGAAATGAAAACAGCACCCGGAATATCAAAGCATCATATATAATTCAGGTGGCTTACGAAGGTCAATAATAAAATGATATATTGCGCGCCAGAGCGGTGTCATTCTGGCGGCAGATCCGGTGCAGGCCGGCCGTTGACCGAGAATGGCACCCTCCTGGAATGGGTCCCTTACGGCTTCTTTTTTGTTGTCGCCTGGTTGGATTTGGCGGGGGCGGGTTCGGTAATTTTGCCTTCCGTATTCAACAGCCAGCGCGGGCGTTTAATAAACTGGCCGCCATGAAAGGTCTGTTTAATGTGTTTGTTTTTTTCAAGATAATGAAAACAGCTCCGCATGCATCCCCGCGAGCCGCCGACACCCAGACCGCCCGCGCCCCATTTTTGAATGTAGGCGTGGCCTTCAATGAGATATCCGGAGGGAAACTCGGCGGTTTTCCGCCATGTTCCTACGGACCTTGGCCAGGCCAGCCGATAGGCGGCTTCCTCGGAGACGTTCTGCTTCATCACGTCGAAACTGTATCCGGGGAATGACTTGGGGATAAACGGCGAAACCCGGGGATCCCCGCCGTGATACATGAGCGTGCATTTACCCATATCCACGTCGGCCCAGCGGTATTTTTTATCTTCGATCTGAATCTCGATGAATTTCTTATCCTTCACATGCGGAATGGCGCCTGGACAACCGCGGACACATTCCATATCCAGCTTGCAGATGCTGTTCGGTTCCGGCAGGGGATCGGGTTCCAGTTCCATATCCGTCAGGATGGCCGCCAGCCGCTGGCGGGGGCCGAATTCTTTGGTTAAAAAACACTTCGACCATCCGATTTCACCGATTCCGGCCGCGACTCCGGCAATCCGGATGGCCAGATTTACTTCCGGCGCCACGCCGCCCGGGCGGCGTGGCTTTTCATCAGGTCCGGCTTCCGCAAACGCCAACCCGGAATAGGCCGGCGCCGCCTCGAAGCCGAAGTCCTCAATGAGACAGGCCGTTTCATAAAGCGGCAGTTGCAGAAAGAAGGTGTTGAGCAGACCAGAATAGTCAAAGAAGGTATAATTGGGCCAATACGTGCCTTCTTCGATACCCCGCCACCCGCCGCGAACGATGCGGCGTCCGACGACAATAACAGAGCGGGTTTCCGGAAAGATGCTGGCCGGGTGCATGCGCCGGGGCGCATTCTGGAACCGTTCGATATTGGCAACGCCGAACAAATCCAATCCCCGCTCCAGCGCGAAATTGCGAATCATAGTCTTGGTTAATTGAGCTGTTTGCATGGCAGGCTCCCTTACATTTTGTATAAATCGGAGGTGTTCTGAATGGCCCAGGCTTCCCGTTTGCGGAAGGGTGTCTTAAAACGGTTACCGATCCGATTGTTTTTTTCCAGGCAAATGATGCAGTTGCGGATGCAGGCCGCTGCCAGGCGATCCGGTTTTCCGGAGGGATGATAGCGGTTAGGCGTTGCGCCGTTATTGCATGACGCGCATATGGTATGGTCAATGATCGCCACGGTCATTGTTTTGCCGGCAATGACCCGCTGGGTTTCACCCTGGTAGGCGTTCAGCGGGCAGGAGCTTTGACAGTCCATGTTGCGTGGACAGATCGGCTTCTCCAAGATCGGGTCAGGATCCAGCGGCGCATCCGTAAGAATGATCTGCAGGCGTTGGCGGGGACCGTATTCCGGCGTCAGCAGTACTCCGCAGTAGCCGATTTCGCCCACGCCCGCGCGCACCGCGGCATCATCAAAATCCAGCATAATGTTGGGCGGCGGCTGATTGGGACGTACGGCAACGCCCATGGGCGGCACTTCCGGAGGCAGATTCTGAAGCGGAACCGCTTCCCAGCCGTTATCTTCAATAAATTCAGCGAGTTGAAACGTGGCCATGGCCAGGAAACGATTATCCAGCCAGTCAGCTCCATATAAGCTGTAATTCCCGAAGTTGGTGCCTTCCTCAACGCCCCGCAGTGTGCCGCGCGTGATGCGCCGGCCGATAATAATCACCGATTGCACCTCCGGGAAAATTGTGCGGGGATGTTTCTCGGGCGGCAGTTCGTCAAATCGTTCGATATTGGCGACGCCGACAATATCGATGCGGGCGTTCTTGGCAAATCGGACTAGTTCAGCTTTGGTTAACATGGCATATTCCTTTCCTGATAATAACAACGGTTTGAATCCAGTGTTTTAGTTGATGGACAAATTGATGCGCGTGGCTCCTCCTTTCATGATACGAGCGCTTATGGCTTGTGCGGTTATTTTCATTTGGTGTAGCAGGCGTTCCCGGTACGGATTCCGAAACCGGATTTCAGGCATAAACACGCCCAGAGCTGCCGGCGCCAGATTGTTGACAATGACGGGAAACGCGATACCCACGATCTCGCCAGTGTGGCGTGATGTCCATCCGGCGGCGCGGATCCGGTCCAGCGCCGGGATTAGTTTGGAGCGTGTCCCGGCTTCCGGCCAGTCGTTGCCCGGCAGGGGATGGCTGTTGATGAAAGCCTGCCGGTCGGAATCTGGCAGATAGGCCACCAGCAACCGGCCGGTGGCTGACTGATACGGAAGAGTCAGAGGATACGCGCCGCCCAGTGTGGGCACGGTTTCCCTGACGTTAATCTGGCTGAGAATAATGCGCCGGTCGGAACGCAGGGCGGCCAGAAGGACCGGCTGTTGAATGGCCCGCGCCAGCTTGAGCATCGTGGGTTCGGCCAGGCTGACCAGATCCTTGCGATAGAGGCCGCCGGCGGACAGGGCATATGCCATCGGCCCCAGGATATAGCCCCGTTTCGGCGCCGGTTGTTCCACGTAGCCGGTATCTGTCAGGGTTTTCAGGATGCGGGCGCAGGTAGCGGCATTCAGTTGCACCGCCCGGGCGATCTCGCCCAGCCCCTGCGGCCGCTCCGGCATCCGGGCAATGAATTCCAGGATACTGATGGCTCTATGGAGGACTTGGATCATATTCGCATAGTGAAAATTAATTTCAATATGCGAAAATTTAGACTAAGCCCTCCGGCTTGTCAACGAAAAGTTTTAATTATTTTTTGTCATGCCGGCGGGGGGTGCGTTTGCTATGTAATTTATGGGTAATGCCTCAGTTATATGGGGGTGTAGCGGTGGTTCGTGAGAACTGCAATGATATGCCGTTCTGGCGAACGGCCCCTACAATTAGAAAATTCGAACATCATAGACCAGTGTAACGCATTGGTTGCAAGCGTCCCCTCCCCTGCGTAACTGAGGCATTACATTTATGGATGCAACTGTCTTGACAATAGCCGGATGATTTATAATTATATATAAATGATATGGCATGATATGCAGGCATATTTTTCTGCTTGAATCAAACCGGTGATATGATATCATTTTAATAGAGTAATGGCATGAAAAATATCGTTTTTTTAAGCTTAGTTATGGGGCTGGTTCTGGCCAGCCTGCCGGGCTGGGTATTGGCTCTTGGCCCGGTCTCGATTCCGTTCACCAATGATTTTGAAAATTATACCAATGGCACTCCCCTGATCGACGGCACTAACGGCTGGTATGCCGATTCTTCCAATGTCGTGGTGCAGACCAACGTGGTTTCCAGCGGCACGAACGCGGCGCAAATCCCCATTGATTGTACGCTCTCGAACCGGGTTGTCAGTGCGGAGTATACCAGTCTCTGGGTTCAACTCGACTCCCGCTTAGTCCGTTATGATCCGATAAATACCATTAAAGTGGACAGCAATGCCACCGTGTGTATTTACGTCAAAAGCAACGGGTATCTTATCGTCCACAATGGCGCCGCCTCGCCCAGCACGATTAACTCCACTAACTGGGTCACATTGACCAACACCATCACCGGCGAAGCCGCCGTGCCGGTGACCGAAACCAACTGGACCCGGATTGATATTCATCAGGACTTCACGGCCAAAACCTGGGATCTTTTCGTCAATTATGTCCTGCTGACCAACAACATCGGGTTTATCAACACGAACGTTTCCGCCTTGAGCAGCCTGGGGTTTTATAACGCCGCCACGGCCACCACCTACCTGGATAATGTGTGGGTCAGCACCACCCGTCCGCCGGATATGGATCAACACGGAAGTAACTGGCTGCCGTATATCGTCACGGATACGTCCACGTTCGCCTGTGTCAGTTATGAAAATCATTCCGTCACCCAGTACTTCGATATCTGGAAGACCAACGGCTATTACGATCTCCGGTTTACCAATACGAT
>CAYQNY010000116.1:0-10620 GCA_964418925.1 uncultured Verrucomicrobiota bacterium
GCGGGACAAGTCGAACGGCCGCTACACAACCAATGTCATGGGATTGGATAGTGTAGCGGCGGTTCGAGATGCCGCTTATGGCATCGAGAACTGCAATGTTTTGAAATTCCTATACATTAAATTAGCGGAATGAACATGGATGCAGCAGCGCCATCAAATCTTTTAAGCGCAGCTCCTTGATGTCTTCCGCCACCATATCTGCGCCGCTGAAATCATGGTGGACGGTATAAGCATCCGGCAGCACAACACAACGCATTCCGGCGACAAGCGCGGTCTTGCATGAAGCCGCAGACGTGGTCAAGGCCAGACAGCAACGGGGCGACAATCTCATGGCTTTCGCCAATTTAAGCCATCCATCCGATGTGAAATGTTCTTTTGAATTCCCCTCCATCACATGCAACACCAGCGATTCCTTGAGTCCGAACCGGTCCAGCAGTTCCGCCACGATAGCGGGGGGAAGGAATGAAAGGGCGCCAATCTGCACCTTAGCCTTGGCGGCAGCGGCCAGTAACGACGCCAGCACCGGATTGAGCCGCACCGAAGTTTTTTCCAGATGGCAGTTAAACTGCTTTTGAATATTCTGCGCCAGGTTATCCGCTGATAATTTTTTTTTGCCCACCGCCGCCAGCAATCGCTCCAGACCTTTTTCCATTGGAGGACGAAGAATAAAACGGGAAAAAAGAACAGGGGTCAAGACAATACTCTTGTCCTTCAAAATGCGGGCCATCACCTCATACATGAGATGCCGACCTGAAAACGCCAGATTGTCCAACTCCAAGGCAATGCCTGTCACCATCCGCTGTTGCGCGGCTGTCGTTTTTCCACCATCCGTAGGATTAACCATATGCTTATTCTCCATCCATTAATAGATTAGACCTCAGACCAACCAGTAATAAAAATACAAATATAACGCCTTCGCGTCTCGGCGTCAAGGTTTCTGGAATGAAGGCTTGACTTTACGACGAGAGCATTTTACGCTATTACTTTTAATTGATGCCAGTGAGGTCAACACGCGGCAATTAATATGGCCCAACGGCAAAAAAAACCGACAGCAGTTGCGTATTGGAACCAGGTGACCGTATGAGCAGTAATGAACTTCTTGCGGTAATTGAGAATATGGAGAAGGAGCGCGGCATTGATCGCGCCGCGCTCATCCAGATGGTCGAAGCCGCTCTCATGTCCGCGTCCAAGAAAAGTGTGGACCCCGCCAAGGATTTTCATATTGTCATTGATGATAAAACTCTGGCAATCCGGGCTTTTGCCAAGGTTGAAGTGGTGGAACATGCATCGGCCCATCATGCTCAGATTTCACTGCGGGAAGCCCGAAGAAAAAACCCCGCTGTCAATATCGGTGATGAAATTGAAGTCGAAATCCCAACCAGAAACTTCGGCCGGATTGCCGCTCAGACCGCCAAGCAGGCCATTATCCAGAAAATCCGGCAGGCAGAAAAGGAGATCGTGATCAAAGAATACCAGGATCGCCTGGGCGATATTATCAGCGGCACGGTCGCGCGCATTGAGCGGGGCGATTTTATTGTGGATTTGGACCGGGTCGAGGCGATCATGCCCGCCCGCGAGCGGGTCCATACCGAGGAATATCAAATCGGCGATCGAATTCGGGCTTATATCCTCAGCGTGCAGAGCCACATCAGTGGCCACCATATCGTCCTGTCCCGCAGTCATCCCAATTTCGTCAAGCGTCTCTTTGAACTGGAAATTTCGGAGATTGCCGACGGCACCGTCGAGATCAAAGGCATCGCTCGTGAAGCCGGATTCCGGACTAAATTCGCCGTATCCAGCCGGGATGAAAAGGTGGATCCGGTGGGCGCCTGCGTCGGCATGAAGGGCATGCGCGTGAAAAACATTGTCCGGGAACTGCTGGGCGAAAAAATTGATATCGTCCGCTGGAGTTCCGACATCAAGACCTACGCGACCAATGCCCTCAATCCCGCCAAGCTGAACAAAGTCATCATTGATGAAGCGGAACACATGATCACGGTGATTGTGGATACCGATCAGCTCTCCCTGGCCATTGGTAAGCGGGGGCAAAATGCCCGCCTGACTTCCAAACTTCTGGGGTGGAAAATTGACATTCAGAAAAACAAAGACGACATCACTTTTGAAGAGAAAGTGGCTATGGCCATTGAAGATCTGACCCATTTGAACGGCATTGACCGGAAAAAAGCTGAAAAGCTGGTGCGCGCAGGCTTCCTGACCATAGAAGGCATTCTGGATTCAGACATCAGCAACCTGCAAGACACGGCCGGATTTGATGCCGAGACGGCAAAAACCATCCTAGATGCCGCTGTCCAGGCCACGGCTCAAAAGTCCGAACCGAAACCCGGCGAACCCTAGCGCAAGGATAGAGGAAAGTCGCAAGTCACAGGTCAAATGTCGAAGGACAGAGGAAAGTCACAGGTCGAAAGACAAGACCTCCGACCTCTGTTTTGCCCTATTCAACTTCTTGTTCCCGACCTGCGACCTTTTCCGCCGGAGGCGGACCCGCCTTTGGCGGGGACTTTCGACCTGTGCCCGGGCAGTCTTGGTGTCCCCGCCTTGCGGGGTGTCCCCGCCTTGCGGGGCAAGTCCCGCGCGGCGCGGGATAAACTTAGTGCTTGCCCCGCGTTTCGCGGGGTTTACCACGCCGATGGCGTGGTCTTAGTGGCAGATGAATAGAATAGGTTATTATGAGAGTTTACGATTTAGCAAAAGAACTTGGATTATCCAACAAGGAACTGATGGTTCGCCTGCAGGCGGCCGGCATTGCCGTAAAAAGCGTATCGAATTCAGTCAATGAACAGGCGATTCTCCGTATGCGGAGCGAAATCGCCAAGTCGCCGCCAACCATCCACGTACCTAAACCGGCTAAGCCCCTGCCCGCCGAACCGATCGCCAAAATGCCGGCACCGCCCTCTCCCCAAAAAGCGCCGGCGCCAACGCCGCCCCCTCCCCAAAACACACAGACTGGCACCCCTGTTCCCCCAGATCATCCCAAGGTCATCACCATGCGGGGCGCCATCATCATCAAGGAATTGGCCGAACAACTGGGACTGAAACCCAACCAGCTGATTGCCGAACTGATGACAATAAATGTTTTTGCATCCATCAATGAACGGGTGGATCTCAAAGTCGCCCAGCAAATAGCGAAAAAACACGGCATTGTTCTGGAGCACGAGAAAAAACAAATCGAACAGAAACCGCCGGCGAAAAAGACGGAAGATGAAGAGGATGATCCTGTGAATCCGGAAGACCTTGAGCCCCGGCCGCCGGTCATCACTTTTCTCGGCCACATTGACCATGGAAAGACATCCCTGCTGGACCGCATTCGCAACACGGCAATTGCCAAAGGGGAAGCCGGAGGCATCACTCAGCATATCGGCGCCTATACCATTGAGCACCACGGGAAGCAAATCACTTTTCTGGACACACCGGGACATGCCGCTTTTACGGCCATGCGCGCGCGCGGCGCCAACATGACGGATATCGCCGTCATCGTCATCGCCGCCGACGACGGTATCATGCCGCAAACCGAAGAAGCGATCAAGCATGCCCAGGCGGCAACGACCACGATTGTGGTGGCGATCAATAAAATGGACCTCCCCGGCGCCAATCCGGACCGAGTCAAACAGCAGCTCCAATCTATTGGACTGACGCCTGAGGACTGGGGCGGCACGTTGATTTGCTGTCCGGTCAGCGCTCAAACAGGGAAAGGCATGGATCATTTTCTTGAAATGATTTTACTGCAATCGGAAATACTGGAACTGAATGCCACGCGCAAGGGGCGCGCCGCCGGCTTTGTCATTGAAGCCAGGATGGAACCGGGAATGGGGCCGACGGTTCACATTCTGGTTACCCGGGGCACGCTTCACGTCGGCGATATAGTGATCTGCGGCCCGTTTTGCGGGCGGGTCAAGGCACTGATCAACGATCATGGAGTCAAGGTGCGGACAGCGCTGCCGTCAATGCCGGTGAAATGCATGGGACTGTCAGGCGTGCCGCTGGCCGGCGAAAAGTTCAAGGTTTATATCAATGAAAAGGCGGCCCGCGAACTGGCCGAAAAACGGAATGTCGACATTCGCACCGACCAGCTTGTGGTTCCAAAAAAGGCGTCCTTGCAGAACCTGTTCGAGCAAATGGCCAAGAACCAGCAACTGGAATTGCGATTAATATTGAAGTGCGACACGCAAGGCTCCCTCGAAGCGATTCAGCAAGCCCTCGAAGAAATCAAAAGCGATAAAATAGCCGTCTCAATCATCCTGACCGGTGTCGGCAATATCAACGAAAATGACGTTTTGCTCGCCAGCGCCTCCCGCGCGGTTATTATCGGCTTCAACGTCAGTAAAGAAAACGGCGTGGCGGCATCGGAAAAACGGGAAGGCGTGGAAATCCGCCTTTATAGCATTATTTATGAGATTGTGGACCAGATTCGTGAAGCCATGACCGGTATGCTGGCGCCGGAATTACGTGAAAAACTCGTCGGCAATGCTGAGGTTCGCCAGATTTTTCCGCTTTCCAAAAAGGAAAATATAGCGGGATGCCTCATGGTCAGCGGCCGCGTGGGATCCCGCTGCAAGGCGCGCGTGATTCGCCAAAGCAATACCCTGCATGAAGGATCCATTGCGTCGCTGAGACGTTTTCAGGATGATGTCAGCGAAGTACGTGAAGGCCTGGAATGCGGTATTCGACTGGATAATTTTTCCGCCCTTGAAATCGGGGACTCGCTTGTATTTTTCGAAATCGAGAAAATACCACAGAAATTATAATCGGTTCATGGTTCTTCGTTCCGCGTTCTTCGTAACCATTAAGCCGTCTGCAGAATGCAGTACTCCGAAGAGCATGAAGAGAAAATTTTGACAGAATGAACATAGACTTCTGCGGAATGCGCCGCGTGGGGCTTGCCACGCATCCGGCGTGGTCACGCGGCCTACAAATTCCTTGTTTTTTGTAGGCCCACTCACCGAGTGGGCGCGATTTTAGACCATTTCGCAGAAGTCTAAGAATGAACAGAATGGGGAGGAAATGTCGAGCCGTCACAGTATCTTCTGAATTCTGTTTATTTTGTTCATGCTGTCAAAAAAAATCGACTACGGATGGCTAAATAGGTACCGTTCTTCTTTGGCAACTACTCGCCATGGATTACTTGGATATGGGACGAAGAACAAAGAACCACTAACCAAGAACGGTTTTATTCCCATGAGTGTTGATCGTTTGACTCGAGTTAACGCACTGCTGAAACGTGAAATCGGCAGTTTCATTTTCCGGATCATACATGACAGCCGATTTGATATTTCCGCGGTGACAATTACCCGAGTTATGACCAGTAAGAATCTGCGCGAAGCCCGCGTGTTTGTCTCCATTCGCGATCATCAGGATGAACGTCCCCGCATGCTGGCGTGTTTACGCCGCCACCGCGTTGAAATCCAGGCCCACATTAACGCCACGCTGACGCTGAAGTACACGCCGTGTCTGACGTTTGAACTGGACACGTCACTGGAAGAGGGCGATCATGTGCTCTGCCTTCTGAATCAACTGGAGACTGAAAACCCATCACTGAATGAGAAAGACTGAAGACTATCGGCTATGGATTATTCACCACCAAGGCACGAAGACACGAAGGTTGCTCTCTATGAGGCAATTACAAAATACACGCGAATACAGGATGAATAGTGTTCTTTCCCCTTTTGCCACTTTATAATTGTCTCATAATAAATTCTTAGTGACCCCGCCTTGCGGGGTAAACTTAGTACTTGCCACGCCACGGGCGTGGTCTTAGTGGCAGATGAATATATCAGCCTCAACAACCTGTACAGTTACGCCATGACAAACTTCATTCAACCGGCAACCGGATCCACGGATGGCATTCTTCTGGTTGATAAGCCGTCGGGCCTCACGTCCCACGATGTGGTGGACCGCATTCGCCGCAATTTTAAATTCAACAAAGTTGGACACGCCGGCACGCTGGATCCACAGGCTACCGGCTTGCTCGTGCTCATGATCGGCCGGGGAACCAAACTGGCGGAACTGTTCCTGGCAGGCGATAAGACCTACAATGGCGCCCTCCGCCTGGGATTGGCCACCGATACGCAGGATGCGGAAGGCATCCCGCTCCGCGAGGCGGATTATCGGCAAATCACGCCCGCTCAACTGCAGCAGGAAATCCAGCGCCGGACGGGTGATATTTTACAGACCCCCCCGATGGTATCCGCGGTCAAAAAGAACGGTATCCCCCTGTACAAGCTGGCACGCAAGGGACAAACAGTGGAGCGGCGCCCTAAACTGATTCACATTTATGAATTCAGCCTCCTGGATTTTACCCCCCCGCACGCTACCTTCCATTTGCGATGCAGTAAGGGTGTCTATGTGCGCACCCTGTGTGCTGATATCGGCGACGCACTTGGCTGCGGAGCGCATCTGGAACAGCTCCGCCGCATGCAGAGCGGGGATTTCAGTATTGATCATGCCACCCCACTGAGCGTCCTTCTGCAGATGGATCACCTGCAACTGGCCAACCTTCTGATTCCTCTGCATCGTATTCGGCGGCCTGAACGCCCGCCGATATAATGTTCCCACCCGATGAATAAACTGTTTCACACGCTGAATGATCTGCGCGCCCGGCGGCGTCCCATACTGCTGGCGCTCGGCTTTTTCGACGGTGTGCACCGCGGACATCAGAAAGTTATCCGTCGGACGATGACCGCTTCCCGGCAAGGATTGGGCGAGCCCTGGGTATTGACATTCGACCCGCACCCCCGGAAGGTGCTTACACCGACATCAGCCCCCGCATTACTGACCTCCACACCGCACAAACTTCGCCTCTTGCAATCGCTGGGTGCAATCGGATGCGTGGTGATTCCTTTTACGCCTGCTTATGCACGCCAGGAACCGGAAGCTTTTATCGCCGCGCTGACGCGTTCGATCCCCGCCTTGTCGCACATCTTCGTCGGGCAAAACTGGACTTTCGGACGCCACGGCCACGGCCATGCAACGCTCCTGAACAGGCTGGCCGGGAATTACGGCTTCCAAGTCATCATCATTCCACCGGTCTGCTGGCGCGGCCAGCCTGTTTCGAGCACGCGTATTCGCGGCGCCGTCACGGCCGGCCGGCTGGCGGATGCCGCCCGCATGCTGGGCCGGCCGTTCAGCGTCCTGGGCACTGTGATCCCAGGTCGGCAGATCGGCCAAACACTTGGAATTCCCACGGCCAATCTGGATTCCCGTAATGAAATCCATCCTCCCGACGGCGTCTATATCGTCATGGCAGTCATCAACGGAAAACAATCTCCCGGCGTCGCCAACCTGGGCACACGACCCACGTTTCGTCAACACGGCCAGGACTCTCCCGTCCTGGAACTTCACATTCTGGACAGGCGCCGCAATCTTTACGGAGAAACCGTTGAGATTTTTTTTCTGAAGCGACTGCGGGCTGAGCGCAAGTTTGCCTCGCGAGCCGCCTTGCAGACCCAAATCATGCGGGATATCACCAGAACCCGTCAATGGTTCCAACGCCGGGGAAACATCCAAACATAAAGGATTTATCGCCCGAGTTAATTTCTCCCACTGGAATAATTACTTAAAAAAAATGCAATCTCCCCTTTACAAGACAACCTCGACCTCCTATAATCGCGCCTTAAAAGACATTACTAGCGGAAAAGATTATGGAAGCAAAAGCAAAAGCTACGGTTAAAAAAGAATATCAGTGCCATGACAAGGACAGCGGTTCCGCCGGCGTCCAGATTGCCCTCCTGACTCGTCGCATCGAACTGCTTACCGATCATCTCAAAGCCAACAAAAAAGACCAAAGTTCCCGGTTTGGGCTGATTAAAATGGTGAGTGCCCGCCGCAAGCTGCTGGATTACCTCCAGCGAACGGACAAAAAGCGTTATCAGGATATCATCGAGCGTTTGAAACTGCGGCGATAAGCCGGAAGCCAATCCCCGTCAGCGGCCTTCGTTTTTTTTCGACGATGTATGCGCGTAAAATTTTTCTTTAGAATGAAACGATCCCGGAAATAAAGCACTAGTAGAACAGGCTAACTTATGAATACTGCAATATCTGTTGAAGTCACCATTGGCGCCAATCCCCTGCGTATTGAAACTGGGCTCCTCGCCCGGCAGGCGGCGGGCGCCGTCACCATCCGGCTGGGCGATACGATTCTATTTTCGGCCGTAACCGTCTCCGACAAGCCCAGGGAAGGCATTGATTATTTTCCGATGCAGGTGGAATACCGCGAAAAATTTTACGCCGCCGGCAAATTCCCCGGCGGTTTCTTCAAGCGGGAAGCCCGTCCCTCGGAAAAGGAAATTCTGACAGCACGTCTTACGGACCGTCCCATCCGGACACTCTTTCAGAAGGGCTTCATCAACGACGTGCAGATCAACAACATGTTGTTGTCGGCAGACGGCGAGAACGACGCTGACGTGCTCAGCATCAACGCGGCCAGCGCGGCGCTCGTCGTCTCCGAATTGCCGTTTTACGGCCCCATCGGCGCCGTCCGGATCGGCCGGGTTGAGGGCCGTTGGATTATCAACCCCACGAACACGGAACGCGAGCACAGCGACCTCGATCTGATTTATGTCGGCGTACGGGACATGCCGGTCATGATCGAGGGCGATGCCCGTGAAATCAAGGAAGCGGATCTGCTCGCCGCCATGAAAGTCGCCCATGAGGAATGCCGCAAGCTGATTGACAGCCAACTGGAATTACGGCGCAAACTAGGCCTCCCCGACAAAACGATCACGGACATTGCGCCGGATGCGACGCTCATGCAGGCGGCCGGCGCTCTCGTGGAAAGCGATTTAACCGCCGCCCTGGCCCTTCCGGCAAATTCCGAACGGAAAACACGCATCACGGATATTAAAGAATTGCTGAAAACAAAACTCCTGGAAACAGCTCCGGACATGACCGACGAACAGTTTCGGGACCTGTTCGACGAGCTGAAAATACGCCTGGTGCGGCGCAACGTACTGGAACATCAGCGCCGCATTGACGGCCGTGGATTTGAAGACATCCGACCCCTGTCCGGTTCCGTGGGACTGATGCCACGGGCCCATGGATCCGCGTTATTCAGCCGAGGTGAAACCCAGTCCCTGGGAAGCGTCACGCTCGGCAGTAAATCCGACAACCAGAAGGTGGATGCGATCACTGGCGGACCGTCAGAAAAGCAATTCATGGTGCATTACAATTTCCCGCCTTACAGCGTCGGCGAGGTGGGACGGCTGGGCTCGACGGGGCGGCGGGAAATCGGGCATGGCGCCCTGGCGGAACGATCCCTGGAACAGGTGATGCCGACAGATTATCCCTACACGGTAAGACTGGTTTCCGATATCATGGGATCCAACGGCTCATCATCAATGGCCAGTGTCTGCGCGGGCAGCTTGGCCCTGATGGACGCCGGCGTGTCCATCACCAAACCGGTAGCCGGTATTTCCATAGGCTTGTTTACTGATGAGCACCAGTCCCGGATCGTCACTGATATTATCGGTGCAGAAGATCATTGCGGCGACATGGACTTTAAGGTTGCCGGAACCCGCGATGGTATTACCGGATTCCAGATAGACTTGAAAATCAGGGGACTGCCATGGGAACTGGCGGCCCAGGCCTTTGAACAGGCGCGGCAGGCCCGGTTGCAAATTCTGGATTTCATGGCTACAGTTATCGCCGCGCCGCGCGACAACATGTCGCCCTTTGCTCCCCGCGTCAAGGTTGTTAAGATCAATCCTGAAAAAATCGGCGAACTGATCGGCCCGGGCGGCAAGAATATCCGGCGTATCACGGATTTGACGGGCGCCAAGATTGACATTGAAGATGACGGATCAGTTCACATCTTCAGCGTCGACGAATCGGCCATGGATATGGCAGTGCGGGAAGTCAGCTTGATTACCGCCGAAGCCGAAGAGGGCGTCATTTACAACGGCACCGTCACGGGCATCAAGGAATTCGGCGCGTTCGTGGAAATCATTCCCGGCAAAGACGGCCTGGTGCATATCAGCGAGCTGGCGGACTTCCGCGTCAAATGCGTTGAGGATATCTGTAAAATCGGCGACCAGATGTGGGTCAAATGCATCGGCATTGACGAACGCGGCCGCGTCCGACTGAGCCGCAAGGCGGCCATGGAGGAAAAAGGACTCGAGGATAAATAGTAACTATTCAGGTATTCAGAAGTCAGGAGTCAGAATGAGGAAACATAGTGGAGTATCGGCGTATCGGTGCCGGAAAAAAGAAACACCGGTATTCTGAATTCTGCATTTCCTATGAATCCGGACTGCATATTCTGTAAGATCGTGGCAGGCGCCATGCCCGCATGCAAGGTGTATGAAGACGCCGACACCCTGGCGTTCATGGATATCGGCCCCATCGTCAAGGGACACACCCTGGTCATTCCCAAGAACCATTATGATCCCCTGACCCAGACACCGCTGGAAGTCCTGCACCGCTTAATCACGGTAGTTCAAGAAATTGCCCGCGCACAGATCCACGGCATGCAAGCCGACGGCATCAATGTCATGCAATCCAACGGCAAAGTGGCGGGCCAGGTAGTGCCACACATTCATTTTCATGTGATTCCGCGCTTCCTGCAGGACGGCCATTCCTGGAACTGGCGCCCTAAACCCTACGCCGATC
>CAYQNY010000117.1:0-10610 GCA_964418925.1 uncultured Verrucomicrobiota bacterium
CGGAGGATCTATTCTAACAACCAAAACGTTCTTTTGACCTATATCTATTATCTCTGTCACATCAAATACTACCGGGATAAACATGTCTTTGCTTGTTCCCAATTTTTTACCATTTAACCAGTAAGTAGCACTATAATCGACCCCGTTAAGAAAAAGTCTCAAGGTCCTGTTTCGCCACTCCTTGGCAACTACAAATTCCCGGCGAAACCACCATTCATAATCTTCTACCCATCGGGAATGATCACATTGTCGGCCCCAATATGGATCTTCTATTATCCCGTTCTCCAATAAAACCGTTCTAACATTCCCCGGCACTATTGCCTTCAACCAACCAACCGTCCGGTAATCCTTTTTATGCGCACCTTGACTAACTCCATCTGACATATAAATCGAATCAATATTAGTTACATCTTTTTTCTGTTTTGGTTTGGGATGAAAATACCCCATAAGCCATTCATTACCATCAAAAAGTTTATCTTCTCTTAACTTGGAACTCATTCAAATTTCCTCCTTAGTTGATTCCGCCAAAGGACGGACAAGCTCGCCTCTGGCGGGAAATTCCTATACATTTAATTAGACCATCTTTTGCATGACCTTATGGAGATAATGCCGGCTACGGTTTTAGCCGGAATATTTTCACAAAGTCCGCTTCCTTGCCGCTGAAGTGCAGACTAAGCTTGCGATCCTTGAAAACAAGCGGCTTGCCCCCGCCAAGCGGCACGGCGATGCGGGCAGGCAGCAACTCAGGCGGGAGATTCAGCTTTATTTCAACGTCGCCCGGCTCTTCCAGGTTGTACCGGCTGACAAGAATAACCGCTTCCATGCCCAGTTTCAGGCCCCTCACGCGCACTCCTTCCGGCGCGTGGAACGCGTCCAGCGGGAGAAGCCTTCCGTTCAGAAAAAACGCTTCCACCGGCTGAATCCAGCGGACGACCTCGGCAATGGCCTGATAGTCCCTTGCATCCACGCCGCGTGTGTTCCAGAAGAGAAAGCCCTGACCCCCGTTAAAGAATATTTCAAGCAGGCGGTGCTGCACGTCCATGGGCGTCCGTTCAAAGTTAATACCCGAACTCCCGGCAGTAAGCCACGTGTACATCGGCGCGTGCGGAGGCAATGCCTCGCGCAGGGGACGGATTTTCGTATCGCCGTATAGTTCCGTGGAAATCGCATAGGAGCACGGACTTGCGAAATCGAGGATACCCGCGTTAAAGAGCGGACCGAACGCGCCCTTGTTACCCATGCCATCCCATATACCCATTATTTCCTTAGCCACCGACGGAGAGTGATACAGTCCGAGCATGAGCTTGACATCAGGGCCGGCTGCTTTTTGCATGGCTTCGCGGAACATACCCCAAAGCTCCTTATATAGTTCGTCCCAAAACGCCTGCATCAAGGGCAGGTAGACTGCATTCTTCTTCTTGTCCTTCCATATCTCCTGCTCGCTCAACACCGGCAGATCAGGCGCGCGCCGGGCCAGAAACTTCTTCCATTCCTTCTCACAGACCGGGCAGGCGCAGATCTTTCCCGGCCAAGAGGGCTCGGAATCGAAGATAAAGAAATGGACGCCCGCCTTGGCGCCGGCCGCGGGCTGGGCAGACTCGCCGCCATTGGGACAGTTCTTCATAGACTTGACATACGCCCGGGGGCATCCGTTGCCCGAAGGTCTGCCGCTCAGCAAAATCGCTTCCCAGCAGCCTGTTTTCGGATCCTTGGACGGGTGGCAGTACGGGCTGAAGTTGCCTCCCACAATCAGCCCCGCCGCCCGCGCCTCGCGAATAATCGCGTGCGCCGCGGGAATGCTTTTGACCAGAAACCGGTAATAGTAATCCGTGCTCGCAAATGGCATGAAAAGGTTCAGGCCCAGCCGCTTATAGTTCTTTACAACGTCAGGCCAGCGTTGATAGTAGGGGAACGTGGTAAATCCCACGTTCGCCATAAGCTTTTTGAAGAGGGGCGTTGGGGGTATCTCAACGATTTCCACCTTTACGATCTGCTCCTCGCCCTCGTCTCCCTTGCAGGATGGGAGCCCCGTCATCCGTATCGCCGTCACCGTTCCCGCCGGAAGCGTGGTTTCGAGATAGAGCTCCCGCAGGTTCGTCAGCGCATATCTTGAGCATGCCTTGTCTTGCGAGGTCATCACGGTCTGCGGGGCAGCCTTGGGCTTTGGGGCCGTGAGCTTCAGACCTGGCGGCAGGTCGAGGTGGATGTCAGGGCCCTTCCTTGGGTCCCCTTCCTTGCGCAAGACCATATGGATGGGGGTCAGCACGTCACGGGCAACATATGCGCGCCGCTTCTTGTAAAAAGGATACAAAATAAGGCTTTTATGCATTTCCCCGGCCGGCAGGACAATCTCATCCGCTTGCAAATTGCCGGAAAATATACGGATTTCATCCAGGTAAAGGTTCTTGGGCGCGAAGGAGAAAGTCACGTACCTGCCCTTGCTTCGCATGCCCCGCTTGCCGATCCAGGCATGCCGATCTTTTCTTTTCCGCCACTGGGCCATGGCCTCGGCCTTGCTGATTTCCCCTGCCAGGTGAAAGGATTTCTTGTCATTAGAGGTGAAAATGCCCGTCCACGCAGGCACACGCATGCCCCACCCCTCGCTGGAAAGGTGAATGTCCACGGCAAAGACCGGCATCTCCCGGCCAAGGTCAATGGTAATGTCTATCCGGTGCTCGTTCCACCACCCGACCGTGCGCGGGTCCCACCATTCGCGGTCGGCAAGCTCCCCGTCGGTGAGCTGGCGCACGTCGTCAGGGTCCTTGCACATGGGATTGCCCTCGAGCCCGTGCCCGTAGGCGTTAGGGGCCGGGGTGCAGGTGTATGTTTTTCCCAAGGCGATATTTTTTTGTTCCGCGCCGGCCGAATTCAACATCACCAACGCCAACCAGGCCATTGTCATTGTTTTTTTAATATGTAATATTTTCATTTTATCATCATCTTTTGTAAGGGTTTACCGCCAAATATAATTTTGAGCAAGGCAGCCTTCTCATGCAATAACCGGGCTAAAATAACGAGAAAACCGTGCCTTTTGGCGGGTGCCATTCGTATGCCCCCATATCGATAATGTGTCTGATAATCCGCGGGTCTCCGCCAAGATCGGTGGCGCCGACCGCGGTTGCCCAGGTCATGTTCGTGCCTTTATTGATGCACGGCGAGCCGTTTTTCAGGCGGTAGTTGTCGTTGACACTATCAACAAATAACGGCTCATTTGTCACCACCCCGTCAATCTCAAACCCAGATCCCGGCGCCACGCAACTATACGTCACGGAAGTCGTAAGAAGTCCACCCGTATCATCATATACATTTGTGCCCCCGCCATTATAATAAATAATACAGTTTCTTACATTAGTTTTGGTTCCCGTGCAATTTGAGCAATAATATATACCGTATGTATTTGAAACGATCGTGCATGATTCAATGCGCCGGGGTGATAACACCGCATAACACGATATCCCCGCCCCGGTATTTTCAGCAATCAGACAGTTTATAATAGAAGGCATTCCATCCCCCCATATAAAAATTCCGCTATTATTACCTGCTATTGTAGAATGTGTTATCTCAGCCGAGTGCGTCCAAGGCCTGAAATACACTCCCCCCCCATAAGCCACTGCGCTATTGCTGACAATCGTGCAATTGTTTATCCTGATACCAGCTGTCGCGGAGATACCACCTCCCGAAATCGGGATACCACCAGCCTGGGTGGCCGTATTCCAAGCCACAATACAGTTCGTAATACAGCTATCATTATTACTAAGTTTTACGCCTCCCCCTCCGCCTCTTGTAGTAAGACCAGGATTCGAGCCGGGTTTCGAGGCACAAATATTTCCGATTACGGAGCAAAAATCTGTGGTACTACTTCCTACGTATATTCCCCCACCACCGCGTTCGAGCTCTGTAATTTCGGAACGACATCCTGTGATCAGACAGTTATGCACTCTTCCCAAAGACGCATAAACTCCGCCGCCAGATCCTGTAAGATCATTGGTTGCCGCCCATCCATTCGTGATTGTGAAACCGCTGATCACGGCATTCGCATGTAGCATGATAAAACACCGGTTGGTTACGGCCGGATAATTGCCGTTGATGGTTACCTTTGTCCGGTCACCGGAATAATTCGTCACCACCGCGTTGCTCACCACTATTGCTTCCGTCAAATAATACGTACCGTTGGAGATGATCACATTGTCGCCGGCGTCATTGGAATTGGCCGCGTCCACCGCATATTTAATATTGGTCGCCGCGTTGGCCCACGAATCGTAAGGCCAGACCGACGCTGCATTGGTCGCCACATACCGGTTGGTCGCCGCTCCCTGCGTGTGTTCAGACGCAAACAAACCGATTATAACACCAATAACGCCATACAGGCATCGGCGGTAAAACCGGCTGTTCCGGACGCCTGCCGGCCTTTCATGTTGCCTGTAATCCCAAGATTTAAATTTGACCATAATAATCCTCCCGCTTTGTTTTTCGAACAAGGGCACCAGTTTAGAAACAATTACACTACACAAACTATGAGCTAACATTCCGCAACCAATCACACCAACATTGAGAGCTTTCATCTGTCCTCTTCTGGCTGGATCACTATCCGCTCCAGTACGAATTCCGCAGTGCATGGACTCGAGCGTCAGCTTGAAAAGAATTGTACAACAACCACTGCTCAGGCGCCAGCACAAAACCACACGTGTTACTCTGAATACAATACCGGTTCTGCCCATACTCCATGTGCAGCACTGGTGCAACTCCCGAACGTTTCTTGTTCCTCACTCGAAAACCTGCCGGAATACCTCATCGATAGCGTCAGGAAACGCGTTTTTTCCAGTTCCGCCTGTATGTGCACGGGCGGCTCTCCGGGCTTAACGGGTTTACTCCGGGCAAGTTCCTTTCCGTCACCAAGCACGGTGAAGACGGCCGTAATAAACGACAACGATTTTTTAAAAGTCGGATTGAATCCGACTCTGGCGGAAAATCTGTTGTAAGCACCCGGTACCAGCAAGTAATCAACTGTTGCTTCACTTCTAATATCCTTGGGCATTACGCACAACCCGTGCACACGTTCAATTTTTCTGCCATCTTTAGAAAGAAGAGCCAGCGGTTTGGTTTTCAAAATGTAACGGTTCTCCGTGGAATTAAGAAAGGAAAATGGATCCAGAAAAACATCAACAAGTGGGCGAAAGCGACAAAAACAGCTTATCTCAGCGGTTATAAAAGGATGTTTGCATAGATCAAGGCAGTAGTCGAAGTCCTTGTTTTTATGTCTTGCAAGGTGAAAGGCGGTATGAATGAAATCCGCGAATTGCCTGGCGGACTCATTTTGCGCACGGGAGTGCAACCGCCTTGCTTCCTTGATCTTGCCTGCGTAGAGGGATTTTTCAAGCGGTATGGCAAGCGCGGCTCCAAACCTGCTTCCTTTAATAATTTCCGTAACTGCGGCCATTTCTGCCTGTTTGATATTTTTGCCGAGAAGTTTCGGGCAGTATCCTTTGATATCAACCGGGCCTTTAAGACACTCTTTGTTGGTATAGATTTCACCAGATGCATCTTGGAAAGAGACCGGAGCAAAAATGTCAATGGCCCAGTCAAATACGGCATGCCCAGGTTCGATTATGTCCGCAATGATATGGGAGTAAACGCCGCAAAACTTGACTGCGGACTCTATGTCGCCGGCCTTAAGGTTGCGGACGGCATGTCTTAAATAGTGTCCGCATAGGCAGACATAGTTGAGCGGGGGATTACCGCACCAAGTCCAGAACTTGTGTTTCAGAGACATTCTCTCCAGTTTTGTTTGCCACGAGGTTTTGGGAGGGGAGGGGTAAAGGAACCGGGCATCTTCAGGAATATTTTTTCTGACTTTAGCGGTCATGTCAGGATACCAGGAGCTTTTTACAAAATCCTTGATGTAAGGATTGAAAACTTTTTTTATCTCATCTTTTTGAACCGAAAGTGCACCCCGTGCGATAGCATCATGAACTTGACTCATTTTATAGTATCTCCACAATTGTCCACTGTTAGCGTTCCCATGTGACGCCTTTGCAGCGGAGTTGATCTGATATTTTCTATCCAGATAGGCATTGGGGGCACGTCTCGACAATCGACATTTTGGACAGGCAACGACGGGTTTGCGCCCGGAGTTTACTGTCCGTTTCAAGCCGGCGGCGAAACCGTTCCACTGCCTTCCCCACCCCCTCGAGACGTGATACTTTTGCAACTGGCTCCATTAACCGGTCACCTCCATATAAGCGTCTACCAACCCTGAACAGTGACAGGCCTTATGAATTTCCCTTAAGTAAGCCTTCGCATTCGTCAGGTCGACCTCGGTATTAAGAGGCCTTAATAGATTTAATGCAGAATTAGTTACTCTTATCTCCAAGACATTATCTCCTGCCTTTAGAGCTTTTGTAACGTCGAAAAAATAAGGCTCCCAGACTCTTGTGCCACAATGGCAACCATTTACAACGACCTCGGCGCATCCTCCTCCGACGTCACACGACATAATAGCAGAAGAACGTTCGTCATCATGCATATTAATATTGGTTCGGTAAATGCCTGTACCCACATAGTATGGAAATCCCTGTTCCCGCCATGAGCCGCTTTTGATTATTTTCGGGCAAGAAGCCAGGTGTTCCTCAGGAGTTACCCCGAAATCACCTATTATAAAAATATGGGGGTGAACAGAATGAATTCCAGAATAGGCCATTAACGGTGATAAAATCACGTTGTCTTCGGGAAGCGGATGGTAGTCCAGTGAAAATCTGTTAAGTCCTTTATGCAGGCAGTCCCCAATATCAACAACAACTTGACCACCATCGAAATACCGGCATTCTCTCTTTCTATACGAAATTTCAATGCCGTTCACGGTGATATGGCGGGAAATATCCCCTTCCAGAAGCAGCATTATATTTTCAATCTCATCATCCCTGTAGACATTAAAATAGAGGTCAGCACCATTACCCGCAGCGAATGGTATTATAATGGCTTTTGAAATCCTGAAGACATTCTTCTTATCCAGACTAAAATCCCAGACTGGCCCAAGGCGTATTATTCGTTTATTTCCTGGTTCTCTATAACTTATCGTGGAGATGGCTTCAAAACTCTTCCCCATCATGAATACTCGGGACTGATAAGGAAAAAACGACGACTGCACTACAGTCCTTTCATCCCTAATAAGAACTTTTGACCTCAACACACTCAGGGTTTCGAGATTAACCTCACTAACTTCAAAGATTCCGGGAAAAACAAGGTCGCAGGAATCAAGATTGTTACCAGAGAAGTTATACACAAAGCATATAACTGTTCCATCGGACATAACTCTTCTAAGGACGGCAATTCCTTCCTGCGCGTCTTTCTTAATGACCTCTATTCTCTTGCCGGCAAATTCGCGGCAGAAAAAGTTCTTAAGGGCAACATCATCAATCGGACCTCCCTTGCCAATCACAGACTCTACTGTATCTGATTCGACACGTCTGGTTTGCAGATCAGCATCCAACACATAAGGGGCGTCTCCGATAAGAATTACTTTACCACCATGGTCTAAAAACTTGTTGATCTTCGTCCACAGGTCAATACTTAAAAATTCTACGGGTGGAATTATCAAGGTATTAATCAATTCGTCTCCACATTTTATACCCGCTTTTGTTATATGGTCACTATTGAGGGCAGAATCAAACACAAATTCATGGTCAACGCCAATCTCTAACAGTGTTCTGGAAATTCTATACGGCCAACAATCAGCAACATGCGGCCATCTACTGTCAGCATCAAAAACAGTTCGATTATTCCGTGCCCAATAGATCCTGGTCGGCATAAGAACGCCCACTTCGCACATATGTCTGCCTTGAGACAACATAAAACCCAGCCTGGCCACATAATCTGAGTATATTCCCATATATTTCCACCACGGATTCTGGAAAAACTCAGAAGGAGGACACTCATATTTCCTGAAACCTCTTATAGTATAGAAGAAACCATGCAAACATATCTGATTAATGCCCAGCGAATATAGACAATCAACAACGCGTTTCATATCATTCAAAGTCAGGCCCCAGCCGGTAGCCCCATAAGCTTCACACACAGTAAAAGCCCTGTTCTGAGCATGGGCAATGCTCGAAACAACCTTCGCGGTTTGAGCCCCAACAGGGTTGCATCCTTTGGATGTCCAATCCATCCCCGGCACGTGAAAATATTTTAAGGCCGAGTATATATCACCTTGATAGTGTAAGCTCTGTTCTTCGCTTAAGACGTGCCCGGTATAGGCTATACCATGATCTGCGCACCATTGAGAGACCTGCGCATGATAACTTTGTGTATACAAGGAGGTAACAACCTCCCAATAATCCGACCTCGTCTTAATTGCACCATGGACATCAGCAATCAGATGGATGAGTTTGTCTCTTAGCAAATAACCTTTTATTTGGGAAAAAGATTGTTCAAGTGTCTCCGACCATGGAAGGCTGCTGCTGATCGCGGTGTTAAAGTCATAACCATAATCAAAATCATAGATCATGCCGGGTTCATCCGTGAATATACCCTCTATCACCGAACCAAAGTATTCCCACAAATGGCTATAGTATGCTTCATGAGTTAACTCAATAAACTTCTTGACAGCTTGGGGGTTCAGCACATCCAAATATCCTGTCTCTGGAAAAGCATGCGAGTGACCTCTAACACAGTCAAGGGCAATAGAGGATAAGAGGTAGAATGCCGCGATTCCCCATTGTCCAGGCGGAACTTTTAAGGTGCCATCTGCTTCTGTTGTGAAGGAGTGGATTTTACCTGATACCAGATTGCACCCTTGTATACAAATAAGGTCTCCTTTTATCCTCCAGATTGGGTTGATGACCTGACCTCCACGAGTTTCCATATATTCGTAGCGCAGGAATTTCATTCTGTACTGCGGATAGTCATGTAACAATCTGCCGCCAACAGTACCACTGGGCCAATTATACTCGTCATAGAGCAAAATCCTCATGCCGAGACGCTCGGCAACTTTAACAGCATGGAGTACTAAGCCCATGTACTTATCGCTCAAATACGGAGTGATCAGGCCATATCGGGGATGAATCAATACCGTCGTAATCCTCTGTCTATGGCATTCCTCCAACTGCCATGTGATTTCATCCGTTGATATATCGCCGTTCCAGAACCAAAATGGATAAGGCCGGAACTTGTCCGGAGGCGAATACAGTGAATTAATAATCTCCAATCCCATATCTTGCCCCTATTCTATCTTTCAGCACCATATTTTGCTGACTGATTTATCTATGGACGCGGAATGATGTTGCATGAATCCATTCGTCCGCAGGCTCACCTGTCATATGATCAACTGGAGGGTAAGGCCAGTGGTTGCCCATGTGATAGATTGAAAGGATCCGTTCATCGGGCAGTTCCAACAGCCTCGGATAGTGATTGTGCCGGTTGTACTCTGGGTCGGGAATCTTGCATGTATCACTCCACGTGTGTCCCTCATCTATGCTGAAGTTAAATTGGTTATTCGAACCGGCACAGATCAAAATGCCTTCACGCGTCCGCAGTAGCGCGGGAAAACCGCGGAAGTGCATGTTCGTTGACCTCAGCGGACCAGGCTGCCATCCAGAGGTGCTTTTCTTGACGATAATCTGTCCACAATTAAGATAAAGATCAGCACCCTTGGTCAAGTAATTTGAGTGCCGAAGTATGACAAGGAGGTCGCCGTTGCCTAGTTCGACAAGCTCCGGTTCGTCGTTTGTCCGAGTTGGAATGGCGCGTGCCAGCAAAAGAGGCTTGGACCAGGTTTTACCGCTATCTTTTGTAAACCAGAGCCAGGCGTCGGAAAAATATTCACCGGCGTCCCTCTCGAGACTCGGGTTTTTCTTATTGAAATTTCCGTAGGCTGGTACTACGATCGTGCCATCGCGGAGTTGTCTGGGGTGACACCAAGCCGTCGTTATTTCATCAGGGTTATTCAGGAATACAGGAGTTGACCATGACCAGCCGTTATCAGAGGATACCCAGGCCATGGCATGTCCAATAAAATTGGAGGTCTCCTTCTCATAATCCCATATGGAACTTACACCTCCAATACCCAGAAGCTGATTATTGTTCAGCAATAGGAACTTATCAGGCCGAGGTTTCAGAGGATCAGATACATCGATCTCATTGACCTGCCGCCAAGTCCGGCCGCTGTCCTGAGACTCGAACCAGCGCTGACAGCGCTTAATACCATATTTGTCCAGTACATCCGGGGGAGCACACTCATAGCTGTAGCTCGGTTTCAAATCGACTGGTCCGCCGGTTATATCCAAAAAGGACACACGAATATGTCCTTCTGGTGTGAACCATAGACATGTCCAACAACTCCATTTTGGTCCCTCTGAAGTTTTATAAACCTCAAGGTGCTCTTGATCACTGATTTTTACCGGCAGTTCAACCTTGGTGTCTGCACTGTAAAGAAAATTCTCATATGCGTGATCAGCTCTTTTTTCTTTATGTCGAGTAGGCATAATATGATCTCCTCATTTTCCGCCATGGCGGATCAGCCTATGGCATGAAATTTCCTCGTTTTCTTATCTTATCGTTGGTTGAATCCGACCGCCTCCTGGGCGTCTTTGAGGGTGAGCTCGGCATCGCTCGCG
>CAYQNY010000118.1:0-10539 GCA_964418925.1 uncultured Verrucomicrobiota bacterium
GCTACACCATTCGTTCTCATGGCATGGGTTGTGTAGTGGCCGTTCGGGAGAACGGTAAATCCCGCGAAGCGCGGGACAGGCTTGCCCCGCCGCGGGGCCTAATTTAAGATGGGGCGTGACGAACGGGATTCTTTGCAATAGAATCATAGCGAGGTCGAATAGGCCCATGTGGGTATAACCAGGAGACGTTTATGACGGGAAAAGGACATAATCAGGACGGGGGCGCGGGCCTAAAGGATATGATCGCATTGTTTGGTGAAAATGTGTTCAGCATCAAGACGATGCGGAACTATCTTGCGGAGTCCGCCTATAAGTCGCTGCTCTCGACGATATGCCAGGGTAAAAACCTGGATCGGAAAATTGCCGACGAAGTGGCCGATGCCATGAAGACCTGGGCGCTGGAAAAAGGCGCGACGCATTTTACCCACTGGTTTCAGCCATTAACCGGTGCGACGGCCGAGAAACACGATTCGTTTATCATGCCGGACCGTGAAGGTGGCGCCATTACCCGGTTTTCCGGGTCCGAACTCATCCGCGGTGAACCCGATGCGTCGAGTTTTCCGTCCGGCGGATTGCGGGCAACATTTGAGGCGCGCGGCTACACGGCCTGGGATCCGACGAGCCCCGCGTTTATCAAGGAAGGCGAGAATGGCGCGACACTCTGCATTCCAACCGTTTTCTGCGGCTATCATGGGGAGGCCCTTGACAAAAAAACGCCGTTGCTTCGTTCCATGGATGCTCTTTCACGCCAGGTTTGCCGCCTGGGGAAATTGTTCGGAATTCCCAGCAAAGGTAAGCGGGCCTGCGTGACGCTGGGTGCGGAACAGGAATATTTTCTGGTTGATAGGAAATTTTATGCCAAGCGGCTGGACTTGCTTCAGGCCGGCCGAACGCTGTTCGGGAAAAAGCCGGCCAAGCATCAGCAGATGGAAGACCATTATTTTGGAGCGATCAAGCCCCGGGTCATGGCGTTCATGTGCGATCTGGACCGGGAACTGTGGCGGCTGGGCGTGCCCGCGAAAACGCGGCATAATGAGGTGTGTCCCGGCCAGTTTGAGATCGCCCCGGTTTATGAAGAACTGAATCTGGCCGTGGACCACAACATGATTGTAATGGAAGTGTTGCGTGAGATGGCTGATAAGCATGGGTTGGCGTGCCTGCTTCACGAGAAGCCGTTTGCCGGCGTCAATGGGTCCGGGAAGCACAATAACTGGTCAATTACCGGGCCCGACGGCAAAAACTGGCTGACGCCCGGCGATAACCCCCATGAGAATGCCAAGTTCCTGACGATCATTTGCGCGCTTATCCAGGCGGTGGACACCCGGGCAGATGTCCTGCGCGCAACCGTGGCTACCGCGGGCAACGATCACCGCCTGGGCGCCAATGAGGCCCCGCCGGCGATTCTCTCCATTTTTATGGGTGAGCAGTTGACGGACATCATTCTCCAGATCGAACGGGGAATTCCTAAAAACTCGAAAAAGGGCGGCACGATTGAGATCGGGGTTTCCGCTCTGCCGGCCTTGCCCCGGGATGCGACCGATCGTAATCGCACATCGCCGTTTGCGTTTACCGGCAATAAGTTCGAGTTCCGGGCCGTCGGTTCCAACCAGAACTGTGCGGGGGCGAATGTAGCCCTTAACACCATTGTCACGGAGGCGCTGGATGACATTTGTACCCGTCTGGATAAGGCCGCGGCAGCCGGCAAGGATTTTAATGAATCGCTGCAGGCCATTTTAAAGGCGATTGTCAGCAAGCATAAGCGCATTATTTTTAATGGCGACAACTATGCTCCGGCCTGGCAGCAAGAAGCGGTCCGCCGCGGTTTGCCGAACCTTAAAACTACGCCCGAGTCACTGAAGGTATTCATTGATCCGAGCGTGACGGCAATGTTCTCGCAATACGGCGTGTTGTCCGAGCGGGAGCTCAGGTCGCGTTATGAAGTATATCGGAATGTGTACGATAAAACCGTGGTCATCGAGGCGGAGTGTGCCTTGACCATTGCCAAAACCATGATTGCACCGGCGGCCCTCAGCTATGAAGGAGTATTGGCCGCAACGATCCGGGATGTGACTTCCATCGGCAAGGGCGCCGTGACAGCCAAGAAAAAACTGCTGAAAGCGGTGTCATCCGAGACGGAGCGTTTGCTGGAACGTATTGATAAGTTGGAAATGGCCCTGGCCGGGCGGTCGTTGCGTGAAGCGTTAAAGGCCATGCAGGCCCTGCGTGAAACAGCGGATATGCTCGAAGGGCTTGTGCCCGATTATCTCTGGCCGCTTCCATCCTACGCTGACATGATGTTTATGCTGTGAAACCGGGCTTTCGCGGACAACTGTATTTTTATGTTTGAAATCAGCGTCAAATCGCATTTTTCCAGCGCGCATCACCTGAAAGGGCATGTGGGTGCCTGTCAAAATATACACGGACACAACTGGGAAGTGGAAGTGTTTCTGCGGGGAACCCGGACAAATCCCATGGGAATGGTGGTGGATTTCGGCAAAATCAAGGCGGTTGTTCGCGCTGCCTTGAAAGAACTGGATCATAAGGACTTAAACAGTCTGCCGACCTTTACCGGCAACCATAACCCCACCTCGGAAAACCTGGCCAAATATATTTTTTATACTCTGTCTGCATTATTCCGCCAAGAATCATTCAGTGTGCATCGGGTATGGGTCAGTGAATCGCCGGGCACATCAGCCTGTTATTTGGAAGACGCGGTAAAGGCCGATAACAGAATTGCGAAAAAACAACTTGAACGACAAAAGCAATAACTAAACTTTATTCCTTTACGACCATACCTTGATACGCCGTTACCTCCATACGTTATTCATGGATGTTCAGATTCAAGTCTGCGAAATTTTTGTTTCCATTCAGGGCGAGTCTACCTATACCGGTTGCCCCTGTTTTTTTATCCGGCTCGCCGGCTGTAATCTCCATTGCGTCTATTGCGATACTGCCTATGCCCGGTCGGAAGGCAACCCCCAGACAATCTCCGGGCTTCTGGAACAATTCCGGGCAACCGGGCTGATCCTGGCTGCAGTGACCGGCGGGGAGCCGTTGATCCAGCCCGGCACCGTGGCATTGCTCAAAAGGCTGCAGTCACAGGGTACCGTCCTGATTGAAACCAATGGCAGTCAGGATATTTCCGTCATCCCGCCGGCAGTCATTGCCGTCATGGATATCAAGTGCCCGGCCAGCGGAGCAAGCCAGGCAATGGACTGGGGCAATATCCAGCGGCTCCGCCCGCGGGACGAAGTCAAATTCGTGATCAGTGACCGCAATGACTATCTCTGGGCTTGCCAGGTCATGCGGGAATATCAGTTGTCGCAACGCTGTCACGCCGTGCTGATGAGCCCGGTATTTGATCCGTCAGCTGACGGATTAAAGCCGGCGGAACTGGCGGCCTGGATTATTCAAGACCGCCTGCCGGTTCGCCTGAATCTGCAGATGCATAAATATATCTGGGCCGCTGCGACCCGCGGGGTGTAGTATCAACGGATTTTATCATCATGGACAAGGCTGTCATATTATTAAGCGGCGGATTGGATTCAAGCACGCTTCTGCATTATGCCATGAAGAGGCTTAACTACAGGTGTCTTTACGCCATCACATTTGATTACGGCCAGAAACATTCCCGCGAGATTTGGTGCGCGGCCTGGCAGGCGCGGGCGCTGGCCGTCAAGGAACATAAGCTTGTGGATATGACGGCGCTGGGGGCGCTCACGGCAGGAGCCTCGGCATTGACCGATGCCGGGATTGCGGTGCCGGATTTTGACACGCTTCCCGCGGGTCAGCGCGATCAGCCGCCAACCTACGTGCCTAACAGGAACATGATCCTGCTGGCGTTGGCATCCGCCTATGCCGAGGCCCAGGGCATTCCCGACGTTTTTTACGGCGCCCAGACCCAGGACCGTTACGGTTATTGGGACTGCACACCGGAATTCCTGGATCGCATGAATGCCGTCCTGGCATTGAACCGGCGTCAGGCGATTGGTATTAAAGCTCCGTTTGTCCGCATGAGCAAACGGGAGATTATCGCAATTGGACGCGATCTGGGCGTAGATTATGCGCATACCTGGACCTGTTATCGCGGAGAACAAAAAGCGTGCGGCACCTGTCCCGCCTGCGAAGACCGTCTGTCCGCGTTCCGCCGGCTGGGATGGCGGGATCCTCTCGATTACGAAACCCTGCCGTCGTCGGCTTGACAGGCGGCACGGCAGGGTTAGTGGTGGCGGGTGAAGGCTCTCATTGTGAACGTACCACACCCCTCCGAAGGCGGGCAGGCGTGGCGCGCTGCAATTATCTTCTCTCAGCGGATTCTTGTAGCGCCGAACGGCGTTCGGCGGCGAGTCCCCACATGCGCTGGCATGCGCCCCCCCTGATTCATTACAGGTTGGCGTATAATCCGCTGGACAAACAAGGAGCCATGGCGTATATTTACGTCAATGAAAAAAAAGCTGAAAGCCTCTACTGCCGTGGCAGTGAAACAGCCGCGCTTGTCGCTGAAGCGGCAATACAACAAGGCGTTGATTCTTAATTGCGTGCGGAAATGCTCTCCAATCTCCCGCACGAAAATCCGTGCCTTGACCCGTATCCGCCTGGCCAGCATTACGGAACTGGCCCGGCTATTGTCCCAGGAAGGCTATTTATGCGAGGCCGGAGTGAAGGCCTCCCGCCGCGGGCGCAAACAGGCTCTCCTGCGGCTGAATGCCAGCAACGGGTTTGCCGTTGGCCTGGAATACGGTCCCGAACATGTCGTGGCGGTACTGGTGGACCTGGAGGCCAATGTCCTGGCCCGAACCCGTGTCGTGATACGCGGTTGTCCTGAGCGCAACATGATGATTCAAAGCATTATTCAAGCCGCCGGAGAAATGATCGGCCGGCCTGAGTGCGACCGGGGTAAATTGGTGGGTGTCGGCATTGCCGATCCGGGAGTGATTGACAGCCGCCATGGCATCTCCCTGTTCGCCACCACCATCAAGCGCTGGCGCAACGTGCCCTTGCAACGCATGCTTGAAAAAGCGCTTCATCTTCCCGTCTTCATGGAGGAGGAACTCCGCGCCAAGGCATTATGCGAAGTCATGTTCGGCGGCGCCCGGGAAATAGACAATTTGATGTTTATCGGTATCGGCGCTGGTGTTGGCTGCGGGGTGATTATCAACGGCAGTGTGTATCGCGGCGCGACGGAAAGTTCCGGTGAACTTGGCCATACCCGTGTTATGGATGGCGGGCCGCTGTGTGCCTGCGGTCAGCGGGGCTGTCTGGAAGCTGTGGCTTCCTTTCCGGCAATCGCGCGGCAAGCGGCATTGGCGATTCGGCAGGGTAAAAAATCGCGGCTGGTTGAATGCACCGGCAGGCGCAAAGGCGCCCTGCACGCCAAGCATGTCTTTCTTGCGGCGCGCCAGGGCGACGCGCTGGCACTGGGCATTGTGAACGAAGCAGTCAAGTGGCTGGGGATTGGTATTGCTAATGCCGTCAACCTGTTTAATCCGGAGATGATTATTTTTGAGGGTACCCTGAGAGAGGTGGAAGACATTATCGTAGCGCCACTCATTCGGCATATTCGACAGCAGGCGCTGACTCCTGCCGCGCGGAAATTGAAGTTCCGGATATCACTGATGGGGGAGTGGGGTGGGGCTATTGCGGCTTCCACGCTGGCCATAGACCGCGTTTTTGCAATCCCGCAGTTGCCCATTCCCGATTACCTAAAAAAAACGTAAGTTTAAAAGGAGCGTTCCATCCGCTGTGGCGGACTTCATTATGAGAGAAACGCTTACAGTTTGGTGACCATTTGGACGCGACGGAGCGCGTCCCTCCACAGTTAAAATTGGAGGGCCACGCGCTGTCGTGGCCGGCTCCTAGCATTTTTTTTACATAAGTAGTTAATCATTAACAAGTAATTCTTCCCGCACGACGGGAAGTTTCAGAGGAGGCAACAGTATATGTCCAATAAAATACGGTGGGGTGTTATCGGTGCCGGCGGTATTGCGGCGCGGCGAACGATTCCCGAGTTTAAAAAAATGGTTTCCAATGCTGAACTGGTCGCGGTCATGGATGTTTCCGAACAGCAGGCGCAGGACGTGGCGTGCCGTTTCGAGATTCCACATTTCTGCGTGACGGAAAAGGAACTGCTGAAGCAGGAAATTGATGCCGTCTATATTGCCACACCGCCCAATATCCATTGCCGTCAGGTTATTCAGGCGGCCCGGGCCGGCAAGCATATTCTCTGCGAAAAACCGATAGCCATTACGCTGGGAGAAGTGAATCGAATGGAACGGGCCTGCGGCAATGCCGGTGTCAAGTTTATGCTGGGATTCTGCATGCGGAACAACGTCTATCATAAAAAGGCGCAAGAGCTGGTCCAAAGCGGCGCCCTGGGCAGGATGGTGATGGGCCGCGCGCAGTTAACCTGCTGGTATCCGCCGATTCCCGGCGCCTGGCGCCAGGACGCGGCCATCAGCCATGGTGGGGCGCTGATTGACATGGGAACCCATTGCCTGGATATCCTGGAATGGATCATGGACACGCGCATTGTGGAAGTCGTCGGTTTCCAGGATCTTCTGATCCAACAGTATCACACTGAGATCGAGGATACATCCACTCTCGTGGTTCGTTTCGCCAATGGTGCCCACGGAATTATTGACAATTATTTCAATCTTCCCGATGCTGCCGCCCAGAACTCGCTGGAATTACATGGCACCCGGGGATCTGTCATGGGGCAGGGAACAATCGGGCAGGATCCGACCGGCCGGATGTTCAGCATCCTTCAGCCCGGGGAAACCGGCTATAACGCCGACCAGGTCCGGGATATCCAGGCCGACCGACAGGAATATCATTTGGAAGGCATCGGCCTGTACGGCCAGATGATTGACAGCTTCAGCCGCTGTATCGCGGAGAACCGGGAGCCGCCGGTCACGCTGGAAGACGGTCGGCATTCGGTCAATCTGGTGGACGCTGTTTATAAGGCGGTCCGTACCCGAAAAGTCGTCAAGGTATAAAGCAGCCTACGGCCACCACGTCGGTGCCTTTGGCACCAAGTGGCCCCTTGGCTGCCGACGGGGCAACCAAATAGACGGATGAATACTGCACAATCTATCTGCGTGCTCCATACAGGCAGGCCTTCCGTAGTTTGTTGCCTTCTTCTTCGAATGTCCTTGCCAACATCCTCATTCTGACTCCTGAGTAGAAGGTACAGCGGAAGATTTTAACAACGTCAGCTGGAGGGCTTGAAACTTTCCACGATCCATTGGGACAGTTCGCGGTCCGGCGCTTCAATAACCTTGCGGGTGATCGTGAATGTCGTGCGCCCGGTATTGTTGGCCACCAGCTTCAGTCCGTGCTGAAAATCCCGGAACTTGGCCTCGCAGAGGGCGCGAATGGTTTTATCATTGGTAATACTTTCTTCCACCAGCGCTTCGATAGTGTCATCATTAAAAACCAGTTCCAGACCGTGTTCTTTCTGGAACCGGCTTGCAAAGGCCGCAATTTCCGTTCTGAGCAGATCGCGCTGAGCCAAATGATTCTTGCGAAGCATATCCTTCAAACCATTTTCAGGATGCTGGATGGTTTCAGTGGTGACCTCAAACGATGTGATTGTTGTTGAGGGAAGTTCGAACTTATAATTCCGGAATACATGTTCCAGGACCGTCATCAGACCGCGTGCGCCGGTCTGCTCATCCTGGGCCCGCCGGGCAATCTCGGTGATGGCTTCGGTCGTGATCGTAAACTCAATCTTGTACCCGGAAAAATCACGGTGATACTGGGTCAGGATATTGTCTTCCGAAGTCAGGAGAATTTTTTCAAGATCATCCGCCGTCAAGGTGTCACAGGTGACCCGGACGGGCAATCGTCCGATGAATTCCGGTTCAAACCCGGATGCGATGAAATCACGGGTCTGGGCGCGTTTCAGAAAATCCGGGTCTGTCATGGTTTTTGCCGCGGCCGCCCCAAAGCCGATCGCCGACGCCTGCATCCGCCGCTTGACCCGTTCCGCCAGTTTATCGAATACGCCGCTGACAATGAACAGAATATGACGAGTATTCATCGTGCGGCGGGGCTGTTTCCCGGTCCGCTGTAATTGCATCATCGCTTCCATTTGACCGAGCAGGTCCGTCTGGCTTTGCAGGGTGACATCGGTTTCTTCCATGAGTTTGAGCAGGTTGACCTGGACGCCGCGGCCGGACACATCCCGTCCGGCCATATCGGTCGCGGACGCGATTTTATCAATTTCGTCAATATAAATGATGCCGTACTGGGCCAGTTCCACGTCGCCATTGGCGGCTTTGACCAGATCGCGGACCAGGTCTTCAACATCGTGTCCAACGTACCCGGTTTCGGAAAATTTTGTGGCATCGGCCTTGACGAACGGCACCCCGATCAGTCGCGCGATACAGCGCATCAGGTAAGTTTTGCCGACGCCGGTTGGCCCGAGCAGCATGATGTTTTGCTTGGCGTATTCCTTATCGCGCAGGGATGGTGTTTCCGCGCATTGGCGAACGTGGTTGTAATGGTCGCCAATGGCAACAGCAAGTACTTTCTTGGCCTCGGCCTGCTGAATGACAAACCGATCCAGATAGTCGCGGATTTCACGGGGCTTCAAATTGAATGACCGGATGCGCTCGAGTTTCCGGGCCGTTTCGGGATTATCCGCAGGACCGGGTTTATCGGCAGCGTTGTTTTCCTTCGTTATCGGCTCAAACGGAGGAAACCGGGAATGCCGCAGCATTTCCTGGATTTGTTTCTGCCACTCTTCCGCGGGCTGTTTCGGTTCGTTATCGCTCATAATCCGCCTTTCCATGAGAACAGGCTTTCAACAAAAATAAACTATACACCGGATGCGATTCATTGACAACCCTTGCCTGCCACCTAACAGAAATTCTCGTAATGGCTCGCTCCTGCCGGACAAGCCGGCAGGCGGCGCGTCCATAATGAGAATTGCTGTCCACCTGTCATCCGCCCGCAGGACGTGGATTATGGTCAAATATCACGCGGCCTTGCCACAAGCGACCGCACTTGTTATGATCTTCTAAATGGTATTGAAAACACGTCGTGATTTAAAGGAGCGTTCGTCATGCTGTTATTAATTGGCTCGATAGCCCTGGCACTCATCATTTCCGCTATATGCAGTATTATGGAGACCTGTTTGTTGAGTTTGTCCACAACGGATATCGCCGGTCTTTCCGTCAATAAGCCGTATATTGCCGATATCTGGAAACGCATGAAACAAAACATCCAGAAACCGATTGCCGTGATCCTGATCGTCAATACACTGGCACATACCATCGGCGCCGCCGTATCCGGCGCCCAGTTCAACGCGTTGTTTGGTTCGAAATGGATTTTCGTCTATTCCCTGGCCTTTTCGTTTGTCATGATCCAATGGACGGAAATTCTGCCCAAAAGCATGGCGGTGGCGTATAATCGGTTGTTGGCGCCGATCGTGGCGCGTATCCTGCAAGTGGCCATGCGTGTCTTTACTCCGCTCCTGCTGGTGATGGAATGGTTGAATAGTCCCTTTGACCGCTTGATAAAAACGAAAAAACAGCCGGATGCCTTAGGGGACATTACCATGCTGGCCCGTTTCGCGTCATATCAAAAACTCATCACGCGAGAACAGGAAAATATAGTTTCACGAAGTATAAAACTATCCAACGCCACTGTGCGTGACATTATGGTGCCCCGTGATGAGATTAAGTACCTGACCGTCGGCATGTCCATGGCGGATGCCCTGATCGAATCACATATCCATCATCATACCCGCTATCTGCTGATTGAAGGCACGGAGCTGAATAATATCATCGGGTTCGTGAATGTTAAAGACATTATGAGCGCTCTGCAGATTAATCCTTCGGATCCGTCACTAAAGGGTATCGCTCGTCCGGTATTTGTGGTGGAAGCCACTCAAACGGTGCCGCAGTTATTGAAAAAATTAACCCGGGGATATCAGCACATGGCGGTGGTGAAAAATAACAAGGGAAAAACCGTCGGCGTGGTCACCCTGGAAGATGTTGTGGAAGCCATTGTCGGTGAAATCGAAGATGAGTATGATGTGCTTCCCACCTATATAAATCGCATTGCGGAAGGTCGTTTCATGGCCGGCGGCGGGGCTACCCTGCAGGCCTTGAAGGACCAAACAGGTTTCGGTGTTCCGGATGGTACGACCTCTCTTAATGAATGGTTGTGTGGCCTGATGCCAGGCAATCCAGCGATCGAAATGAAAATTCCGTATCAGGATATCGTCTTTACAATCCGCCGAACCCGCCGATCCAGGATCTATGAGGTCATCGTGAATAAGAAGCAATAATGCGTCATGAACAAGCCGACCAGGACAGCGATTCTACTTTCGGCGGTAATTTCGCCGGGCGCGGGGCAATTTGTCCAGCGCCGCTGGGCGGCGGGAACGGTTCATCTGATCGTATTTCTGATCTGCATAGTGTTTTTTCTCGTTGAAATTATCCGCCCCATGGCAACCAATATATTAATCAGTATTGATCTCGACAGTCAAAAGTTCTCAGGGGGTTGCCAGCCATTAAAGGCCGGCATCCC
>CAYQNY010000119.1:0-10309 GCA_964418925.1 uncultured Verrucomicrobiota bacterium
AGCCTAAACAACCTGAATAGTTACCTTCCATGAGCAGGTTTACTGAAATCCTGACTGTATCGCCTCTGCCGAACGGCAAGAGCTGGGTGCTCAGGAAACCGTTCGGCTATGACGTGGGACACGAAGACAGCGGCGAGACCATAGAAATTTACAACCGATTTTACCAGCATCCCGAGGTTCTTATGGGGCATACTTCCCTGCTGGGGCAAATACGGCAATGCGGCGGTAATTCACGATTACTGCTATTGGGAGCAGAAGTACCCGCGCAAGCGCGCCGACGAGATATTCAGGGAAGCCATGGGCGTACTCCGCGTCAGCCGGATACTGATCATGATTTTGTACTGGATGGTGCGACTCTTCGGCTGGATCCACTGGCGTAAGAGAGGGAAGGACAAGCAAAACGGCATCCAGCCCTTCCTCGATCCGATTCCAAGAAAAGTATTCGACTGGAAGCCCGGGTGAGCAAAGAATGCTCATGAAACCGCATTGGAAACCGGAGTCAGCCGTTTCCGCCTAGGCGTCCGCCGCGGCGGATGCCTTTAACATGAAAGGAACGCCACGTCAGCGCCAAAGGCGCTAAGTGGCCACTTGCCCGGCAACTGCCGGGCGACGTGGAAGGTGGACCTGTCCTGAGCAAACGAGTAACACGAGAGCGTCGAAGGGATTGGCTTTTCCGGACACATCCTGATATATTCAAAACCGATGTGAAGGTGTTGGGGCCGCGCCCGCGAGACGGATTGTAAGCTTGGGGCATCAATCCGTTGTAGCTTATGCAAGATGTCGATTGGCGACGTGACCCTGATTCCTGGGCAAATACGAAACGGTGCTTCCCATTCACGCGCTGTGAATTATCACTCCCATTCGGTGCCTGCTCAGGTCTTACTGCCTGCTATCGAACAGGAACGAAGCTCGGCAACGGGCCTCGCGCCATCACGCATGAGCAACTCGTTGGCGGGGTGCTCGAACGTGTAGACGGGCTTGCCGACAGCAAGGGTTTCGCGACAGAGGGTCTCCATCTTGCCCCCGCTTGTCGCGTGGGCAATTACGACAGCATCGGCCATGTCAACAACGAAGCGGTTCCGAATCATCGCCGTTTTGGCCGTGACGTGGCGCACCTGCTCCGGGAACGGCGAGACGATCACGAGGCGGCCGTCTTTCACGGCCGGCCGGCAGTCTACCGGCGCGGTTGGGAAGCGGCGGTGCATCCCGCGGGCGAGACACCAGATGACCGGATGCGGCGAACAGAGGAGAATGCGGAGGCATTCCTGCTCCATTGGCGAGTGGAACCCACTGACAAGAAGGATGCCTTCGTTACGAAAGCGCTTAGCAAGGTCGTACGTTTCGATAATCAGTTTGCCGGGGCACTTGACCGAGCAGAAAAGCGCAACCTTGGGACGACTCAAGATCGCCGCGTCTCCGATAGTCTGGATAGTCGGTTTGGCTGTCATTGCCTGGCCTCCATCACCCTGAACTGTTGCAAATTACGCAACAGTTGCCCCTTCCTGCATTTCGTCCCAGGTTCTCGCATCCAGCAACCAACCGGATTTCTTCTTCTGAACTTCTCCCCATTGCTTGGCGAAGAACGCAGAATTAATGGGAAAACTTCGGATCCATATATAGTCAGATCTCGTCATACTGGCACCAGAAGATGATAAATCGTAAAGGGACGACGCCCAAAACGGTGGCGCGTTTCGTCTATGCGCTCTTGTCGTTTGATTATGTTTGATTCAACCAGTCCATCAGAACCAGATGTCTTGAGTGCCCCTCGGTTGGCGTCAATTGCTTTGGATATGCCGGTACGCGCTCTGCAAACATCGCCATCGAATACATACCCAAGCATTGCGCCAGCGCGCTGTACTGCAGAGTATTTTGATGTGACAAAACACATCATGCCCTGATCGCCCGTAACATACTCGCTGACCAATGACGTCCATCCGCCTTTCTCCGTTGTTACGTGCAATCGTTTGGCTTCGATCGCAAAGTAGGTTTGGTCGCCGCCGGAGCATATGAAACAGATGTCGATGCGCCCCTTGTGGCCTGCTTGGTCAATTACCGCATCATAAACACGGAATTCTCGATGGATTGAAAAGGGGCATTTACGAACACGATGATCAATACGCAAACGCTTAAAAAGCCGGTCGGACAAGTCGTCTTCATGCTCTGTTTCGTTCAGCTTCTGAAGGGTGCCGGCATGATGCAGAACAAGAGTTAAAAGTCGCGGAATCTCTTCATTCGGAAATAAAGGTATGCAGTTTTTGGCGCTCACGCATTGTTCCCCTGCATGGCTTGGCGGGCAACCGCAATGTGGGAATAAATCTCCGCTGCATCGTTAAGCGCTGCTGTTCGCGTCCAACCGATGAGCGCGGTTGGCTTAAAGATATGAATTCGAGGCCCGTCAAATGCAATGATGCCGCGTAAGTAGTTGAGGCATCCGACTCGTGATGCCGCGGATTCTGCCAGTCTGGCGACAGTCCTGAAGGTTTCGTCAGAAGGTGTCTCTGCTCTGAATGCCTGAGGAGTGCTTGTCAGTTCAACCGTCAGACAAACCATGTCACTCCTCTCATGAACACCACCGGCAATAGAAGCTCTCACCTTGGATTTCGACTGCTCCGCCCACTCGTTCAGGGTTCGGCTCAGTGTCTCTGCATAGGGGAAGAGGCCCCGTGCGTACGGCCCAACGCTGTTGCTTTGGATGCGTGCGCGAGATGGAATGGGTTTGGCAAAAGTGCCTGGCGTTGCGCTGGGGATCGCGACACGGTTGGTGTCTTCGATGAGAGCAACCTCCTGATCAATGAGGTCGAAATAGCGATAGACCAGAGGGATCAGTTCATCCTGGAGACCTTCAGCCTGACACTTGCGAACATCTGCCGCGGTTCCTGATCGCGTGCGAGAAGCCTTGATAAATTCGCGTATTCTTGAGGCAACTTGGGCTACAATGTCTTGTGCCTCCTTTGCAATCCATTCGCTGCCTGGCAATGGAAACGGAAGGTGGAGGAGTTCCTCAAGCAGGACTTTGTCTCGCTCTACTCCCCAGTTGGCCGATGTATGAAACAGAAAGTAGCGAGCCAGTCCCGAGCGGATATAGGCAGCAAGGAAAAGGAGTATATCCTCGTCTCCCGGCTCTGCCTTGATTGACTGAAGCGAGTGCTGGAACCGGACCCCGTAGTCGAAGAAAGAGCAGACTGAGAAACCCTGGTTCACAAGCAGGAACGGAGGCGTGAACAGCTCTTCTGAGGGCTTGCTGTACAGGCGGTCAGTGTAGCAACCGGAGCTGCGGAGATGCTCCCCGATCTGCCGGGCATCATTCTTGGGAAGCCACACTTCCCTTTTCAAATCTCCAGGAGCAACAAACGGCTCATTTGCTTTCCATGCGCAGGAAACAAGTTCGCGATCTGACGGCTGACTGCCATCCTTGGCCGGTTTGAAGCCCTGACCAGCACAGAAGCGTTTCGTCTGTTTCACATTCTTCCGTCTGAGATCACTCTCCAAGTCCGTGATCTCCCAAAGTGTGGGCATCTGCTGGAGCATTTCCAGAAACTTGATGTCTCTCGGCGTTCCCCAGAGATACTGTTTCCAGATTGTTGGCGCAACGCCATGCTTTGCGGCGGAGAGCACCTGTCTCAGGGGTATCTCTTTGCGATCATCGGGCGCCACGGGAATGACCCCATCACGATAGTCGATGCGGGTGACCTTCGGCGCCACATACTCGACGACTGCGGTCGCCAAGTCAGGTTTGGATGCCCAAAAACGCACAATCATGCAGGGACATTTTGCTTCTTTGAAAAGAATCTTACTGTAATCCGCAAGCTGAACAACTTCGTCGAGGGTTATAGACTGTAGCCATTCCATCTGAAAATGGTTGGTCTTGTCGTTCAGGAAGGTCTTTGATGGGAGCAGGATGCAGCCAGTCCCTCCTGGAGCAAGATGCTCGGGAATCTTCTTTGCAAAGAGATGATGCTTGCCTTTCATCGCTCCGCGCTCGCTCCATGGCGGATTGCCGACGACAAAATCGAAACCCTTCGGCAATGGATGCACTGGTTTCAGGAAATTGTCCTCATGAATCACTGGGAAAGTGAGAGGCTCATTGTCTGATGGGGCTTGATACTTGAGGATACTTGGCAGTTTGCCCTTGCGACTAATGTATTCCTTGATGTCGGGCGGATCAAAACAGTCAAGAAACGCAAGGTACAGGCTGAAGCAGGCGATACGGCACGCCGTAGGGTTAATATCAATTCCACAGAGATGGTCGCGTAGAATGGCCTTCAAAGCATCAGCCTTGCAATCGTAGTCGGCTTGGGGGTGGTCTGTCATCCATGCTGCTGCCAGGCGATTGAAGATCGTGACCAGAAAAATACCGGACCCACAGGCAGGATCGAGGAATCGTTTCCCCTCGAAGGCAGTGCTGTCGCGCAACGCCAGATCAACAACCGTTTCCGCCAGGAATCGTGGTGTGTAGTAAGCGCCTTTGGTGCGCTTGTCTGGTTCGTCTTCTCTCTTGAGGAAATCCTCGTAGACGGCGCTGATTGTTTCCACGGGAATTAAGCGAAAATCGTAGGCCCAGAAATCCAGTGTGAATTGCCCTGTTTCCGACTCGTGTCCTTGAAGAAAATGGGTCAGATCGGCCAAGGCTTCAGCGCTGAGTTTCCGGCACTCGACAAGCGTAGCATGCTCGAACATACTACCGTTGAAATCGTCCTTCAATCTGCTGAACAAACCACAAAGAGCGCGACGTTTTTCCTCGGCGGTCTTCAATCCCGCCAGCATGTCCCCAAGCTTTGTTTCGGCCCGGCAGCGGCAGTCTTCGTAATCGCCGAGGTCGATGATACGACGATCAGACAAGTAACAGACAAAGAGAATGCGAGCGAGGAAGGTGTGTGCCGTCTCAACATGGAGGCCATTTTCCCCGTCAGTGAGCTTGTCGCGTAAGGTGCGCAGATTGTTTAGAAGATACGCATCGACGGTTTCTTCAGCGTTGAAATGCTTGCTGTTTGAACGATAGTAGCTACCCGTCGCCAACTGCAGCATGAAGGATTGAATATTCAACGTATAGTCAGTAAGGCGGATAGATTCCACCAGACTGGTGATATCGTCGCTCGCTTTCTGCGGCTCGGTCGGCCGGGCCAAACCAGAATAGATGCGAACTGTCACAGGATCAGCAACGACGAGAACCGTCGCAAGGCCCTGATTCCAGAACAGCCGTTGCAAGTCAGCGGCAACCCCAGAGGAGACTCTCTTCTTGCGAATCGCTAAGTAGAGTGTGGGCAATCCATTGATGCACAGCACACCATCGAGATTCAGGTCTTGCCATGCGCGGGTGAGCAGATGGAGATATGGCAGAAGAGTACGGTCAGTCCGTATTTCGGATAGTGAGGCATAGAACACCAGGCCTGCCGGTGCCTGCCGATGTGCTTCCACCAGCTCTTTCTTAGTTACCGCTGTAGCGTGTGTGTGCATTGTCTACTCATACAAGCGTTCGTATCAGGATTCTTGCCACGCCCTGAATCTGCAAGTCATCAACAGGCATAAGGTTTCCGTAGGCCGGATTTTCCGACTTCAGAAATGCGCCTTCCTTATCCTTTACAAAAGTTTTCAGTGAACATTCCTGGTCAATCAGTGCCGCGACCATGTCGCCGTCCCTGGCTTCGCGCTTTCCATCGACGATGACCCTGTCACCATCAAGAACTCCTCGCCCCTCCATGGAATCACCATGGATAACCAGAGCGAATGTCTTCTCCGTTGGCTTGAAGCCAAGCGTCTCCACTCCGACACAAAGCGACCCTTCTGCTATTTCCTCAGCATCAATAGCCACACCGGCGGGGATATGGCCCAATATTGGAACATCTGCTGTAACCTGATGCTCCGTTGCATCGCCCACGATACGAATGGACCTCGCCTTGCCCCGTTCTCGCTTAATGCGATTTTTCTTTTCCAGAGCATCCAGATGATCACACGCAGCCCTTGTGCTGTGGAACCCAAAATGGTCCGCTATCTCCCGTACACATGGAGGGGGATGCCCCAAGCCAATCTCGTCCCGGATGTAATCCAACACCTTAAGCTGCTTTTTCGTTGGTTCTTTCATAATTACTACTCATATAAGTAGTATATTTATATTTTTCTGTCAACACAAAAAATCGCAAAAAAACAACCAATTGCTGCCGCCCCAGTTCGCCATCGCTGTAAATGTTTCGCAGATGGAGGCTTATGTTCTGTTTCGTTGTCTAAAACAGATCGGCCATAAACTGTTGCGTCAGCCAGACCGTTTCGTTTTCGAGCCGGACCTCGATCCGGTTCCGGCCATCCCCGGTCTGATAGAGAATGATCTCGGAGGACGGTTCCGCGTGATCTGGAGACGAATTAGTCATCAGTCATCGTCCTCGTCATCTCGCCAAAACTGATTCAGGCCATATGGTTTCCCGCTGCGGCTACGGCTCAACGCTCTCGCTGAATTGATTGCCATCCTACGCCTCAAGAGTCACATCGAAGGCCGATGCCCCTTTGAAAGTGAAGCCCACTCTAAAAACGACGCGTGTGCCGATGCTCATGGATTCCCATTCGCCTTCGGGTGCATTCCGCCGATGCAGATGAATCCAATCATCCGTGCCGTCCTTGGCCACGAAGCAATACGTCGGTTCGCGCCTCGCGATGCTCCCATGGAAGACGCCCTCCAAAGGATAATTGATCTGGTTCCTCGTACTCGGGCCTACGCGAGCATTCCTCAATTCCCGAAATATCTGTTTCGCTTCCCGTCCCTGGTCTTTCGCAAACAGCTCTCTACCGTACAGAAGCTGGGCATCGTAATTTTGATCACCCGTAGTGAACGAGCGTTGCAAGTGATAGGCCAATTCGTCACCCTCCGCGCCGCCATGATCAAATAGGAGTCTCGCATACGCGTAGTGAAGCCGTCGTTCAGACCGATTCGCATTGAGCGCTCTCTTCAGTGTTTCCCGAGCTTTCGCGACATCGTCATGATCGCTGTAGTACCTAGCCAAACGCACTGCGAGATAAGGATTCCGTGGATTGCCTGCAAATGCCTGTTCCATGGCTTTTACGCAACGGTCTGAGTCTGCCAGTAAAGCGGCTAGCCTCGACTCCGCATCCAATATGTAGGTATCACCAGGAAAGGCTTGAAGCGCATCTTTTACCGCTCGCTCCGCCTCTTTGAGGAGCTGCTCGAAATCAGCAATCTCTATTTCTTCTCCAGCCTCCGTTGCATGCTGGAGTCTCCGAAGCGCTATCTTGATGAGAGTGTGGTAGCCGTGGGAAGTGCCGCGACTGGATCGTTTCAAACCGGTGGCGATCTTTTGGGCCTCGTCCAGATGGGCGTTCTCTTCGAGCGGATTACGGGCGGAACTGGCCAATGTGAGATAGAGCTCGGAAAGTGAGTGCATTAGGCTTGGGTTATGTGGCTCCATTTTGAGCGCACGATTCAGATGCTCCCGGGCAACGTTCAGATTGCCATTCGGACGCTGGATTTCGTAGATCGCGATCTGTTGCAACAGAAAAGGAGCATCACCCGCTTTTTCGCAAGCCGTGGCGTAGAGGTTTCGTGCCATTTCATGACTGGGGAAAAGGTCCAACACGGTTCGGCCCTTTACCATGGCGGAAAAGGCGATGCGATCTGGCTTGTAATCAATGTTCAGCGCGTTGAGACAGCGAAGGTATGTGTCGAAACGGTCGTCCGCATTCTTAAGCACTTTCTCGAAAACGATCTCGGCAATGTGCGGGTGTCGAGCCTGGTAGGCGTAGTCGCGTGCTCGATAGTCGTATTGTGTAAACACAACCCGCTCCAGTGGTCTGAAAAAGTCCCTTTGGAATTGCTGAAACGGGATGCCGTGTATGCGTGCCACGATTCCTGCTCTGACAAAGACGTTCAGTCGGTTCAAGACGCAGATCGTCAGATAGATGCGGCGGGCACGATCGGGTTGAATAGCATAGTACTCATCCTCAATTATGTCCTCAAATGGCTTGCCCAGCGTTGCTTCGTGCAACGCCACGAGCAACTGTCGCCCGGCTCTGTCCGCGAAGGCTTCTCTTCGGCCTTCGGCGTCCAGATGCTCAAGCGTGCCAAGCGCCGCGTTCTTATTCAGAAGAGCAAGAAGCCGGTCAATCTCAGCCGCCGACAAGTACCCCATTTCATAGTCATCAGTGACATATTGATTCAACCGGTCACAGAACGACCATTCGTTGATTCGTTCAGCGGCAACCACGGTCAGTCTCCGTCCCTCTGGGCCTATGGTCCCAAGAAGTGATTCGACCTCCTCTGAATGGTCGGCCACATCATCGACAAAAAGGAATAGCCGCTCCTTGGTTGACCCAATCAACTCCTGAATCGACGCTGCATCGACAAGGCCATTTGGCTTGATGAAAATACAGAGGCAATCAAACTCAGTGGCAGCGTCCCATGCAAGTCTTCGGAGCAGGACCGTCTTTCCTGCCCCGGCGTGTGCCTTCACCAGAACAAACTGGGGCTTCTCATCCTCAGCATCCTTCATCTCGATGAAGTGATCGACAAGAAGCGCATCAGTCAGGTCACGCTTCGCGTCGAGGCCCTGCTCAACCGCAGACCATGCGGGATTATATCCATGATAGAAATCAACCGCTGTTACTGGCTTGGTTGAGAGGCATGAATGGATGTAGTCAGAGTCGGCATCAAGGAAACTCATGCATTGAGAGCTGAGGCTTACCTTCTTCACCAACCTGCGACATACCGGGTGGTCTGTGGCAACGCTGGGGACGGCGACGGCGCGAAATGCCGGCTCAATTCGACGATCAATCTCGGCAATGAAGTCTGCGAATGTGCCTTCGATGGCTGTTACGCGTTTTGTATTCCAATACCGTTTCTTGATTCCATCTACGTTTGGTGCGATCACGTAGAAGCGTGGGCGTTCCTTGGCAATTTCGTTCAATTCGAGCAGGAGGGTTCGAATATCCGGGTCTTCGAGGCTATGTCCAATAAAAACTATCGGTTTCTCATATGCCCACCCATTCAACTCGTCAAAAATCCTGTTTCGCCCTTTTCGGTACTGTGTGTATTGATCCGGTGTCAGGATGTACGGGCATTGGGGTCGCGTGATACAGCCGTGAAGCTTCAGCAACGCGATGGATTTCGGATCTCTGAGTCGGTCTTCAACCCGGTCACCGTTTGCGATGAAGGAGACAGGCTTTTGAGCAGGAACAGTGCACTCCGTGTATGCCTTCTCTATCAGTCGGTCATAGTTTGTTGTTGCAAGCCCCCACCAACGAAACGTAGCCATTTTTTTGTGGCTTTCCGTCGGCCCAAAAGGCTCGAACACATCTTTGATGAACTCTTGGACTGTCCGTGGATCGCTTTCACTGATGGCGTAGTCGGCGACTTGGCTGAGGCCGCACTCCTTGTACTTGCCGCCGAGAAAGCGGTCAGCAAGCAGACCGGCAAGTTCCTGGCCACTGGGCGGATGGCAACCGTCCGGCGCAACGGCATCACGGGACGCACCAGCGCCGAGGAGCAGGACTACATTGCCCTCACGAATCTGTGTTTCGAGGTAATTGGGAATGTCCATCTTCTTCTTCCGTTAGGTGGTCGCCACTTGTGCCTCCAGTGCATCGCCCATGCGGTATTTTATATCATAATTGATAATGAAATCCAGCTCCTCGTCCGTGAAGCCGTAGTGCTTTGCAAGCACGCGGTCGATTTCGTCGATGATGGACTTGGATAGCTTGGGATAGAACTCGTCGTAAACAACTTTCCCACTTGTTTTGTAAACATATATTCGTTCCCGTGAGTGCTTCTTATAGTCATGCATTAACCTCTGGCAAAGAGTACTGAGATCACTTCCATATGCTTCAACGAGAGAATCAAGACTGACGGGGAACTCCAAGATCTCTCTGGCGATCAGATGATAGCAATCTGAATGTAGAAGCCAGTTCAGGAAGAAGATTGATGAGTTTATAACGCAGCAAGCTACGTCACGCTCTAAAGAGTTCGGGAAAGGAAGCTCACGTATCTGTGTTGAAGTCTTCTTGCCATCGCGCTCGCTCATGAAGTGAGGGACAAACGTTGTGGCTCTAATCCAGTTGACAGGGCAATTGTGGTAGTAGAGCATTGAACCTCGCTGGCTCGTATGCGATCTCAAGGTGTTGTGTCCGGAAATTCGGCAGATAGCTGTATGTGCAGTCTTGTGCCCAAGTTTTGGGATAGTCGTCTGAGTAATCCCCTCCGTTGCATTTTCATAATTATACAAAGCAAAAAGCACATCGCGTTCATCGGCATACCAACGCATGTACTTCGTGGCATAGTACATGAAGTGTGCTGCTTCATGACTCGCCAAGA
>CAYQNY010000120.1:0-10251 GCA_964418925.1 uncultured Verrucomicrobiota bacterium
ACGGCCCCATACGCCTGGCTGAAAATCAACTCATAATTTTCCCAATAAAGATCGGGACAAATCACGCGATCGCCGGGCGCGCAAAACAGGTAACCGGCCATGCTGAGTCCATGAGTCAGGGCGCTGGTGACCACGGGCAGACTAACTTCCTTGCCCGCCAGGGAAGGATTTTTCTGCATCAGAAATTGTTTCCAGGCCTGGCGAAGTTCCGGGCGGCCCGGGCTGGGCGCATAGGAAAAAACACTGGCGGGCGGCAACTGGACGCGCTGAGCGATACAAGGCAGGCGCATGGGTGTTCCATCCTCTTCCAGCGCGATACCGATCGTCGCGTTGATGGCCTTGCCACGCGCTTCCGCCGACTGCGACAGAACCCCCATCCGGGGAAAGAAAATCGCCTTGCCCCGCGCCGAGAGCATATCCACAACCGCCGGACTTCCCGCCATAATCTGATCATTCAACTGTCGGGCTTGCGGATCCAAGGCCATATAACGCAGGCTCCTCGCAATAATCTGTGGATACAAAGTCAAGCAAGATGACAGTTAAGAATAACACCGTTTCATTTTGCCACGTCGCCAGGCCACGCGCACCGCGTGGCAAGCCACGCTAAAATCAAGGCAAACAAGTTTTCATGCCCTTAGCAGATCCGCCTCTGGCGGAAACAATCAGGAATAATGTTGTCTCGGTACGTGTAGTGTAATTGTTTCTAAATCGGCCAGGCTACGCCGAAGCGCTTCGCCCAGGCGAGTGTCATTGTTCGAAAAACGCGGCGGTGCCGCACCCCGCTCGAAGCGGGGTAAACGGTGCTTGCCACGCCAGAGGCGTGGTGCGGCAAAACGCGCCACACCGTGGCGCGCTACAGGTTTTACCACCATATAACTGAGGCATTACAAAACGTCGTGTTGGGCGAATAACCCGTAGGGTTATCTGCCCACGCAAGTTGTGTCTGCCTCGGCAGGCATATCCGCTTGGTGACAACGGTCCTACAGGCGAATTTCGCGCGCACAGCGTATAAAAATTTCGGGGCTTAATTTTTCAAGAGGGCAGCCAGTTCAGTCTGACGGGCCTTGATATGTTCGCTTTCCTTCGAGTCGGCCCGGACTTCCTTTTGAGCGACGGTATAATAGTCATTCGCTTCACGGTAAGCTGCTTGCGCTCCCTTGACGTCGTTCATGGAGCTCAGGATATCCCCGATACGCTTGGCATTGAATCCCAGGCACATCTCCTTGGTGTACAGCAGGCGGGTAAGCGGGTCAAAATTTGGTTCAGTCCAAGCCTTCGCGGAATCCATGAAGCCCCGAAAACGCTCAATAGCTTCCGGCTTATTCCCCTTTTGCAGGGCCAGGTGGGCCTTCATTTTATTGACGGCATTATCCTGTTCGGTGCGCGTCATCATCGCGAGGGGCTCCGCAAGCAGTTGTAACGCCCGCTCATAGTCTTTCAGAACAAAGTATCCTTCCACGGACATGAGCCGGAGCCGATCCTTGACTTCCTTATCCGTAATGGTTTTGGAAAGCCGATCGCCGAACTGTAACAGCGCCGCTATGGCGGCAGGTTGGCCATCCTTGACGACCAGCATCCAATAGTTATAATAGAACGATTCCAGCGCGGTGGTGGAACAGCCTTCCCGCATCAGTGTCTCCAAACGGACGGGGATGTCCGCGATCGCCTTTTGGGCTTTGGCGGTTGCCATCCAGGCTCCGGCGGCGGCCTGCCAGGTGGCGGGCTTTTTCTTCTGTTCCTTCAATATCCAGACGCACAGGCGATTCAGCATGTCATACTGTCGGGCTTTGTCGGCGCACACCCGGGCATGCTGAAAACATGCCGCTAATTCCCCGTCCGGCAAGGCCTTGGCTGCCTTCTTGAAACGTGACTCGGCTTGCGCCCATTGTCCGGCGGAAAAGAGCAGATTCACGCGCTGACATTTCACCATCCGACGCAGTTCGGGCTGCCGGCGCGCAGCGCGATTAATGGCGTCCAACACCTTAGTCGCTGACGCCTGGTCACCGGCAGTGTCATAAGCTGTAATGACCCCGGTCAGCAGACTGCGGCTCGTCGGGACATCAAAGCTGGTGATACAAACCGGCACCAGATCATTTACCCGGCTCACGGGACCCAGACTGCGACTGGCATCGAGCAGCCAGCCAAACGCCTGTATGCGCAACTGCGGCGGCAATGTCATGGCCTGCAGGCCAGCGATCCATTCCAGCCGGGCCTGCTCATTACCTTGCTTGATATAGTACTGATGAAGAGTGTTGAAGTAATGCTGTGCCAGCCGGTCACGCTGAAACAGATTTTTCTGGTACAGATACTCGGCTTGCGGCAGGTTGCCGTTCGCCAGCATAAGACTCATCAGCGTGATAAACCTGTCGGTATTCTGCTGTAGGCAAATTTCGTGACACATCATCAATGCATTAATGGCCTCATTCGTATTGCCCTGCTGTAACAGCGTGTTGGCACGAGTCATGAGCTTATCCGGATCCATGCCCCAGAGATTATCATAAGGCGGCAATCCCATGGCGCTATCCGGCGGCGGCAACTCTCCCGGTGCCTGACTCACCCCGTTGATCGCCAACAGCCAGAAACAAACCAGCCCCAATCCCACGCATCGCTTCTTCATGCCACCTCCCAGTTACATACGATTCACGCCCCGCCAAGAACGGGACACACACAGTGACCAAATATTATCCCGCCTGAATTAAAATTATGCAATTAATCGTGAAACTTTACTGGGATAAGTTCACACTGTCAACAGTATTGGGACTTAATTTTTAACTGGTCTCTTTCGATTGCAGGACTGCGTCATGCTCCGAAAAATCCGCCGCGTGGCCTGCCCGCCTTTTGGGAGGGACATCACCGGACGATGGCGGGTTAATAATGAATCAATCCGACCGGCCGCGCATCCGGGAAAATACGGCATTGAATTTTGCCCGGTGTTTCATTATGATCTGGAACTCTGATTCATAAATCCGTCAACACCTGGACTAGGGAGTTCTTAATTGGCAACAATACCCACAGCCGTACCACCCGACATGCGGTCCGCCAACGATGCTACTTTGGAAGAATGGTTCTTGACTCACGTCCAGGATGCCGTCATTCCCATCGAAACCCTGACAACCATCCTGCGCTTATTTCAATCCCGCGGGCACTTGGAAAAAGCGGAGGCCTGCGCCGATCTTCTGCATGACACGCTGGCCCAGCAACGCTCTGAAGAAGCCCTGCTGTCGCTCTGGGAAATGAGAGCCGCATGGCATACCGAAGATCCCGCCTTTACCGCTGTTTGCGCCGGCAAGCTGGGCGCTTTTTTTCAGGACCATTCGCGGATGGAGCGCCTTATCCACCAAGCTGGCTTTGACAGGAATCTTTCCGCAATCGAATGCCTCCGACGATTCAGGATTCTGCGGGGTTTGCAACCGGGCGTTCTGTGCTATGAAAAAACATGGGGACTTGGAACCGTCGTCGATATCGCTGAATTCGATCAGCAGGTCAGGATTGATTTTGATAAAAAGAAAGGGCACCGGATGTCTCTGACCTACGCTGCCGAGACACTGCAACTGCTTCATGATGATCACCTGCTGGCCAGACACCACCGCGATCCGCAAGGCGTTGCTGCCTGGGTTCGGAAGGACCCCGCCGGCGTGGTCAAATCAGCGCTGCAAAGTTTCGGTCCTTTGAGCGTCCCCAGTCTTCAGGAACTGCTGGTGGACCGACTCTTGCCGGGGACCGAATGGAAGCGCTTCTGGGAAGCCGCGCGCAAGCAGTTAAAAAAAGACCCGCTGGTGGAGTTTCCGGCCAGGCGCAACGAGTCCATACGACTGCTGAACCGGGAGAAAGCCTACGACGAGGAGTGGTTAAACGCGTTGACCGCCGAACGCGACATGGATCTGATCCTCGAACAGATTGAAACCTGGAAAATCGCTGTTGCACCTGCCGCGTCTGACACCATGCCGCAGGCTATTCAAGATCGGTTGAACTTTGTCATCCACGGCGCCGACCTGCCTTCGCAGAAGCGCTCCGCGCAGGCAGGCAAAACGCACGCGGCCAGCCGCGCGCATGCCCTGCTCCTGGCTGATGAACTCGGCGTCCTCGACGGCATACAGAATGCCGCCGGCCATATCAGCGCGCTGTTCTCGCCGGAGATTATCATTGAATCGGTTCATCATCTGCCGGCGGCCATGATTGAACGGCTGTTGGGTTTCATGAGCCGCCGGGATGCCGGGCAAACCGCTGAACGGCTTTGTCAGATCCTGCCGCACCTGGCCCTGCCCCCCTTCAATGAAACCGTGAATTTTCTCAGGAAAAACGGGGCGGAGCCCCGGCTGATCGACACCCTGCGCGCGCTGATGACAGCAGGCAATGCGACGCCCGAAATGATCTACTGGCTCTGCCGCCATGATGACTTTGTCCAGACCCATGGTATCGGCGCCATGGGTCAGTTGGTTATCGAAGCCTTGAACGTCGTTGAAGCAAGCCACATCTCCGGCGAACGCCTGAAAGCCAAACATCAACTCCGGTTCCTCCTGGAAAAATCCAACTGGCTTCCGACAGCGCTCAGCGCCATGGCGGATCTGGAACGCCGGCATTTTATCAGCCGGCTGAAACAGTCGCCGGCCTGGTCAGCGGCTGAGCGGCATGCGCTGATTCATCGTTTGGCCCAGGCGTTTCCCGAATTAAAATCCTTTCTGGCGGAAGAACTGCCGGCAACGGCGTCGGTCGTCACCCGGCACTTTACTTCCCTGCGCAGTTACAATGCACGGCAGGCGCAGCTGCACAAGCTCATTACGGAAGATATTCCGCAGAACAGCCGGGACATTGCCACGGCCCGGGGCTACGGCGATTTGCGGGAAAACTTTGAATACAAATCGGCCCGCGAAACGCAGGGCATCCTGATGCGCCGGCGCCTGGAACTGGAAACCATGCTGAACAAAGTCACGAGCACGGATTTTGAAGAATTCCCAACCACAACGGCCGGACCCGGCACTCACGTTGCCGTCACCCATGCCAACGGGCATCAGGAACGATATGTCATTTTAGGCGAATGGGACAGCGACGAATCGCTCGGTATTATCTCGTCCCAGTCCAAGATGGCACAATCCATGGGAGGCCACAAAGCCGGCGATCAGATTCTTATTCCGACGGAAGACGGACCCGTCCGCGCAACCCTGACGGAAGTCAGCGGACTGCTCGCCGCGATTAAGACCTGGATTCGCGGGAACTGACGCCATGGACCTGCCCGGCACATCATGAAACTATTTTTTTGGAGTGCGGCAGCCCGCGCTGCCGCCTTCAGACGGCGAAGCACAGCTTCGCCGAAATCAAAGCGCAAGCTCCCGCTTGCGCACTCCACATTGAAGAGTCGGCCTACAACGACGCGGTTTTCTGCAGTTGCTGCTCATAATATCGAGCGGCTATGCCGGCCGCCTGCTTGACCCCCGCCTCCGACGGCAAGGCGGCAACAATCTTTTCGATCATACGCCACTCTTTCAGCCGGCGGTAGGACACGAAAAAATTAAAATCATACACCCAGGAAAGCAGGGTCATGAGAAAATCCGCCATGGATTTGATATGACCGTATGATATTGTCTGCCCCGCCCTCAATTCGGCCACGGCCGCAGGATTGGGCGGTCCCTCCATATTAATGCCGAACATGAGTTCCGGATATTTCAGCAACTCGCCGCTTTCCCACATCACTATCATGGTCCGGCAAATATCCAGCTTATCGGCGTCACGAATCATTTTAACGAACGGCAATATATTGTCGGGAAGATGGTGATCGTTATGCTGACGAATCCCGGCCTCAATCCGCATCCGATCGTCAGGAGCCACCGCTGATAACACCTGGAACGCAGCCATGATTTCCATTCCGCGGATGCCATGATTGACGGACTGCCGATCATTATACGTATGAAATTCGGCATATTGCGAAAAACGGCCGGCGTCATGCAGCAGACCCAGGATATATGCCGCACGCACATCATCATCCTGCAGCCCCATATCGCGGGCCAGCCCCTCCATAATCTCGGCTACCCGCCGGCTGTGATCAACCTTGATCTGGAACACGAATGCCAACTGTCCCTGCTCATCCGCAAAACCGCGCGTATAAACGTCAAACCATTGCTGGATGGAATCAAATACTTGGGAATTCATAAGGCGGAAACAATAATTAATCCGCCGGCAACATTCAATCTTTTGTTGTATCATCCGGCAAGCGCCAAGGCCGCGCAACCGGAATGGATCAAAAAGAAAGATTGAGTCCGGGAGATTCGGAGCTTATGGTATTGCTCCTTGGCTGGGCGCCCAGGGTGTCAGGGTTCGGTGGGCGGTGTTCAGAACGGGCGAATCTTCCCTGACCCCTTAACACTGCCAAAATTCTCCGCCATAGGCGGATGCCGCCAAAGGACGGCCAAACTCGCCTCTGACGGAAAAGATATTTGGATGGAATTTTTATGCATGCATTTCTGCAACAATTTATGCAGCGGAAGGCTTCCCCGCTGATTCAATTCATTAAGTATGTTATTTCCGGCGGCGTGGCTGTCGTGGTCAACCTGGTCATTTTTTATATTCTGGCCTGGCTGGTGTTACCCGCCTTGAACCCCGACGATCTCGTGGTCAAAATCACCGGTTTGACGGCTCAGCCGCTGGAGGATACTGTCCGCGCGCAACGCGCGGTAATAAATAATTGTATCGCTTTTATCTTCGCAAATCTAGCGTCCTACCTGCTGAATATTTACTGGGTATTTGAACCCGGCCGGCATCACAAGATCATTGAGATCGGCATGTTTTATATAGTCTCGGGAACCAGCTTCGCCATCGGTACGGTATTAATGTGGCTGCTCATCAACTATCTATCCTTTAGCACGACGATCGCCTTTAGCGCGCAACTGGTATCCGCCGCACTGATCAATTTCGTCGTCAGGAAATACGTGATTTTCAAAGGTTAGGCTTGAGTCTGACAACTTCCAGGGCCAGCTCGCGGCTGACCATACTGATCTCCAGATGATACTGCAGGAAAAGCCCCAGTATCCGGGCCACATCCCGCAGTTGGCGCAGAGTACAACGGGAACTCCGGGCGGAACGCCACGCGCGCGACTGCAGCCAGAACCGGAGCAGACCGAGGACATCCGGCGATATTCTTGTCGCTTCCTGGCCTGACGCCGTGGCGCACGCGCCGCAAAGCACCCCGCCGCGCACGCACGAAAAAACCGGCAACGGCCGGCCGGGCGCCAGCCCGTTCAAGGGCCGCTTGCATTGCAGACATGCGTTCAATTGCGGCGCGAACCCCATGACAGCCATGATCCTCAGTTCAAACCAGTATAGACACGCTTCGAGATTCTGTGATTGCGGAAACACGTCCAGCGCCGCGTCGAGCAAACAAAAGAGTTGCGGATGCGGCGCATAGGGCGGCGAAATACGGGCCGCCAAGTGCGCCAGATAAGAGGCACATGCCGTTGCTTGCCAGCGAGAACGCAAACCAGGCCGGGTTTTGAGCGGTGAACATTCCTTGACGATATGCAATCCCTGATGCCGGCGAAGATAAAACAACAGTTCGCAGGTATAAAACAGGTCATACTGGCCGAGAAACGGGCTCTTGCGGCGCTGGGATCCTTTCACGATCGTGGCCAGGCGGCCATGGTCAACGGTAAGCCAGGTGACAATCCGTGAAGTCTCCGAAAACGGAACCATCCGCAACACGATAGCCTGGGTTTTGAAGATCATACCACAGCTGGGTTTACGGCGGCGCCGGCGGAGTGCCTTCCGTTGGAGAGTTGGCTGAGGAATCGATCGTTGGACGATTAGGGTTCATCCATTCATCGAGATGATCCAGAAGGCTCTGGGGTGTGGAGGCCCCCCGGCCCGGCAACTCTGCGCCCACCGACACCACCAGCTTCATGGCATCCACCACGCTGATGTTCAGCGGTTGGATTTCCCGGCGCGGCACAATCAGCACAAATCCGGTCGTTGGATTCGGCGCATTGGGTATGAATACATTCACATACTCATCGCCCTCCGGCATGCCAAATACATTCAGTGCCATCTCCGGCGTCAGACACGCCGTCAGAAATCCGATGGAATACACCCCCTGGCGGGGAAACTGGATCGCCACAACCTGTTTGAACATGATATTCTTCGAGCTGATCAGCGACTCGCTGACGTTCCGGACGGCGACATAAACACTCTTGATCACCGGGATGCGGGTCATAATCTTGTCCCCCAGGCGATACAGGCTTTTACCGATAAAATTGCGCGCCAACAGGCCTATAATATACAAACTGATGATGATGATGATGAGAGCGGCAAAACGGTACAGTAAGCCCATGTTGGTCTGGAGCCACGCTTCAGGCACCAGGGAACTGGTGATCAGGGTGAATAGAAAATTAATGATGATCAGCGTGACAACCAGCGGGGTGATCAGCAGTAAACCAATGATAATATTTGTCCGAATGGACTTCGAAATCGTCTTTTGTTTCATGCTGCGCTCTCCACAGGCCTAGCCAAATATCGGCATGGTTTAAAGAATTGAATATAATGGAACACGGGGGGAAGTAAAGCATTAAACCCGGCGGTCGCGACCGCCGCGGGCACGGTTTCAGCGATGATTCAGGAGATCATTCAGCAGGTGTTGTTCCGCCGCCTTTTTTAACCAGCGCAGTTCCCGCCGCCGCATACGGAGACGCCCTTTTTTCAACCGATCGCTCTCCCCGGATACATGATCACAGCCATGCGCCATATATAGCGCCAGTTCCCGCTGGGCACTCCAGCGTTTACGCCCTTCCGCGACGGCGCGCTGGACATTAACAAATACCTCTCCGGCGCAACGTCCGGCCCGGCCCGAACCGGGCGGCCAGGAAAAAGAAATGACATCAGTGACATCCGCCCGGTCCAGGTACAGGCGGTTGATCAGCATCATTCCGGCATCATCCATCAGCACCAGCGACAGGTCAGCCCGGGCTTGCCGCGTATCGCGCCGCCGCGCCTGGTCCATGAAAAAAGACATCAGGCGGCGAATGCTAGGAAGGTTCGGACGGCTGATCTTTTGCCGGTTGCTGACGAGAATGTTCATCGTGGGGATATTTGATTCGTCCGTGGAGCATGTTGGTTAATGTAAACACGAAGGATCGGGATATACATCCGATTTCCTTAAGGGTCAAATCGCAGTCATCCAACTGGCCGTCCTTGAGTTTGGAATTGATCATATCGCGCACCAGGTTCTCGACATGGCCGGAGGTTACTTTTTCCAGCGAACGGGAGGCGGCTTCGATGGCATCCGCCAGCGAAAGCACGGCGATTTCGCGGGAGTACGGCTTGGGCCCGGGATAGCGGAAATCATCTTTCTGGACAACCGCGCCGGGACGCTTTCCAGGCTGGGAATCCGCCTGTTGATCCCGTAACAAGCTGGCCTTATGATAAAAATAAGATACTAGGCCTGTTCCATGATGCTTTTGAATGGCTTCGATGACCGGCCGCGGTAATTTATGCTTTAACGCCAGATTGACCCCTTCCTTGACATGGGCGGTAATCACCAGCGCACTCATACTGGGTAATAACTCATCGTGGGGATTGGATCCCAGGGGAATATTCTCGGAAAAGAACTCGGGTTTGACCAGTTTCCCGATATCGTGGAAATACGCACAGATAGTGACCCGCAGGGAATTACCGCCAATGGCCGCCACGGCACTTTGGGCCAGATTCGCCACCATGAGGCTGTGATGATAAGTGCCCGGAGCTTCAATAGCCAGCCGCTTTAACAAGGGATGTTCCATATCCGAGAGTTCCAGGAGCGAAATATCCGTGGTCACACCAAAGAGAACCTCCAGCAACGGCAGAATCATCAGAACCACCAGCGCTGAAAGCAGACCACTGATCAGGCTGGTCAGGCTTTGCTGAGCTATACCGGACCACGACTGATGCGCGGCCAGGGCAAAGCCCATCGCAAAAACGGCGCCAGTCACCCCGGCCACAAGCCCGAGCCGTAATACCTTGGACCGGGTACGCACAAAACGAGCCAGACGGGATATCACCACCGCCATGGCCAAACCAATCACAAAAACCGGAAAATCATGGCCTGCAAAAATTGCAGCCGCGTAACTGACCCAGAATCCCATAATGATCGCCGGCCCGGGACCAATAAGAATGACCGCCAGGATCGGCGCCAGGGCCAGCGGCATCAAACGGTTAAGAATAGACGGCGGTAACGCCATCCCCATTCGATCCAGTATCAGGCACCATTTTGACGGAAACAGGGTCACGATCGAA
>CAYQNY010000121.1:0-10039 GCA_964418925.1 uncultured Verrucomicrobiota bacterium
CCTGCTGGGATTTTTCAAGTACTTCAACTTTGGCATCGACAACGTGAACATGATCGCCGACTGGCTTGGCCTGTCGTGGCTCCATCTGGACCTGCTATTCAAGGTGACCCTGCCACTGGGCATCAGCTTTTACACATTCCAGTCCATGAGCTATTCCATTGATGTCTATCGCGCGCATGCCAAAGCGTTGAAAAACTTCATTGATTTTGCCTGCTACGTGTCCATGTTTCCCCAGCTGGTCGCCGGGCCCATCATTCGCTTCCAGGAAATCGCGGATCAACTGACACAGCGAACATACACTGTTGAAAAATTCGCGCGCGGCATTGCTTTCTTAAGCCTGGGGCTGACCAAGAAAATACTGCTGGCTAATCCCTGTGGAAAAATTGCCGACGTCGTGTTCGACGCCGCGTCTGTTGGTGTCGGCGATGCCTGGTACGGCGTGCTTGCCTACGCCTTTCAGATTTATTTTGATTTTAGCGGCTATTCCGATATGGCTATCGGCCTGGGTCTCATGCTGGGATTCGTCTTCCCCAAGAATTTCGATTCGCCCTACTGGTCGCAGTCCATCACGGAATTCTGGCGGCGCTGGCATTTATCGCTTTCCACGTGGCTGCGCGATTATCTCTACATCCCGCTGGGTGGCAACCGGAAAGGCCCGCTCCGCACCTATGCCAATCTGGCCGTGGTGATGCTTTTGGGCGGCCTGTGGCACGGCGCATCCTGGAATTTCATCATCTGGGGCGGCATCCACGGGTTCTTCCTTGCCTTCGAACGGATGCGGGGCAAACAAAGCGTCTATCATCGCCTGCCCGCCGTGATGCGAATCGCCATGACGTTCTTTATCGTTCTGATTAGTTGGGTGTTTTTCCGGGCGCCGGACCTGGCCGGCGCCGTGCAGTACCTGGGCCGCATGCTGGGCTTTGGCGTGGTTCACGAAAATTCCGCCCTGATTCACGGGATCATTTATCAGCCGTATTATATTCTGTCGTTCATTATGGCCGCCGGCATCACGTGGCTGATGCCGCAAACTTGGAACTGGACCCGCGCCATTACCTGGCCCAAAGCAGTCATCATCACGCTGTTGCTGGTGTTGTCCCTGCTCGTACTGGCCATCCAGGCGTATAACCCGTTTATCTATTTCATCTTTTGAGGAAAGACCTGAAAAGAAAAAAGTTGTTATGAGTGAATCATCACAATCTTCAAGCCGCGAAGCACAGGCCATGGCCGAAGTCGGCCGCACAACGATCCGTCCGATCACGGCCTGGTTGTTGACGGCCGCTTTTATCTGCATCATCGGAGTGGTCCCCGTCACTCAGCATATCGTGGAAATCCGGGATTACCTGGCCGGCCGGCGCGGATCAATCCTGCCGCCGTGCTGTGACATTTTGCGCAGTCCGCCGGGGTTTGTACCGGCGCTGACCCGGAAAGGACAGCCGCTGTTCCGGCGGATCGTCGAGGCCAACCGCTGCCTGTTGCGCGCCATGCATGCCTACGAGGACAACCTGGAGAACGATTCCGTGATCGACACCCTGGTCCGGCCGCCGACCCAGTATGTCATGGCCCGCTGGCTGGGCGCCGGTAACGACCAGGCTTACTGCGGCCGGCTGCCGTGGCTGTTTTATCGGCCGGAAATCGACTATCTGACCGGCCCCGGATTTCTCGAGCCTAAACAGCAGGCCCGACGAATTACCGGCGCCAGCGAGTGGCGTTCCCCGCCCCAGCCGGACCCGGTCAAGGCGATACTTCATTTCCAGAATCAGCTCGCGCGGCGCGGCATCGCCCTGATCGTTGTGCCCACCCCCGTTAAGCCCGTGGTTCACCCGGATCGTTTTTCCCGCGCATATGCCGGCTGGCCCCTGCCCCTGCAGAATCCGTCCTATGCGCGCTTTGTATCGGATCTCCGGGAAGCGGATGTGCCGGTATTCGATATTGCCCGGGAACTGGTGAACATCAGGCAACGCACCGGTCAGTCCCAATACCTGGCCACAGACACCCACTGGCGGCCCCAAGCAATGGAGTGTGCCGCCCGGCGTCTCAAGGCTTTCATTGCAACGCATACCGCGTTGCCGCCGGTTCCGCATCCCGGATTCACGTGCCGCCGGGCGACAGTCAGCTATCCAGGCGATATCGCGCTGATGCTGAAACTGCCGGCGGATCAGACGGCCTATCCGCCGGAAACGGTCACCCTGCGCCAGGTCCTCGCGCCTTTCGCGGCCGGGCGTGGCGAGCCGAACAGCAACTATTGGCGGCCGACGCCTTCCGCCGATGTGCTCGTGCTGGGTGACAGTTTCTGCAATATCTATTCCCTGGAGTCACTGGGCTGGGGCGAATCCGCCGGCTTCATCGAGCAGCTCAGTTGGGAGTTGCAACGGCCGTTGGACCGCATCACGTTGAACAACAATGGCGCCTTTGCCACGCGCGCGGCTCTGGCTAGGGAACTCGCGCGCGGGCGGGACCGCCTGGCCGGCAAGCGGCTGGTAATCTATCAGTTTGCCGTTCGCGAGTTGGCGGTCGGTGACTGGAAGCTGGTTAATTTAACCCTTGGCCAACCGCCCATTACGCATTTCATCGTGCCGCCTGCCGGTGCGCTCTGGACGGCGCGTGGCATGATCAAGGCGGTATCCCCAGTTCCCCGCCCCGGCACCGTGCCCTACAAGGATCACCTGCTGTCGTTGCACCTGGTGGACGTCGAATGCCGGGAATCGGCGGCGACCAACGGCCAGGTCGTGGTCTATCTGTGGAGCATGCGGGATAATGTATGGACTCCGTCTGCCCGTCTACGGCCCGGGGACATGATTGAAGTCAGGCTCCGTCCCTGGTCGGATGTCGCCTCCCGTTACGAAGGCATCAACCGCAGTGATCCGGAAGATTTCGATTTACAGTTGCAGGAACCCTGCTGGAGTGAGGAAGCCGCGCCCGTTCGGGAATGATGTGTCAACCCGTAAAGGCGAACTGTTGCCCGCAACCTAAGTGTTCAGGGGTTCAGTGTTCAGAGGCTGTTGAAAAAGAGGCCACGACAAAGCCCTTCGACAGGCCGTTTCGACGGGGCTCAAGGTCTCGAGCAAAGTCGAGAGACTCAGGGCCTTGAGCGAAGTCGAAACGGCGTGGCCCTCCAAATTCCTCTATATAACGTGACATTTCATCATGGAGGGACGCGTCCCGCCCAACGCGGGACAAGCTCTGTTTACCACGCGTTTCGCGTGGTCGCGTCCGAAAGAGTTTTTCAACAGCCTCTTCCGGGCACTCCCCATTCTGAACACCGAACACCCGATCAATATATATGCAAACACGTGTGTTTTTATGTAACAAGGGGCCAATACATGCACTCACGGGACATTATCAAGTATATTTTTGTCGTTCTGCTCCTGGCGACAGCCGGTTATGTGTGGTGGATTCAACGGCCAGTGCGGCATGGGCCCGGGATGGCGGCGCCCGGTCAACCCGTCCAAACTGTCATCACCGACCCTCAGCCGTTCCGCTTTAAAAAGCATTGCCTCACACCTCTGGCGCATTATGACATCGAGGCCCGGGTGTTGGGTAAAGAGCGATATTATCTGGGACGCGGGTCGGACCTTTGCCCTATTGATCTGGCGCTGGGCTGGGGTCCGATGTCTGCTAACACTATGCTCCGTCGAGTAACCATCCGGCAATCCGGACGTTACTATTTATGGTCAATGAAGGACGCCGGGGTTCCTCGGGATCAAATTACACGGAACAGCGCCAATGTGCATATGATTGCCGGGACCCCCGGGGTAGCCCGTCAATTACGGAAGATACGACAGGGGCATGTTGTCCATATCAAGGGGTATCTTGTTCAGGCCGTGGCGCCGGACGGCTGGCGCTGGGTCAGTTCGCTTTCCCGCACCGATACCGGCGGCGGTTCCTGTGAATTGCTGTTTGCGACCCAACTGGATCTGGTGGTGCCGCAATGAAGCACCCCACGGCAAGCTGCGGCGCATCTTGGCAGAACATTCTTATGGATGCGCCACCTGCCGGCTTGTCCGGCAGGAGTGAAAGATTGTTGGGAAACGCGTGCGTTTCCCAACAATCGCTTCACCCGCGACCACGCGAAACGCGTGGTCGCGGGGGTCTGGCGCTATAATTAGGATTACTGTATTGATGATCAATCTGCTGGCCGTCAAACCTCTCATTATGCTATGCTAACCCCAATCTCGGAAACATGTGAAGGCATTGGATTGAAGAATTAACCCGCGAAAAATACGAAATGACGTGAAAATGAAAGTTAGGGATGTGTTTTTCCTGAGCCAGCGTATCCGGAATGCTTGAAAATTGAATTAAAATTACAGGGATTGATGGCCAATTTTGGACATTATCCCCAATTGGAATGGGAACGAATGGTGCATACCCAATGAGCCTGAATACGCCCAATATTCTCCCGGGAAAATCAACTTTTGCGTGTCTTTGTGCGTGTTGCGCGGGTAATATTCCGGGAATCCTGGTATTATGGCTGATATGCGCGGCCGGCCAGGCATTGGGCGCAGAAATTACCCCGGCGCAGTCGTTCCGGGAGCGATGCGCGGCACTGGCCCGGGCCGCCGAACAGCATGACAGAATGACCGTTACTGGTCGGGAGGGCTGGCTGTTCCTTAGCTCGGAACTGCGGCATATGAGCGTCGGCCCTTTCTGGGGCGACCGCGCGGTCAGCGTCAGCCGGGCCTCCAAACCTGAAGCCGCTGATCCCCTTCCCGCTATCCTGGATTTTAACGACCAGCTCAAAAAGCGCGGGGTAACACTGCTGTTGGTGCCGGTGCCGGCCAAGGCCGGTATTGTTGCCGATTACCTGCCGGACAGTGTTCCGGCCGCCGATCCCGCGGCCGCGCCACTACGCCTGGATCCCGACCATCAAGCCTTTTACAGCTTGCTGAAAACACATGGTATCAAGGTGCTTGATCTGACGCCGTTTTTTCTGACCAACCGGTTTCACCCCGACGGGGCCTTGTACTGTAAGCAGGATTCACATTGGTCGGGCAACGCCTGCGTGCTGGCGGCACGCGAGATCGCCGGGGAACTGCGTACTATGCCGGGTTTCACGAATAGTCTGCCGCAAGCCTTGACGAGCGCGTGGCAAACTATTGAAATCACGGGCGATTTGTGGCAGGCGCTGGGCGCTGAAAAACCCGCCCAGGAGCGGGTGCGCGTCCGCCGGGTCGGCCGGAAAACAGTGAGCAGTCTGGAGCCTCTGGAACCCGACCAGAAAAGCTCCGTCATCCTGCTCGGCGACAGCCATAATTTGATTTTCCATGCCGGCGGCGACATGCAGACAACAGGCGCCGGCCTGGCCGACCAGTTGGCACTGGAACTGGGTCAGCCGGTGGACCTGGTGGCCGTGCGCGGCTCGGGTGCCACACCGGCCCGGATAAACCTGCTGCGTCGGGCGCAGAAAATTCCCCGCTATTGGGCTGGCAAGAAGATCGTGATCTGGTGTTTCGCGGTCCGGGAATTTACGGAAAGCAATGGCTGGCGGAAGGTGCCCATCGCGCCGCCGTGATGAATTGCAGATTGCGGAGCTTACTTAGTACCTTAACCGTTCGGAACTGCGATGAAAAACAAGAAGAAGAGAAACTACGAAATACGCGAAACACACGAAAACAGGAAGGAATATTCAGATGCAGATCGTCAACGTTCTTTCCCTTTTGCGAATTTCGCGTATTTCGTAGTTGAAAAATCTGGCGCTTCATAATTGGGTTGTGGGCAACGCCCGCATTAGATAAGATAAAGTTGCCCTGAAGTATGCGCTGTGCTTTCCGCCCTTGGCGGATCCGCTATGGTGGAAACTTCAGGGCCTGATTTATCCTACTGCTGGCGGGACGACGGGAATGGCCACCGGTTGACTCATTTCCGGCGTGACATTTAATGGGGAGTCAGGCATTATCTTCCGCCGTCATCAAGTCAGCCTACAACCATCGGAAATATAATGCTTTCTTGCAGAAATCATTCTGCATTCAAAAACGGAGGACATCATGGCCATAAATATCGTCGGACAAACCGATAACCTTGTCAATATCAAGCACGTACTGGTCAGCGTTTCGGATAAAACCGGCTTGAATGTTTTCATTCCCGAACTGGTCGGCATGAATTCCCATCTCACGATTTATTCCACCGGCGGCACTTACCAATCCATTAAGGAAATCCTGGGAGACGCCGCGGCATCCAAACATCTGGTCCAGGTATCGGACTACACGGGCCAACCGGAAATGCAGGGGGGACTGGTAAAAACACTGGATTTTAAAATTTATCTCGGCCTACTCAGTGAAACTTACAACCTGGCCCACGCCCGCGACCTGGCGCGGCTCAAAGCCATCAAGATTGATATGGTTGTCGTGAACCTGTATCCGTTTGTCAAGACGGTGACCACGCCGGGCGCGTCGCCCGAGCAGGCCCGGGCCAATATTGATATCGGCGGGCCCTGCATGGTCCGGGCCGCCGCCAAGAATTTCCTGCGCGTCGCGTCAGTGACGGATCCGGCTGATTACGAACTCATTGCCGCAGAACTTAAGCAGAACAGTGGGGCGCTCACCCTCAAAACCCGTTTCGAGCTGGCCGGGAAAGCGTTCACGCATACCGCGGCGTATGACGCGGCCATTGCCGGCTACCTGGCCCGATGCGAGTTCCCCGCCGTTCAGCATTGTTATAAAATCATGAATTGAGGATATTGATCTGCCACTAAGACACAAAAGTATCAGGTTTTAGGGGTGAAGTGTTAAGTGATACAAGAAAACATATTCTTGCCTAACATCTCAAACCTAAAACTTTCCACTATTGGCGGATCCGCCTCAGGCGGAAAAATCTGTTTTCGTGTCTTAGAGACTTGGTGGCGAATATTTCAGACTAAGGAGTAACTATAATGGCAATTAAGGATTTTAAGGCGTCGTATAAAACCATCATGGATGATCATTTTCCGCCCGCAATGGAAATCAGCTTCGTGGACGGCACAACGCGGCAGACACTTGTATACGAAAAGGCGAGCTGGCTTATCGACGGCATCAATAAGGGCCTGCGCTACGGGGAAAATCCCGGTCAGGAAGCGGCGCTATACAAATTGATTAACGGAAACCTGCTTCTGGGCGAGGTGAAAAGCATCCAGCCCGGACGTTATTTGGCTTCGGACGTGGAGCTCCTGCAGTCCGGCAAGCATCCGGGCAAGACCAATATCACCGACGCGGACAACGCGCTGAACATCCTGCGCTATCTCATGGAAACACCCTGTGCCGTCGTCGTGAAACACAATAATCCCTGCGGCGTGGCCAAAGCCGATACCCTGGCCGAAGCTTATCACAAGGCCAATATGGCCGACCGCGTGGCGGCCTTCGGCGGCGCCATCGTGCTGAATCGCGAGGTGGACCAGGATACTGCCGCGCTCATTCTCCAAAACTACGCTGAGGTGGTGGCGGCGCCCAGCTTCGCCCCCGGCGTGCTGGAGCTGTTTGCCGCCAAGAAAAATCTCCGCGTCATGCGCGTCGCCAACATGGCGCGTCTGGAAAGCTACGCCTGCGAGCGGGTGGTGGATTTCAAGTCCCTGGTGGACGGAGGGATTATTGCGCAATGGTCATTCACGCCCATAACCCGATCCCGCGACCAGTTGATCCCGGCGCAGGCGGTGTATAAGGGCAAGGAATATAAGATTAACCGGATGCCGACAGATCAGGAATATGCCGACCTGCTGTTCGGCTGGATGATTGAATGCGGCGTGACCAGCAATTCCGTTATTTTCGTAAAGGACGGCGTGACCGTCGGTATCGGTACCGGCGAGCAGGACCGCGTGGGCGTTGCCGAAATCGCGCGGGACAAGGCCTACCGCAAGCTGGCTGACCGGCTCTGCTGGGAACAGCACCGGATTCCCTATAACAATCTGCAGGATGAGGCCATCCGGGCGGAAATCGACCGGGAAGTCGCCCGGCAGAAAGGCGGAATCCCCGGAAGTTGTATGATATCTGACGCATTTTTCCCCTTCCGAGACGGCGTGGAAGTCGGACTGCGCGAGGGCGCGACGGCTGTTATCCATCCGGGTGGCTCCGAACGGGACTTTGAGAGCATCGAAGCCTGTAACGAGGCCGGCGCCGCCATGGTCTTCACCGGCCAGCGCTGCTTCAAGCACTGATAAAATTTTTCGCCGGGCAAAAAATTTATGACCAACAAAGAACGCGTTCTGACTTCCATCCGGCACTATCAGCCGGACAAGATTCCCTATTCAATCGATTTCACTCAGCAAGCCCACCAGCAGATGGCCGCGTATTACGGCGACCCGAATTTCGCGGAAAAGCTCGATAATTGTTTTGCGCGACTACTCGTGTTACGCGGCGATGCCTGGCGCGAGACGGCGCCGGATATCTGGGAAGACGAATTCGGCGTGCAGTGGAACCGGTCGGTGGACAAGGATATCGGCGTGGTCTGCAACTGCCGGATCACGCCGGAAACACTGAATGAATATGTGTTTCCGGATCCTGACGATCCGGCCCGCTATGCTCACTTTTCAGCCTTTATTGAAGCCCATCCATATCACTGTGTTGAGGCGGCGATAGGATTCAGTCTTTTCGAGCGGGCCTGGACATTGGCCGGCATGGAAACCATCCTCATGGCCATGATAGACAATCCGGCCTTTGTGCATGAACTGCTTGACCGGATACTGGATTACAACCTGAAGATCATTGATCAGGCCTGCAATTACCCCCTGGATGTAATGCACTTCGGGGATGACTGGGGCCAGCAAACCGGACTGATTATGGGACCCCAACTCTGGCGGGAATTCATCCAGCCGCGCATCCGGCAGATGTATCAGCGGGTCAAGGCCAAAGGCAAACTTGTTTCCATCCATTCCTGCGGCAAGGTTGATGCCGTCTTTCCCGATCTCATTGCAGCGGGACTGGATATCTTCAATCCCTTTCAGCCCGAGGTCATGGACGTCTTTGCGATGAAACGGCAATACGGCGACCGCCTGTCCTTCTTTGGCGGGATCAGCACCCAGAAAACCCTGCCATTCGGCACGGTCCGGCAGGTCAAGGATGAAGTACGGCGTTTGCTGGATGAGGTGGGTAAAAACGGCGGTTATATCGCGGCGCCCGCGCACGCCATCCCGGCCGATGCCAAGCCCGAAAACATCGCCGCCATGATTGACGTGCTGAACAACCAATAACCCGAATTCATACCCTAGCGCGGCCCTTGGCCGCAACTAAATATGAGGCCAAGCCTCCTCTTGGAGTGCGCAAGTTGGACCACGCCGCAGGCGTGGTAAACTTGCGCTTTGTTTTCGGCGAAGCCGGGCTTCGCCGAGTAAAGCGGGAGCATGGCTCCCGCACTCCAAAGAATCTTTGCGGCATGCAAAGATTCTGAACATTTGTAGTACAGAGCACTGAAGGAATAATCAGCCTGCCGCAGTCCCGGAGACCGTGGGTGACAGTTCCACCGCCGCCACCAGATACCGACCTAATGCCTCAAAGCGTTCTTTATGGGTGCGATAAAAAGGGAGCAATTTCTGATATTCACGTATTTTATGGATATCTTTAACCTCGCGGACCTGAATATCCGCCGATAATTTCGACCGGATCATGTGATAGGCGCCGATGAATAGAATGCCGGTTCCCCCGTTGCCCAATGGGCTTTGGGGGACAGGTCTCCCCTCCGGCAGAGTCTTGGCAATTTGCTCCGCGATGAACAGGTCCCGTTTTCCTAGCAGTCGTTTTTTGACGAACTGGTATTTCAGGAATGCGATTAGCTTGCGGGTGGTTGACGGAGTCTGCGTCATGGCCAGCAGGCGGTCGCGCTCCTGCTTGACTAGCGCGAAATCCTCGGTTTTGACGAGCAGGGCGCCGCGGCGTAAAAGCCGGTCCACCAACTCGTAATTCTGGCTTCCGGCTTTCACGCCCGCCTCGACGATCTTTTGCCCGACTTCACCATCGGTGATCATGCCGTCCTGATAGAGTTTCATTCCCGCTACATTGACCGAATCGAACCAAACGGCAATGGTCTTCCAGAATCCTTCCACGGTGAGGCGGTGCTGGGTCCAGAGATCTTCGCCCAGCCC
>CAYQNY010000122.1:0-10031 GCA_964418925.1 uncultured Verrucomicrobiota bacterium
GCAGCATGAATAGTGTAGATCAATCACCTCCAATGCGACATTTAACTTTACAATCCACCCCCCCCCCTCAAACCATGCAATCTGCCTGCTCATTGTGCTCATGATTTAACAATAAAAATGATTTGGATTTGTCTTGAATTGTGTTTTTCGCCGCTGCATACTTATATTTCTAACATAGGGCCGGAAAACATCGGATATTACATCTTGGAGAAGGGGGTGAATCATGGTAGATAGCGAAAAGAACCCGAAAAATCTGAGTGAGAATGACATTTTGTTTGACTGCCCTCAGTGCGGGAAGAATCTGGCTATTGATTACCGCGGGGCTGGCCTCATGATCCGCTGTCCGGTCTGTCGTGAGGAAATCCAGGTGCCTATTCCTGAAGGCGTGGATATTGCCGACATTGACCGGCTGGGTGCGGTGGAGGTCAGGGGAGTCGAGGAACCGGAAGAGGCCGTACGGTTTCCGGAATCGCAGGATGAGATTCGGATACTCATGACCGAACTGGAAGAGATGCGTTTCCGTCGCCGTTATCTTGAAAACCAGCGCGCCGATACGGTTAAATGGATTCACGACATAGGACAACAGGTTGCCGTCATCAGGACGAAATTGGATGAGATCGAGGATGCTCTCAAGCATTTGAACGAGCCTTCAGCGGACGATACCCAGAACCTGGCGTAAAAATTGCGGATCCTGCCGCTGGTGGGGTTCCGGATTAAAATCTTCATCCGGCTGTTCACTGCTCACGGCTAACCACTCACGGGATCAAAGCAGGGGAGCCAGGCAATCGCGAAGTTCGTGTTCCAGGTTGAGGTGTTCATAGCGGGCCAGGCGTTGTTGCTGTTTCATCAGCACGGCTTGGCGCAGGCCTGGGTTCCGCAGGAGACTACCCATCATTTCGGCAATCAGATCCCACCGTTTTTCCCGAAACAGAACGCCGGCGCCATCCAGCGTCTCCGGCACGGCGGCGGCGGCGTATGCCAGCACAGGTACGTCATGAGTCATGCTTTCAATGAGCGGAATGCAGAACCCCTCGTGCTCGCTCATGCAGAGAAACAGGTCGGCGGTTTTATAGCAGGCGCTCAAGACTTCCTGTGATACTGATCCCATGAATAGGACTTGATCAAGTTCCAGGTCATGGGCCATCGTTTCCAGGAGTACAAGATATTTTTCCAGGCCGGTATGGGATCCCACCAGCAGGAGCCGCGAATCCGGCTTGATGAATTTCTGAAAATAATAGAACGCGCTGAGAATATCTTCAATCCGTTTGTTCGGTACGCACCGGCCTACAAACAGAATGTTGGCTTTACCGTCATCCAGTGTCCGCTGAGTACTCCGGTCCGGTCGGGTCCGAATCCGCTTAAAATCCAGTAGCAGCGGCAGTATATGGACCGGGCCATAACCCTCTGCTTCCAGTTGGGCCGCGTTGTAACGGCTGACTGCCATCACAACGGACGCCGCGTCGGCCAGCGCGTGTACCTGCTTCCGGCCCCAAGCCAGGTTGCCGGCAATGGATTCATTGATGCCCCGGAAATGTTCCGCTGGCGTCATATTGTGATACACGATCGCCCGCCGACAGGGCAGGGAGGCAAACAGGTCGTTGACCATGGAGCCGATGGAGAGATGGAGAATCGCGAGGTCATCTGGCCCGGCCGATGCAGCCAGTTGAGCCGCGTCGCGGGCTTCCTTCCGGAGCATGGGCGCGATACAGCGGGGTTCGCTGTAAATCTCGGATTCATAACCCCAGGAGCGAAACAGGGCGCGTAAAACCTGCGCCTCATTGCTGATGGCGTCGCTGGCGGCGAATCCCGCGGTCAGTTGATGAATAGCGCGTCGGCCTCGCTTAGAGCGTAGTTTCGCACCCTGAATGGCTTTCATACTAACAGCCTCTTAATCACTTTTACCCTCCTTCGCCAGGAAGTCCCGTGGCTTCCGGCTTTGCCTTCCGGCTCCGCCGAGACATGTGCCACGGGAAGGAATGGAGTTCTTGGCTTCCGCCTTCGCTCGGATAGCTTCGGCGGACAAGTCGGAGGGTTCCGCAAAGATGCCCCGCGCATTGACGCGGGGAGCTTCACCTGCGTCCAGTGCCGTGAATAATTTGGCTTCAATAACGCTCCAGGCGTATTCACGCAATACATAGTTTCGTCCAGATTCACCCATGGCCAGGCACAGTTCCTGGTTTCGCAGTAAAAGGCCCAGCGTTTCCTCAAATTCCGGATAGATCGTGAACCATAACCCGCCCTTGCTTTTGCGGCAGTGATAGCTGGTGACGTCGCACCGGCCGTGCACCAGGACCGGCGTTCGCGCCAGCCATGATTCCAGGATGACAATGCCGAAGCTTTCATTGACCGATGGATGACAGAACGCGACGGCACCGGCCATGGCTTCATGCTTTTCCTGCTCGGACACAAACCCTGTGTCCAGAATGTGCGGTGCAAGTTCCGCTGGCGGTTCGACCGGCCCGGTGCCGGTCAGGACCAGCTTGACATCCAGGCGCGTGCGCCTGCGGAAAAGCGTCAGGTAGTCCATCAGCAGCGGGATGCCTTTGCCCGCCTCACGCCGCCCTGAAAATATTAAATATGGTCCGGTAATTTTATGTTGTTGGGTGAAGGCGCCCCGATCCGGATCGGGGAAATCATCCAGTCCCATGCCGACAACGTTGCCGCAGGACTTGGGCAGGTTATATAGCCGGCAGGCCAGATCACGCTCAGGTTCGGAATTAAACAGGATCCCGGCCACGCGCATGAAAAGGTCTTGGAATACCCGGGCATAAGCGAAGCCTTCGTCATGCAGGCATGGTACCAGCAGAGTCTTGCCGGGATGAATCCGGGCGGCAAAAACGGTCAGCCCGAACAGATACGGTCCGATTACTATCCGGTCATAATCATCACCGTGCTCTTGGAGATACTTGCACAGTGCCCGGCTGTTGACGCTGTTGCGGAGCCAGGTCATTTCATCCTTGGCACTGTAATGGCCTTTTCGGCTGATGGTGTCCTGGATACGCAGAAATGCATCCACGTCGCGGTCCGTGTCAACCGGAAAAAAATGGACATGCATGTTGCGGTATTGAATCCGGCCGGCTGGCCGTTCATTCTGCCAGGTAAAGTGATTGGTGGCGCAGGTGGTCAGGAAGGTAACGCTTCGGCCGCCGGCCGCGCGCTCGGCCAGATTTTTCAGCAGGGTTTCCGCGCCGCCCACAGTGGCGCCTTCAGCGAAGCGTGGACAGACAAACGCTATACGTTTGGCGGTGGTGGACATGACTCCGCCTTTCCCTGCCGGCTTTCAAAAGCCGCCAGCCGGGTTTCCAGGTCCCGAATCCGGTTTCGGTATTTGTCGTCCATGCCTTCAATGGCCGTCAACAGGAGACCGTTGACCTGGTTTTGTTGGGACCAGAGCCGGTAGGTATAAAACTTCAGTAATGCCCAGATGCCCTTTTTCATGGACACCAGGAGCCTGCTTCCAAGCCGCCGCCGTTCCTGGATTTCAAAATCATTGATATCCACGAAAACAGCGTTCCGGAGGCACTCGAGATAGAACTTCAGGAAGCTTTCGTCGTCCTTGATGTTGACCAGGTTGGATTTCTCGGCGCGGGCGATACGGGTGTCCCGGTAGGCGCCATTTTCCATTTTTTGTGTCACTGACTCCCGGATGCCGGCCATGATCGCTTCAACGTCCACGCCGTCAGCACCGATCTGGAAGATATTATGCGATGTATCGCTGGAAGTGTTCATATTGTCCGGTTTTACCGTTAACCACGAAGAACACTAAGTTCATGCAGAGGAACCCGCCATGTTCCCAAAGCGGATGGATGGAAGCCGTTCTAAAACGCTAAATTCAGCAGGGCGCCGTATTCAACATCGCCGAACTGGAATTTTAACAATTTGTCCCACCGCTCATATACGTAATACGCGCTGATATCCACGGAAACACGCTTATAGATCGGGAACGATAGTCCCAATTGTAATTGCCAGTAAGGGTCCAGCCACTCGCCTTCACCCTCCGTATCCCGGATATAGCTGGTGCGAATACCGCCGCCGCCGCGAAAATAGCGATCTTTAATGATCACGTTAAACTGCGGAGTGACGATATAGTCAAGGCCGACCATATTAGTGGTTGTGCCGGAATACACCTCTTTTTTGCCGGAGACGTCGGGTCCCAGATCGCAGGCAAACTGCCAGATGGCGATTCCCTGGGTGTATTGGTAGGCCATGATATACGATAAGTCGCCGTTGCCGTAAGGCAGATCGGTGAATTCCGACTGCTCCATGTGATAACGTCCGCCAACGCTCAGGGAGTGCGGGCCATACTGATCCAGGGCAAAAGCCGGCGGCAGTCCCAACAACAATGCGGTTATGGCCGCAACCGGTCCGATAAACAATTTATTATTAAAAAACATGGCGTCATCATATCAGTGCGTTGTCGAAATGCAACCTGTTTTTCCGATGCTTGCATCCGCGCGCAGGTAGCGCGGGTCATGATCTTTTCCTGATAACATGAATTATTAAAGGACACCGTGTTTTGTCCCCACCATTTCAAATGCGGCGACCGCTTTCCGGATGTCGTCCTCCGAATGGCTGGCGCTGAGTTGGACGCGAATCCGTGCCTGCCCTTCAGGGACCACCGGATAACTGAAGCCGATCACGTAAATGCCCTCGGCCAGCAGGTCCGTTGCCATGCCGCCGGCCAGCTTGGCGTCGCCCAGCATGATCGGGATAATGGGATGATCCGCGCCCCGGGTGGCAAAGCCGCGTTTTTCCATTTCCGCGCGAAACAGCGCACAGTTTTGGAACAGCCGGGTCCGTAAATCATTGCCACCCTCGATGATGTCCAAGGCCTTGAGCGTGGTGCAGGCGATAACCGGCGCCAGTGTATTGCTGAAAAGATAGGGACGACTGCGCTGGCGCAGGAGCCTGACGATGTCCCGGCGCGAAGCGGTAAAGCCGCCGGCACCGCCGCCGAGTGCTTTGCCCAATGTGGAAGTGATGATGTCCACCCGGTCCATGACATCGCGGTATTCAGGACTGCCCCGGCCCGTTGGACCAAGAAAACCCGTGGCATGCGAATCATCCACCATGACTAGCGCGCCGTATTTATCGGCCAGATCACAAATGCCCTTCAGGTTGGCAATTGTGCCGTCCATTGAAAATACCCCGTCAGTGGCAATCAGTTTGGCGCGTACCCCCTGGGCGTCGGCCTCTTTCAGACGGGCTTCCAGATCATCCATATTGTTGTTGGCGAATCGGAATCGCCTGGCCTTGCACAGGCGTATGCCGTCAATAATAGACGCATGGTTCAGGGAATCGGAAATGACGGCATCGTTTTCATCCAGCAGGGTTTCAAACAGACCGCCGTTGGCGTCGAAACACGAGGAGTAAAGAATGGCGTCCTCCATACCCAGGAACCGGGCCAGGCGGTTTTCAAGCTCCTTATGAATGTCCAGGGTGCCGCAGATAAAACGCACGCTGGCCATGCCGAATCCATATTTCTGCAGGCCGGCCACAGCCGCTTGAACCAGTCGCGGGTCATTGGCCAGCCCCAGATAATTGTTGGCGCAGAAATTCAGCATCGTTCCTGTCTTGGTCTTGATCCGCGCGGATTGGGAGGAGAGAATCACGCGCTCCTCCTTAGTCAGTCCCGCCTTTTCGATCCCGTTAAGCGTATCCGTCATTTTATTTTGAAAATCGCCATACATGGCAGTTCTCCCTTCTTACATGAATTGGCTCGGTCTACTTGGCGGCGATAACCTCAACTTCTACCAGGGCGCCAAGCGGAGGCTTGGCTTGGACGGTCGTTCGCACCGGTGGAGGGTCCGCGCTGAAAACACGGTTATAAACGGTATTGAAGGCCGGATAATCCTCCAGATTCGCCAGGAACGCCGTGACCTTGACGACGTCGGCCATGTTCATACCGCCGGCCGTAAGAATGGCCTTGATACTGGTAAAAATTCGTTCCGCTTGGACGTCAACGGGACCGGCGACCATCTTTTTAGTTTGCGGGTCCAGGGCGATCACTCCCTGTACATACAACGTGTTGCCGACCCGGATGCCCTGCGAATACCGGGCCACCGGCGCCGGCGCCTCATCCGATTTAACGACTGTCTTGCCCATGGTTGCCTCCTGAAAATGCTGTAATTTTGGCATAAATTCTGATCGAATTCAGGCCGTTTAAAAATCAAATACCACTTTAATGGCTGCACCCTGTTCAAACAAGTCAAAGGCTTGTTCCCATTCTGTCAGCGGAAACGTATGTGTAATCAGCGGGGCAACCTGGATCCTGCCCTGCGCGCAAAGCTCCAGCGCCTTGTTCCACCCCATGTATTTCTGACTGAATGAACCGCTGAGTTGGATTTCCTTGTAAAGAACCTGGTCAAGGTCAAACCGGATGGGTTGGCCGAAAATGCCGATTTGAGTGTAACGACCTTCCCGGCGTAGTAATTTCAGGCCCAGTTGGGCCGCGGACTCGTTACCGGAACATTCCAGCACCACGTCCACCCCTTTTCCCAGTGAGAGCTTGTCAATAGCCGCTTCAATGCCGTCGCCGGAGAAGACATGATCGGCGCCGAGCTTTTTCCCCAGTTCCAGCCGGCGGATATCTCGCGGTATGCCGAGGAGTATAATCGTGGCGCCATTGGCCTTGGCGTATTGCAGGCATAATAGTCCCATAGGGCCGGGCCCGGTGATCAGCACGATATCACCGGCCTGGATACGTGTAAGTTCCTGGACCGCATGATAGGCACAGGCGGAGGGATCGGTCAATGCGCCGGCGTGGAAATTAACGTTGTCCGGCAGGTGGTGAATACGAATAGCTGGTACGACTACATAGGGCGCAAAGGCGCCGTCAAAAGCATAACCGGTAGCCAGTCGTTGCCGGCAAAGGTTGTAACTGCCGGTCGCGCATTGCGGGCAGGTACCGCAACTGGAGCGGGTGTTTTCGCCGGTCACGCGATCGCCGGCGTGGATCCCGGCGACCCCTGCGCCGATTTCGGTCACGATGCCGGAAAATTCATGGCCGGTCACGACCGGCAAGCGCATGGGGATGCCAATATCGCCGCGGCGGATGTGCAGGTCGGAACCGCAGATCGCGGCGGCCTTGACCGCGATTTTTACCTCGCCCGGTCCCGATGACGGTTCCGGCACGTCGCGCAGTTCCATGTTGCCCTGGCCGGATGCGAATTTAACCAGCGCCTGCATGATGGAATTCTCCTTTCATTGCGTTGTTATGATTTCTGCAAAATAGTTGCGGATGCAGGGGATTGTGTCCCTCCATCAATGAAAACACACGTTTTTCCCTAAATATGGAGGGCGCCAATCCTTTGGCACCCTCCGGATCGGCTATTTTGCATAACTCTACGGGTTGTTCAATCGCGATAGCGATTGTGATAAAGCAGCCGGTGACACAGGTCTATGGCCGAAATGACAATCTTCAGGTTGTATAGTATTCATCCGTCTCTTTGGTTGCCCCGTCGGCAGCCAAGGGGCCACTTGGTGCCAAAGGCACCGACGTGGTGGCCGCAGGCTGCTTTAGGGGATAGACAGTCCTTTGGCGGGCTGAAAAACGAATGGCCTGGCTGTATCCGGCTTCCCGGGCCAGCTTAAGCGATTCCTGAAAATGGTCGCCGACTTCTTCCGGTTTGTGGGCATCAGAACCGAAGCAGATGGGGATATCCCGTTCCCGCGCCAGAGCCAACAGCATGGGGGCGGGATAAATTTCATGTACCGGCTTGCGCAAGCCGGACGAATTGATTTCGATAGCCAGACCGGCTTTGGCGATGCGGTCAAGAGCGGGCAAGGCCATGGCTTTTATAATGGAGTCGGGCGGCCGATGACCGAATTTCTTGGGTAAATCCAGATGCCCGATCACGTCCGCCAGCCGGCTCTCCGCAAACCGGCCCAGCAGATCAAAGTACGTTCGCCAGACACCGGTCACGTCCACGGTATCCCATATCTGGAGTTGCTCCGGATTATCAAAGTTCCAGTTTCCGAGATAGTGAATCGAACCGATAACAATATCCAGTTGCTGCTGGGCAAGCCAGGGTCGTAAAAAATGCTCACAACCTTCGTAATAATCGGTTTCAATACCGCAAAGAACCTGCGGCGGTTCCGGCGTTTGCTGGGCGCGAACAAGTGTCTGGTACGTTGGCCACTCATCCAGCGACATGCGGACCTGGAGATCATAGCCGTCAGGGTTTGGACAATGATCGGTGAAGGCGATTGCGGGAATGTCCTGCCGGCCGGCGGCGGCCTTGAAGGCGGCCGGATCCCCTTCGGCGTGATGGCAAAGCGGCGTGTGAATATGATAGTCGGGCACCATGGCTGACGTTATGCGGGAGATCATTGATCATACGGAAGTTGGGAAGAAAAAATTAACCTGAATTTCAGAATATCTCTGGCCAAGACGCTGGTAAGACGCACAAGGGCATCAATTTATATTCCGTTTGCCGCCTTTGCGGGCGATCAGGCGGGCCATGTTTTCATGATAAAATGCTTCTGCCCAGGTCAATGCCGTGTCGCCAGTGCTGTCCCGCATGTTGATATCCGCCCCGTGGGCAAGGAGTTCCTTCAACCCTTCGGGATATCCCCAGAACGCTGACCAGTGAATCGGGGCCAGGCCTTGTTCGTAGGTGCGGGCATTCAGGTCGGCGCCGGCATCCAGCAGGAGGTTGATGACATCTCTATGACCGTATTGTACGGCCAGGTGCAACGGGGTCAGGCCATGGATGTCCGCGGCATTGATGTTCGCATTATGCTGGAGCATGTAAGCTACCATGTCCAGGTTGCCGTTATAAGCGGCCCAGTGCAGCGGGGTTAGTCCCATGTTGTCGCGGGCATTAATATCAGCCTGATGCTCAATGAGAAATTGAGCGATCTTAAGCCGGTTTTCACCTGCAGCAATGTGAAGTGCCGTCTGATTCTTGCTGCCTTCCGCCCTATTGATTTCGCCGCCGTTGCAGACATAATTGGAGATGGCGGCGAAATCGTTGTAAACGATCGCTTTTCTCAATATTACATCATTGCCGAAGCCGGTTGTGGCAATTACCAACAGACTTATCCCTGACACGCACAAGGCTACCTGCTGTTTCATGACTCCCCCCCCCCCGATGCTGTGCTCTTGGCTCTGAGTTCCTATCTATATCTGGATCCTTTATAGCATGAGGCCGATGCGGAAGCAAGCGCTTTATCACCACGCATGTAATGGGGCAGTCTCGGGTGGGATTGTAGCGTCGCCCGCTTGCCCGCACATTCTTTCTGTACCGAACGCGTTAATTACACCCCATCCGAAAAGTCCCTGACAAACAACATTATGTATTTCTGAGTTTCAATGCCTTGGCCTGACTTATTCATGAAGATGTTGCTATTCGTGAATAAGTCACTTTAGGCCAATCTGTTATGGCGATTGGCCTAAAGACGTCGTGATTGCCTGCCGTGGCGGGCAATCACAAGTGGCTAACCCCTTGTCGCCCTGCAGTTGCAGGGCGACGACGGCCCTGCGGGTGGATTATTCACGACTTGTCGCGAATAATCCAGGTTAGCGAGCAAGCTCTAATTAATGAATGGGTGCTTCCAGATTGATCGGCAGGGGTTTAATCTGCCAGATGTCCTGGGCGTATTCACGGATGGTTCGGTCGCTGGAAAATCGCCCCATGCGGGCAACGTTGAGAATGGCCATACGGGCCCAGGCATTCTTGTCGGCAAAAGTTTCGGCCACCCGTTGCTGACAATCCAGGTATAGCCGATAATCCGCGAGGTGAAAGTAATGATCGCCATAGTTCATCAGGCCCTTGTAGATATTTGCGAAGAGAGTGGGGTCTTCCGGCGAAATATCATTGCGGCCGATGGCGTCAATAACTTGCCGCAGTTCCGCATCGTTCTCGTAATAGGTCCGGGGATTGTAAGTGCCCCGCATCTTTAGCAGTTCTTCCGTCCGATGGCCGAAGATAAAAATATTATCTTGGCCCACGGCTTCGGCAATTTCGATGTTAGCGCCGTCCCAGGTGCCGATGGTCAGCGCGCCGTTCAGGGCGAGTTTCATATTA
>CAYQNY010000123.1:0-9897 GCA_964418925.1 uncultured Verrucomicrobiota bacterium
CGCTTCCTGCAGGACGGCCATTCCTGGAACTGGCGCCCTAAACCCTACGCCGATCACCGGGAAATGCAGCAGATGGCGGATACCATCAAGCATGCTTTGGAATTGTAGTGTAAAAATACCGCTGTTATGAGAGTCATTAATCCAGAAGAAACCACACAACTCCTGAAGGAAGATCCGCGCTACGCCGCGGATGCCTATCAGTTTATCAGCGAGGCGCTTGACTTCACCACGAAGCTTCTTAACAAGCCGGCAACCGGCCCCACGCATCATGTCACGGGCGCCGAACTGCAGGAAGGGATACGGAAATACGCGCTCCAGGAATATGGCCCCATGGCCAAGACCATCCTCAACACATGGGGCATTCACGAATGCCAGGATTTCGGCCGAATCGTTTTTAATCTGGTCAATAATAAAATTTTCGGCAAGACCGAGGACGATTCCATGGATGATTTTAATAACGGCTTTGATTTCAGCGCCGCCTTCCGCACCCCCTTTGAGCCGGAACAGAAATTAAAAATTAAGAATTAAGAATGAAAAAGGTATCGTTGATATGTTTGCCTCCGATTATCAGGGCACGCTATGCGGCGAGATATGTACTGAACTTTTTTAATTTTTTCCGCCGAGGCGGACCTGCCTTTGGCATGGCATTTTTAATTCTTAATTTGTTTTTCATCCCTCCCGCGCAGTCCCATGACGTCTCTATTGACAAGACCCTGGCACACACCACCGCCGGCCTCAGCCGGTTCGTCCTGGATAACGGCATGGTCTGCCTGGTCAAGGAAGACCACACCGCTCCGTTGGTCTCCCTGCAGATATGGGTTGGCACCGGATCCGCCGGTGAGGCGGAATACACCGGCGGGGGCCTTTCCCACTGGATGGAACATATGATTTTCAAGGGCACGCCGACGCGGCCCCCGGGCCAAATCGCCAAAACGATTGATGATGCCGGCGGTACTATTAATGCCTATACGGCTAACGATCGCACCGTGTTTCTCACGGATATGCCGGCCCGTCATTGGCAGACCGGTCTTAACGTACTGGCGGACGCCTTAATGAACGCGGCCTTTCCCCAGGATGAATGGCAAAGGGAAAAGGAAGTCATTCTTCGTGAAATGGCCATGAATAACGACAACCCGGATCGCCGACTGTTCCGTCTGCTGTGGGCAACCGCCTATCGCATTCATCCTTACCGGGTTCCTGTGATCGGGTATCCGGATATTTTCCAGACGCTCACGCGCCAGGACCTGCTAACATTCTTCCGCCGGCATTATGTTCCGAACAACATGATCATGGTCCTGACCGGCGATGTGAACGCCAGGGAAGCGGAAACCATTATCCGCGAAAAATTCGACGGCTGGCCGCGCCGGCCCCGTTCCCCCGCCGCCATGCCGATGGAACCGAGCCAAATCGGAACGCGCGTTGCGCGTAAGACCGGGCCGTACGGCGTGACGCGATTAGCCGTCGGCTGGCACACGGTTCCCTTGACCCATCCGGACGCTCCCGATCTTGACATCCTGGCCGCGATCACGGGACAGGGACACAGTTCCCGACTGGTCCGTGAGCTCCAGGAATCCAGAAAACTGGCTACTGAGATCAACGCCTGGTCATCCACGCCGCGCGACCCCGGCTTGTTCGGCATTAGCGCCGTTTGTGATCCCGACCAGGAATCCGCTCTGATTGAGGCCCTGCAAGCCGAAGTCCGTCAATGGTCCGATAAACCATTCCACCGCGATGAGATTGAAAAAGCCCGGCGCATGATGCTGACCGCGACACTGTCGGGATTTCAAACAATGCACGGCCAGGCCAATCAGTTTGCCTCCGGGGAGTTCTACGCCGGAACCCCCCTGTTTTTTAAAACTTATCTGCAACGGCTGGAACGCGTATCGCCCGCATCCTTGCTGGCTGTGGCCCGAAAATATCTACGGCCGGACAACTACACCCTCGCGGTGCTGGCGCCGGAATCCAAAGCCCGTGAATCGGCCGACCGCCCCACCCCGGATTCCACCGGCAAGGTGGAAAAATTCACGCTTGCCAACGGCATCCCCGTTTTGTTCCGTGAAGACCACAAGGTGCCGATGGTCTGGATGTGCGTGGCAGGCGTCGGCGGCCTGCTCCTGGAAAACCAAACCAACAACGGCATTACCCGCCTGATGACGGAAATGATGCTGCGAGGCACGCGGCGGCGCGATGCCGAAACCATGGCGCGAACAGTCGAATCGCTGGGGGCGTCTTTGACCGCGTTCGCGGGGAATAACAGTTTCGGCCTGCGGGCACAAGGCCTCTCCCGGGATGCTTCCATCCTGCTGGAGATGCTCGCGGAATGTCTGCTGGCGCCCGTCTTTCATCCCGATGAACTGGCAAAATGCAAAGTCATCCAACTTTCCCAAATTCAGCAACAGCAGGAATCCCCCATGTTCCTCGCCCAGGAAGCCATGCGCCGCACGCTGTTTCCCGGCCACCCCTATCAGTTTTCCCCGCAAGGCACCCGGGAAACAATCGAACTTATCAGCATCGAACAAGTGCGGGACTGGCATGCCAAAACAATGGTCGCCGGCAACGCCGTTCTGGCCATATTCGGCGATCTTTCCGCGGACCAGGCCCGGGCCATGGCGGAAAAACGGTTCCATCGTTTTCCAGCGGGCGCGCGTCCAACGTTGCCTCATATCTACGATTGTCCCGACTTGCCGCAACGCGTCATCCGCATCGAGCCCAGGGAACAGGCGATCATTCTGGCTGGATTTCCCGGCGTAGCCCTGCTGGATCCCCGCAATGACGCTTTGACCATCCTGCAACAGGCAATGAGCGGTTTGTCTTCCGATCTGCTCATTTCCATTCGCGATCAACAGGGATTGGCTTATTATGCGGGCGCCACCCGGCAGCCGGGAGTTGATCCCGGGTATTTTGCTGTTTATGCCGGCACCCGGCCGGCGGCGCTGGCTCAGGTCGAAACCCTGATCCGGCAGGAAATCCGCCGCCTCACGACAGAGGGCATTCGCCGGAACGAATTGGAACGCGCGCGGCAAAAGCTCATTACGGATTATTATACCCGCCTCCAGCACAACGGCGAACTGGCCCTTGAGTGCGCGCTGAATGAGCTGTATGGACGCGGGTACGCCTACAGCTTCGCGACGGAACAACGGCTCATGACTGTTTCGGCGGAGGCGGTACGGGCGGCGGCGGCGGCGATTCTCAATACCAATAATATTGTTATTTCCATTCTGACGCCGGAGCCACGGGACGATAAATTAAAAATTAAGAATTAAAATTTAAAAAAAAAGAATTAAGAAAATAAATCCAATAGAAGGAGGCGCCAATACAAAATAAAAAAACAGATTTGAAGCCGCGAACCAAGGCTTTCGCATTGCGGATTATCAGGATGTATGCCGCGTTACCCAGAACCACTGTGGCGCAAGTTCTCGGCAAGCAGGTCCTGCGTTCCGGGACATCTGTCGGCGCCAACTATCGCGAGGCCTACCGAGCGAGGTCCAGGGCCGAATTTATCGCCAAGATGGGTGATTGCCTGAAAGAACTCGACGAAACCATGTATTGGCTTGAATTGCTCATCGAAGCAGGTATTGTATCATCAGATAAATTGTCCGGTTTAACGGACGAAACCTGTCAAATAACAGCCATCTTTGTATCCATTATCAATACGACGAAAAAATCTTCCTGAAACCGTTTTTTTCTTAATTCTTAATTCTTAATTTTTAATTACATATATGGAGAATAAACCCATGACAAACCAAACGCAGTCACCGATCGACATGAACAAAGCCCTGTTTTTAAACCTCGTCACCATGTTGAGCATGTCCGCGATGCAGCAAATGGGCAAGATCATCAATCCCATGACGGGTAAAACCGAAGTCAATCTCGAAGGAGTCCAGACCACGATTGACATGCTGGACATGCTGGAAGCCAAATCCCGGGGCAATCGGGACGCGGACGAGGACAAGGTCCTCAAGGACACCCTGACCATGCTGAAGATGAATTACGTGGAAACCAGCAAAGCAGAACCACAGAAAGAAGAGGTCAGAGATCAGAGATCAGCGGTCAGCGAGAAGAAGGAAGGGCCACCGAAAGAAGCTCAGAAGCCTGCCCGCCAAAGCCAGGAACAAAGCGACGTCAAAGGCGGGTCAGACGGGAAGAATGACCAAGAGAAGACCGGAGGACCAGGAGACAATGCATCGGGGGGGCAAGGTAATTCCAAGGAAACTGGAGCAGATAAAACGACAACCAAAGACCCGAAATTCCACAAAAGCTATGAATAATCCATGAAAACACTGTAGGAGCGTCACACCGTTGACGCGATCCTGCTCCCTTGCCACGGTGGCAAGAATCATCGCCGCGACAGGGCGCGGCTCCTACATGGGATCACTTATTGCGCCACGGCATGGATATCGGCTTGTGCCCCGGCTTCTTCAACAAAGGTGGCATTCATGGTGCGCGACGCAATGGTCCCACCACTTACAGTCGTGCCCTGGAAAGTTCCGACAATGGTAACGTTGTATCCCTGGGACAAGCCTGTCGCGCTGAACTGAGCCACGACCGGGCTACTGTTCGTCGAACCGTCCACATTACCCATATTGCCCTCATAGCTGCCGTTATTGCTGTCAACGAGCTGAAGGCGGTTACCCGTCTGGTAGACGACAAATGAATAAATGGGTTTGCCGTGATTGCCCTGCGATGCATCGGCCGTGTAATAATAATTGGCCATTATTGCCGAACCGCTGGCTATCGGCGCGGGGAATGTCAACGCCCAGGCGCATGTGCCATAATTTAACGTGCCGGTGGACCCGTCAGCCGGCGTGACCGTCAAACTCACGGTTCCCGACATATTGGAACTGGTGCTGGAATCCGTGAACCGATAGGCCCCCACGGTAATGGTCAGCGTGCCCGGCACCGGCGTATGCGCCAGGATGCCCGCAAAAGCCGTCGCCGATCCGGTACCGATGCCGATTTGCTCAGTTGCCACTTGATTGGTTGTTTCGCTGGACCCAAAGGCCCGCACGAGAATACCGCCATCCGCCGCTTTATACGAACCGCTGAAATCCACCCACGTCGCCATCTGGCTTGTATTCCACGAATCCACGCTGCCGCCGCTGGTCCATTCGCAACCCGTCACTATGGCCAGACACATCGCCAAGCCAACGCATATCAATAATGTCTTCATCATTTATTTTCCCCTCCAGTATAACAAATTAAAAATTAAGAATGCAAAATTAAAAAACAGTCTTTCCCTTCCGCATTTTTAATTCCTAATTTTTAATTCTTAATTTCCTACCGTCCGCCCAGGACGGGTGTCGCCGCCGGCCAGCCGAACTGGCCTGCATACGAATTCCCCGCTATGGTATAAACATACCACATGCCCGCGTTCGGATAATACACGGCCACATCCCGCCGGCCGTCGCCGTCGTAATCACCGGACACCGGAATGACCCCGTCCCATCCAAACTGGCCGGAGACAAACTGCTGATTCCAGGTGAAGATATACCAGGTCGCGGTGGGCGCCTCGTACACGGCAAAGTCATAGCGACCGTCGCCGTCGTAATCACCGGGCACGGGCACGCATCCGGAACGTCCGAACTGGAACATGGTAAATTCGCCACGCCAGGTGTAAATGTACCAGGTATTGTCGGCAGTATGATAGACCGCAAAATCGTATTTGCCGTCGCCATCGTAATCACCGGGGACCGGAATGCAGGCGGAGTTGCCGAACTGGAAGGCCGTGAACTGACCGGAGAACAGCGAATAGATGTACCAGGTGCCCGTGGATACGTCATACACGCCCAGGTCAGTCCTGAAATCCCCGTCATAATCCGCCGGCAACGGGATCATCTCCGCATCGCCGAAGGCCAGCGACCCGAATTGCCCCTGCCAGGTATAGACATACCAGGTGCCTGACGGCGTGTCATACAGCGCCACGTCGGTCTTGCCGTCGCCGTCGAAATCACCCAGCAGAGGCTGAGTCGTGGCCGAGCCGAATTGCCCGCTGAAGAATTGCCCCTGCCAGGTCAGCAGGTACCACATGGCGCTGGCCGGATCATAGATGCCGACATCCGTACGCCCATCGCCGTCATAATCCGACGGGCTGGCGCAGGGACCATAACAAGGCGGCCGGAATGATTTGGCACCATCGGAATAGAGCGGATGGCTGGCGGGATCCAGCGGATCGGTGTGATAACGGCGGATTTCAGCGCCGTCCGAATACGCGTCGCCATCGGTGTCCCAGCGGGTGGGATTCAGCGACTTACCGTCCGGATTAGAGACGGCATCATAGGGATCGTAATCCGCGGACCCGTCATAATAGTGCTCGTAATAATCGGTCAAGCCGTCGGCATCGGTATCGAACTTGGTCGGATCGGTATCGAGGAAATCCAGCGCGTATTCCGTCAGGTTGCTCTCGCCGTCGCCGTCGTAATCCATATCGCCGGTCTGGTCCAAATTACCGAAATAGGACATTTCCCAGGCATCGGGCAGATGATCGTTATCCGTATCCCGATCACGGATAGTAATCTTAGTGTCATCGACAAAATACGTGTCTTTTAAACTCAACCCTCTGGGGCGATAATCATTATTATCATTTCTGACGAACCCGACCGACTCCCAAAAATCGAGTTGGCCATTCCGGGCGCCACCGTTGGCCGGCGTGATATCCGCGAATGCCCGCACATAATACGTTTTATTCCTTAATCCACGGATAGTGAACATGGTTTTTAAGGCATTTGTTGTGCAGGGCAAAGCGAAATTCATACGCGCATCCGGTTCGCCGCTAAATCCGGAGTTAAGGAAAGCCTCAAGAATAATATTCGTCGCGCGCGCCTTGCCGAAGTAATAGATATCACCGGTAATCCAATATGAATTTGTGGCCGACAAATCGATATTAAAGGTCTGGACATCCGACCATTCGCTTTCACCGGCAGGATTACAGCTGGCAATCCGATAGAAATAGGCGCCATTCGCCCATTCGCCCATATAACACGGCAGATAATCTTTATAAAGACCTTCAGCATCAGGATTAGGCGCCAACGCATAGTAATTGGTTATAATAGTGGCCGACGCGTCGGCAATCTGCACGTGATATGTCGTTGAATAACGGTCCATTGTCCAATGAATTTGATTACGGCCATAAACCAGGGTTTCACCACGCGGATATTCCAGGTACGGCTTACTCACGCTGGACGGCCATTGCACATTGAATGTGCCGTTCTGGGTCCCCACCCACCACTGGTAGGAGCCAGCGCTCAAACCATAAATGCCGTCTAACTGGTAATCCCACTCATAAATATAACTGCGGGGATACCGCATAGAGCGAGTCAATACGGTCGGCGATCCTGATTCACTGATCCGATTGATCACCACGTCAACCGCATTGGTGTATGACGTGGAAGCAGTCCAGGCAAATCTGCCATATCCGAGTTTATCGTCGCTGAGATTAATATCAATTCCATCCACACTGCTGATATTCAAATCAATCGGCATATGATTAGGGAAACCCAGAGGTTCGCCCGGATCCCATAGATAATTGTTATTCTCATCCAGAAACGCCACCAGATACACCGACCCCTTATTTAAATCCTGGCATAGATATTTACTCACGCCCGGTGTATACGAATATGCTGCCGTAATCGGCCATCCGGAATATGGAGTCCCGCGTGAATCCCATGTTAAATTCACATCACCTGTCAAATAATCCAATTGACCAGACCCATCCATATTAACTCCTCGATCATCATCATAATTAACCGCCACCACGCCTGGTCCGGAAAAAGTATAGGTTACATTTCCATCACTACTCCCATAGCGCCAGGATGAACTAATTATCACCTGAGCAACAGTATCAATGGGAGCTGCCGGCACCATTCCTTGGAAATACCGGGAGCCATCAGTGTATCCAATAACCTCATCAATAGAACTGCCTGTAATAATATTTGTCGAAACAACAGAGCCATCCATAGTATTGGTTTGATAGGCAAGAATCACCAACGTGCCGGATTTCGTACCGGCATAAGATATACTGCCCAGCACCTTGGGATTTGGATATGAATGCGGGTCGGACGGATCGGTGTTAGCCTGGTATTCGGAATAATTATCCCAGCCATCACCATCCAAGTCCTGGTCAGCATCGTAGTGCTGAGGATCAAGGCCATATTGCATTTCCCAGGTATCCGGCATGCTGTCACCGTCTTCATACAATTCACCCCAGGTGCGCGTGCCCGGACCGCTCCGGCTGTCATAATCGCCAATACCGTCGCCGTCGGTATCCCACATCTTGGGATTGGTTCCGGCCAGGTATTCCGCGCGATTATTCAAGCCGTCAAAATCAGGATCACCCCAGGCGCCGTTATCGCCTTCAGCACTGTAGGGATCCAATCCATGGGCGATTTCCCACCAGTCGGGCAGACCGTCGCCATCAGCATCGGTGGAATCCGGATCGTCGGTCAGCCCGGGCAGCCATGAATTCGTGGCCACACCCCTGGCGCCGTTGAACAAAACCAGATCCTGAAAGATGATCCAGTCGGTCCCACCGCGCGGACCGTAAGGATTGCTGGTGTAACGATAGTCCGCAGGCACGATATAAGTGCCATTGGTTGCGACCGTATTGGTGGAAAAGTTGGTGGAAGTATAATGATACGGATCATCCGGCGGCGGCAGGATGCGCCGATGCGCGTAATGATTTTCGGCGCTGACCAGGTAATTATAGGCCTTGACGGCCGTGCCCGTATAGACCGTCGAGCGCAGGGGATAATCACGCCACCAATTAATCGTCGGATGATAACTCATGGTGGTATCCAGCGTATCCAGGCCGGCAGGCACAATGCCTTCCGTGACCGGATCGGGCACATCGTCAAAGGTATAATAAGCCCAGATGGTGGAATTTGTCATTTCCACGTCAGTCAACCGGCGGTCCTTGTTGGCGATGATCTGGTCGCGCGACCGCGTTCCATCCCAGACACGCACCTCGTCAATACAGCCGGTAAAATAATCCACTGCCTGAATCAGCGCGTTATAAAATCTCGAACCGGCAATATTGTCGCGCGCTCCGACCATGAGGGAATGGCTAACGCCGAACATTTTATTGCCTACCACATAAAAACAGCCATTGGCCGGCAGTTCGGTGGTATGTGTCACCGCGCTGGCCTCGCCATTGACATAAATCGTGAGGTTCTGGCCGTCGTAAGCGCCGGCGATATGCGCCCATACATTCGCCTGCAGGCGATGGGCAATCTGTGCCGTCGCCTGGTAGGCAGTCAGCGCTCCACGCCCGTTATACATGACATACGGAAGCCCATTGGTAATCCCCATGCGGAAATTAGCCCGAATGATATTCGTGGACGGCGTGTAGGGATTCTCGTAAGTCCCCGCTTTTTCAACAACCACCTGGTTGCGCTGAACCAGCGGATTGCCGGGACGCACCCAGGCTTCCACGCAGAAACGGGTCAGGGACGATTCCGCAATAGTCCAGCCTCCCAGCGTGCGGGTAAAGTCATTGGTTCCATTGAAAACCAGGGCGCGGTTACGGATGGGATTGCGCGCATCCAGCGGGTCCGATCCGATGGTGCCGGCGCTGGCATTGATCTCGGCATAATCCCCCACCCCGTCATTATCGGTATCAAACCCTTCCGTAATGGATTCATGAATGAATGCCGGCACCTGCAAGGTCCAGAATGCGGGCATATCGTCGCCAACATCAAAGAAATCCCGCGTATAATTGAGCGTGGTAAAACTATTGGACGCGTAATCGTCGGTGCGCCAGACCGGCGTCGGATCGGTGTGGTAAAACACACGATTGGTCGAATAAGAATACTCCTCCAGGTTCGGCAAGCCGTCGCCGTCGGGGTCCATCAGGTCCAAGCCGAAATTGAACGGCCCGATCACATCAGGAATATTAGCGCCATG
>CAYQNY010000124.1:0-9836 GCA_964418925.1 uncultured Verrucomicrobiota bacterium
CTGCCGGGACGCCTCCCGAACTGTGTCGTCATTAGCAATACCAAAGCCGGCCCGGTTGACCCCCATGTCGGTTGGTGACTGGTAGATGGATTTTCCACCCATGATTTTTTCAAGGATGCGCCGAAGGACCGGAAACACTTCTACGTCCCGATTATAGTTAACCACGACTTGCTGATAGGCCTCTTGATGAAAAGGATCAATCAGGTTGACATCGCCAATATCGGCGGTCGCGGCTTCATAGGCGATATTCACGGGATGCTTCAGCGGCAGGTTCCAGATCGGAAACGTCTCGAACTTGGCATAACCGGATTCGCGGCCGCGGCAGTGATCGTGATACAGCAGGGTTAAACAAGTCGCCAGCTTACCGCTTCCGGGGCCGGGCCCGGTTACCACCACTAGCGGCTTGCGGGTTTCAATGTACTTATTGGTGCCGTAGCCAGTGTCACTGACAATGAGATCCACGTTGGACGGATATCCGCGGATGGTCCGATGGGTAAACACGCGGACATTCCGACGTTCCAGTTTATTGCGGAATTGCCGGGCCGCCGGTTGATCATCATAGCGGGTGATGACTACACCAAGCACCTCAATGCCCCACTCATGCAAATCATCAATAAGTTTGAGAGCGTCCGAATCGTAGGTAATGCCGAAATCCGCCCGCATCTTCTTACGCTCAATGTCGCCGGCATAAATACATAACAGGACATCAGCCTGGTCCTTTAATTTCTGGAGCAGGCGCATTTTTACATTAGGATCATAACCGGGCAGAACGCGCGCCGCATGATAATCAAAAAGGAGCTTCCCGCCGAATTCCAGATACAGTTTCTGAAACCGGCGCACGCGTTCCTGAATAGCCGTCGTCTGCTCCTGAAGATACTTTTCATTGTCAAACCCGATAGAATTCATACCGCTGGTCCCCCTTTGGGATGAGTATGATACTTATCAACCTCAACTTCGTCCATAACTAAATGAGATTCAGGAATTTTCAGTTGCGCTCATCCGGCAAACGGCTAGACTAGACCTCATTCGAAAAGGTCTTCGAATGGCGAAATTGAAAACTGGAATGCAGTTAGGGCTCGCCAGTCAATATTTATTGCGCATTATATCAGGAGGACTTCCCATGGGTGGATTTTTCGGCGTTGTCAGCACGACGGACTGTGTCAGCGACCTGTTCTACGGTACGGATTACCACTCGCACCTGGGAACCCGGCGCGGCGGCCTGGCGGTTCAAAACCATGCGGGATTCAGCCGGTTTATCCATGATATTACCAACACCCAGTTCCGGTCCAAATTCGAAACCGACATCCACCGGATGCAAGGCAACAAGGGCATCGGGGTTATCAGCGACTACGAGGATCAGCCGCTCATCATCAGTTCCCACCTGGGGGTTTACGGCATTGTAACGGTCGGAAATATTCGGAATATTTCCCAACTGGCAGAACAGGCTTTCAGCAAACGCTCCACGCATTTTTCCGAAATGGGCGGTAATGGAATCAATCCGACGGAACTGGTCACCACCTTGATTAACCAGGGCGCCACCTTCGAAGACGGCATCCATGCGGCCCAGCAGGCCATCGAAGGTTCCTGCTCCATGCTTCTGCTCACGGATAAGGGCATTTACGTGGCACGCGATAAATTCGGACGCACCCCCGTAACCATTGGCGCCAAAGAAGGCTCCATCGCCGCCACGCTGGAAACCTGCGCATTTCCCAACATGGCCTATGAACTTCGGCATATCATGGGGCCCGGTGAAATTGTGCTGATCAACGAACAAGGCATGACACCGCTGAAAGCCCCCGGACCCCGCCTGCAAATTTGCGCCTTCCTCTGGGTGTACTACGGCTATCCGGCTTCCTCATACGAAGGCATCAACGCAGAACTGGTACGCAACCGGTGCGGCGCCTGCCTGGCCAAACGTAATCAGGCAGAGGTGGACATGGTGGCCGGTATCCCCGACTCCGGCACCGGTCACGCGCTGGGGTTTGCCAATGAAGCGCAGCTCCCTTTCTGCCGGCCGTTCGTGAAATACACGCCAACCTGGCCACGAAGTTTCATGCCTCAAGACCAGAATATCCGCGACTTGGTGGCACGGATGAAATTGATTCCGATCATCGATCTGATCCAGGGACAGCGCCTGCTGTTTTGTGAAGATTCCATTGTCCGCGGTACCCAGCTGAAAGATACTATTCAACGCCTGTACGATTACGGCGCCCGGGAAGTCCATATGCGGCCGGCCTGTCCGCCCCTGCTCTTCAGCTGTAAGTTCCTGAACTTTTCCCGATCCCGTTCGGCAATGGATCTGGCGGCCCGGAAAGCCGTCACGGAGTTGGAAGGCCAGGCCGAAGTAAATCTCCAGGACTATGTCAACCCCGATTCAAAAAAATATTGTGCCATGGTCGAGCGCATCAGGCTCCGGCTCGGGCTGACCTCGCTTGAATATCAACGCCTCGAAGACATGGTGACTGCCATCGGATTGCCACAGGAAAAACTCTGTACCTACTGCTGGAACGGCGTAGAATAAAATTAAATTAGATTCTACCAGGTAGAATCTACACCCGTTGATGGCGCCAGCGCCCGGTTGCAAACCAGCCGGCGACGAGTAATCCGTGCACCGTCATGGCAATGACAATGGCCCACCAAATGCCCTGCGTCGGCGGCTGCCATAGACGGGATAACAGCATGGCCAGCGGCACCTGCAATCCCCACAACGCCAGCACGGTGCAAATCATCGGCGCCAAGCTGTCCCCCGCTCCGTTCAATGCTCGTCCCAAAGCAATGGCCAGCGCGGCAAAGATATAAAACGGAGACACCGTCCGTAAATAGCGGGCGCCGATCTGAATTACCTCCGGTTCCTTATTGAACACACGAATCAGACCGGGCGCAACCCCCATGATGATTGCCGCCGAAACCGCCATAAAGATAACGCCCAGCCCGGCCGCCATCCAGGCCGCGTGGTTCGCCCGGTCAGGATGCCCGGCTCCCAGATTCTGGCCCACCATGGTAGCGCCCGCGCCGCCCAGCGCGAACGCCGGCATCAAAATGATCATGTGAAAACGCAGACCAATTCCATAGGCAGCCACGGCGGCAGTGCCGCAACCGGCCACAATGCCCATCAGCACCGCGCCCATCAGGCTGCGCGACAGCATTTGGCCGGAACCCGGGATTCCAACGCGTAGAATGCGCCACGATAAATTCAGGTTCGGTTTCCAATATTTCCAGTGCATGTGCAGTCGCGCTCTTCCGCTGAACAACACATACACCGACACGGAGGCGGCCGCCGCCTGTGCCAGTATAGTCGCCAGCGCGGCGCCTTTCACCCCCAGGCCTGGCATTGGGCCGAACCCAAAGATAAAAATCGGCTCAAGCAAGATATTCAGCACATTCGAGACCGCCATGATCAACATGGGTGTCACCGTGTCGCCCGCTCCCTGCAGGGCCGCGTTACCGATAAACAGTACAAAGACCGTGACACTGCCCAACAGGGAGATACGCAGGAACATACCGCCATTGGTGACCACGTCCGGCGCGGCGCGCAGCAGGTGGAACAGCGGATCCGACACATACCATCCGGCAATCGCCGCCAGGCCGCCGAAAATGAGCGCCAGCATCAGTGACTGGCCAGCCACCGCGCTGGCCTCTTCCCGGCGCCCGGCGCCGATACAGCGCGCCACTAAGGCGACCGTTCCCATGGCAATTCCCATCAGCATGGGGAATAATACCATCATGATGGTGCCCGCTATGGCAACCGATGCCACCGCGGTCGAACCAAGACTTCCAACCCAGAACAGGTCAATGAGGTTCTGAACATTCTGCAGAATAGCTCCCACAAACATCGGCATGGCCAGACGACCGATCCCCTGCAAGATGCTTCCTTCGGTCAAGGGTTGATGACCAATTCTAAGCGGCCATTTCATAGCGCACCTGATTTCCGGAGCATGTGGCGTACATTGATATACTTCAGCCGCCGCAGCGGCATTACTGTCCGGACGGCCTAACGCGCCGGGGCGCGGCCGAGGCCGGATATTGGGCGTTCTGTCTTGTCTTCGGCCGCTGCGCGGGGGTGCTCCCGGACTTCTGCGCCGACCGCAATTCATAAAGCTGGTCCCGCAATATGGCGGCGCTTTCAAATTCCAGCGCCTCAGCCGCCGCAAGCATTTCCTTTTCAATATCCTGAATCAATTCATGGACATCGTAATCCTCACCAGCCTCCCGCAGTACCTGGCGCTCAATCTCCCCGCTCTCCTGCTTCAGCACCAGCCCCTCCTGAATGCTCTTGATAATACTGCGCGGCGTGATGCCATGCTGTTGATTGTATTCCGTCTGCCGGAGGCGGCGGTCTTCCATGACGGCCAGCGCGCGCCGCATGGAATCCGTAATCCTGTCCGCATAGAGAATCACGGCCCCGTCCACATGCCGGGCCGCGCGCCCCGCAATCTGGATCAGCGCCGTCTCCGACCGGAGAAAGCCTTCCTTATCCGCATCCAGCACGGCCACCAGTGACACTTCCGGAAGATCCAATCCTTCCCGCAGCAGGTTGATGCCGACCAGGCAGTCAAAATCACCCTTCCTCAGCCGCCGGAGCACTTCCACCCTCTCAATGGTGTCGATATCGGAATGTAAATAGGTCACCCGCAGACCGACATCCTTGAGATAAGCACTTAAATCCTCGGCCGTCTTCTTGGTCAGCGTCGTGACCAATACCCGTTCATGACGTTCCGCCCTGGCCCGTAACGCCTCGATAAGATCGTCAATCTGCCCCTTCAAGGGACGAATGCTCACCGCCGGATCGAGGAGCCCGGTGGGGCGGACAATCTGCCGGACCGGCGACGGCGATAACTCCCGCTCCAACGGACCGGGGGTGGCCGACATGAATATCCGCGGTCCAATGGCCCGCATAAACTCATCGAAATTAAGCGGTCGATTATCCTTGGCCGACGGCAGGCGGAATCCGTGATCCACCAGCACCTGCTTGCGCGCCTGATCACCGTTGTACATACCCCGTAACTGGGGAATCGTGACGTGGGATTCGTCAATAATCGTGAGAAACTCGCCGCAAAAATAATTGATCAGCGTCGCCGGCGGTTCACCCTGACGTCGGCCGCTTAAATGGCGGGAATAATTCTCAACGCCGGCGCAATAGCCCATTTCCTTCAGCATTTCGAGATCATACATTGTCCGCATCTTAATCCGCTGGGCTTCCAGCAGTTTATTGTTGGCCTCAAACCAACGGACACGTTCCTTGAGTTCCGCCCGTATGAGCTTAAACGCCGGTTCCAGCCGGCTGGCAGGCATGACGAAATGACGCGCCGGCGAAATCACTGCGGATAACAAGGCTTCTTCCATTTTCCCCGTTACCGCGTTAATACGGGCCAGGGATTCCACCTCATCGCCGAAATAATTCACGCGCAGGCCCTGCTGGGAATATGCCGGGAAAATATCCAGCGTATCCCCGCGCACGCGGAATGTTCCCGGCTGGGGCTCATAATCGTTGCGGACATATTGAATATCCACCAGCCGGCGCAGGAGTTGGTCACGTTCCACCGTCATACCCGGCTGCAACGTCACCAGCATCTCACGGTAATCCTCCGGAGAGCCAAGGCCGTAAATACAGGATACCGACGCGACGATAATAACATCCTCCCGGTTCATCAGTGAATTCGTCGCCGCCAGCCGCATGCGCTCGATATCCTCATTAATGGCGGCGTCTTTTTCGATAAACGTGTCCGTTTGGGGAATGTAGGCCTCCGGCTGATAGTAGTCGTAATAACTGACGAAGTACTCAACAGCATTGGCAGGGAAATATCCTTTCAGTTCGTGGAAAAGCTGGGCCGCCAGCGTTTTATTGTGCGAAATGATGAGCGTCGGCCGACCCCAACGGGCGATGACGTTGGCCATGGTGAATGTTTTTCCGGAACCGGTCACGCCTTCCAGCGTCTGGACCTGTTGTCCCCCTTCCAACCCGCGGGACAATGCCTCGATCGCCGGGGGTTGATCGCCCGCCGGCTGATACGGAGTCTTGAGTGAAAACAGGGCAGAAAAGTTCATAGCCTGATCTATTCATCTGCCTGCCCGCAGTGCTACCCGCCTGCAGCGTTATGCGCAGCATTTCGGGCAGGCAGCGTTGCAGGCGGGCCAATAAGGCCACGCCATCGGCGTGGTAAACCCCGCGAAACGCGGGGCAAGCACTAAGTTTATCCCGCGCCGCGCGGGACTTGCCCCGCAAGGCGGGGACACCAAGTTTCAGAGCTTAGAGCCGCCTGGGGAAGATCCTCAGAGATCAGTTTCCCCCGGACCATCTGACCTCTGACCGCTGAAGTTCTTCCCCCTGACCCGCTGACCCCCGCCTGCTGCGGGGCCACGCGAACCGCGTGGCAAGCAAGTTTACCACGCCCAAGGCATGGTTTATCCCGCTCAAAGCGAAATAAATCATTTTGTAGAACTCCATCACAGGCTCAGCATCCGGGTCAGAGCCAGGCGGGCATAATGCTTCAGTTCGGGGGGAACATGCATTTCATTTTCCGGCCGCCATTCTTTCAATAAAAGCAGGAGGTTTTCCTCCTGCGTACGGGTCATATCGCGGCAAACTGACTGTCGAAGCGGCACGATCACGCGATTACCCCGGTACCGGCGGGCCAATCGTTTCACCAGATGCCATTCCGTGCCGACGATAATAGTCACGCCTTCGGGCTGGGCTTCCACATAACGAATAATCTGGGATGTGGATCCATGCGCGTCCGCCAGCCGGGTCACGACCTGGGGAGTTTCCGGATGCACAATGATCCTGGCGCCGGGATATTTCCGGCGCGCCGCTTCGACATCCTCAACCGTGAACATATGCACATGGCAATAGCCTTGCCAGACTAGCACCCGGACTCGGGCCAGGCGTTCCGCATTGATGGCGCTTGCAGCGTCATTCAGCCGGCCCTGTTTGCTGCCAGGCTCCGCCGGAGCGCTACGCCCAGGCGAGTCGGGATCATAGACCGCCACGGCGTCATCCGGCAGACCAATGTCATGCGCCGTATTGGTTCCCAGGTGCTCGTCCGGAATAAACCAGACCCGCTTGTTCCGGGCAAAGACCCATTGGAATACCTGCCGGGCGTTGCTGGAAGTGCAGGTGCACCCGCCATTCTTTCCGCAAAATGCCTTCACCGCAGCCGTGCTGTTGACATAGACCACCGGCAGCCAACCTGCACCCAGGGACTGAAGCTCCTGCCAGGCCTTTTCCACCTGCCTGATGGGCGCCATATCGGCCATGGGACATCCGGCATTGATATTCGGCATATAGACCGTCTGATGCTCCCCCGCCAGGATGTCCGCGGATTCCGCCATGAAATGCACGCCGCAGAAAACGATCCGTTCCGCGGAAGTCTCTGCCGCCGCCCGCCGCGACAATTCCAGCGAATCACCAATGACATCAGCATGCTGAATCACTTCATCCTGCTGATAATAATGACCCAGGATCAGGAGTCGTTTTCCCATCTCCCTCCGGATTGCTTCAATGGCGCTCACAGCGCCATCAATCTGTTCGCCGGGATCCACGTAAAAACCTTTCATTTAATTAGGAATGTATCCTAGGCATTGACCGGAATTATAACATACGCGGCATGAGAATAACATACGTGGGCAGGCCAATAACTCCAAACTGATCCAGTACGTCCCGATCCGGCGACTGATTAGGATGCTCCACGTGATATTTCACTTTAACAAACCGGCGCAAGGCGTTCTGCACTCCCGTATCTCGCAGGGTGGTGACTTCCATGGCCTGACAATTTTTACACCAACTGGCCCCGAAATCAATCAGGATGGGGCGGGATTCCTTCCGGGCCTGGGCCTGGGCATCGGGGATCGAGGTCAGCCATCCTTTCTCAACTACAGCCGGCGCCGGCCGCATCCACAAGCGAATCCCCACAACCGCATAATACATCGCCGCCGCCAGAATCAACACGCCAAACGCATACTTCACATAATTCATCCATTTTCCGGTTTTCGGCAACAAAGATAACCCGGCGCCGGCCAGGGGCCACGGCAGACCCATCCCGATTCCGAGAACCAGCGGTAAAAACAATCCAACCGGATTACCTTTCGCCACGAGATCGGTTGCCAGCAGCACAACTGAGAACACCACCGGCGCCACACAGGCGCCGGCCAGCAGGGCGGAAATCGCCCCCATCATCAACACCACCAGAACGTGCCGGCGAACATCCCAGCGCTGTTTTTGAAATCGGGTCAGATCAATAACATAGACATCAAACATGGCCAAGGCCAACAGCAAAAAGATGCCGGCTATAGCCAGATTAAACCATGGCGAGGCATTGAGTGTGCCGAACTTGCGTCCGGTAGCCACAACAATACCCCCCAGAATTCCGTATGCCAGAGCCATGCCCGCTCCATAAAAGAAGCCCAGCTTCATTCCTTGCCTGCGCCCGCCCCCGGCCTGAACTCCGGCGCCGATAATGGCCAGGTTAATGGGAATCATAGGCAGTACACAAGGTGTCAGATTTAACGCCAAGCCGCCCAAAAGGATGATAACGATAGTGATCCATGTCAGGCTTCGGTACCACCCGGTTGGGGAAAACGAAACTTGCGGGTATCCTTCCTGCGGGAAGGTTAGAAACTTTATGAACTCCGGAGGCCGGACATATCCGGATAGAACGGCCACAATTTCAAAATCCTTCAAATATTCCTGTGACAAGAGGGATGCTTTCGCCGTCTCGGCGCCAACTGACGTAGAACTAATGACTGCCATTGGCGCTTTTCGAGACAAAAGCCATGTTTTCTCTACCGGCAGAAAACACTGATCCTGACTGCAGCCCTGATATCGAATGGTGACCGGCAACGGAGCGTTACCCGCGTTCACCACGCGATACACAATATGAAAATCCCGTGAAAACACCTGGCTGATTTTACCGGAGAAAACATCGCGTTTTACTTCCGGAGCGGGCATGGCCGCGGGGACAAGACAAACTGGCGGGGGCACTTCAACATGGAACTGATCGGCGTAGATTCTATAATGCGGCGCCATGGACACCGACACGGTCAGAATCGTATTGGTAGCTGAAGAATCATCCAGACAGGCCGACACCTTAAATGGCTGATCGGCGCCGGCAGCCACGATACTTAGAAGCATACCAACGACACATCCCCAGCCTGTACTATTTATATTCAAATTCTTTTTTGGTTGTGGCCAGTGCCGTGTTAGGGATCAGAGACATTTCATCCTCACCAGTTTTCGCCCAATAATTCAAAACAGGTCTGCGGACGAGCACAGGCCGGGCATACCGACGGGGCTGCGTTATTTTTATGCAGATATCGGTATCAATACAATAGGGCGCTAATCATTCCGGTGAAAATTCGTCCTTACCGACACCGCATTCGGGACACACCCAGGTATCCGGCAAGGCTTCAAACGATGTGCCGGGCTGAATTCCATGCTCCGGGTCCCCCACTTTCGGATCATAGATATAGCCGCACACATTGCATATATATCGCTTCACGGTGTTCCTTTCCGGCCAAATCGGCGACCTTTATTTCCAGGCCTCATTAGAACATCGACAACAACCATCTGGCAGGCTGAATTTATACAAAATAAATATTTTATACAATATTTGTTTTTATTCCAAGGCCGAACATTAAGCATTGGCAGGGTCTCAACAGGGCGGCGTCATTCTCGGTCAACGGCCCAGCCTTCGCCCTTCGTGGCTACGGCGGGCAGGCGTGAAGGTATCGAAGCGAACCATTCGTGCCCTCCAAAAAACAAGGCCATTGATCGGGGAACTGCCCGGCCTTCGTAGCCGCTACTACGGCGGAGTAGGCTAGGGCGGGAATGGTCACCGACC
>CAYQNY010000125.1:0-9750 GCA_964418925.1 uncultured Verrucomicrobiota bacterium
CCGTTCCCGGCGCACACGTGATAGCGTGACTTCCACGCCGCAGCGGTCGCAGATAACCCCCTTATGTTTGATGCGCTTGTATTTCCCGCAACCGCATTCCCAGTCCTGCTGGGGACCGAAAATCCGCTCGCAGAACAGGCCGCCCCGCTCCGGCTTGTACGTGCGGTAATTGATGGTTTCCGGATTCTTCACTTCCCCAAAACTCCAAGAGCGAATCGTTTCCGGGGAAGCCAACCCAATGCTGACCATATCAAAATTGGTTGGCTTGTTGTTATCAGGATTTCGTTTGGGGTAAATTGTATCCACCAATGCCTCCTGTCATTCCGTTGAGTCGTTTTTCTTCGTCATAATGCATCAGCCGCCTTGCCGGACGCGGTCATACGCACATCCAGTCCCAGACTTTGCATTTCTTTGATCAACACGTTAAAGGATTCCGGCATGCCCGGCTCGATAATATTTTCGCCTTTCACAATTGATTCATAAATGCGGGTGCGTCCCGCCACATCATCGCTCTTTACCGTCAGTATTTCCTGCAGGGCGTAGGCAGCTGAATAAGCCTCCAAGGCCCACACTTCCATTTCGCCAAAGCGTTGGCCGCCGTATTGCGCCTTGCCGCCCAACGGCTGTTGAGTCACCAGCGAATATGGCCCCACGGCGCGCGCATGAATCTTGTCGCTAACCAAGTGATGAAGCTTCAGTATGTAAATCATACCGACCGTCACTGGTTGTTCAAATGGCTCGCCGGTTCGGCCGTCAATGAGCTGGATTTTTCCCGATTCCGGCAAGTGGGCTTTCCGCGCCATCTCAAGAACTTTCTGCTCCCCAATGCCGTCAAAAATCGGCGTCTGCACCTTGACGCCGAGTTTCTGACAAATCCACTCCAATTGAGTTTCCATCAATTGCCCCACATTCATACGCGACGGCACCCCCAGCGGATTGAGCACGATATCCACATGCGCCCCGTCCGGCAGGAATGGCATATCCTCGTCTTTGACAATGCGCGCCAGCACCCCTTTGTTGCCATGCCGCCCGGCCAGCTTGTCACCGATCTCCAGTCGTTTCTTGCTGGCCACATAGACTTTCACCTGCTTGATCACGCCATCATCGGCGTTATCCCCGCTTGACAGCCGATCCAATGACTGCTCCCGTTCGATTTCAATTTCGGAAAACTTGCTTTTGTACTCGTTGATAATCCCCTGGATTTTGACCTGAATCGGACTCGGATCAATTTCGATATGCTCACTGACCATGGCCAGCTTGCGGAGCAGGGTTTTTGTGATTTTACGATTTGCCGGAATGATAATTTCCCCGGTTTCTCCATTGAGAACATCAAGTGGAATTTTCTCACCCAGCAACACGTTGCTCAAGGCTTCCGTCAGCACTTCCGTCAACTGCTGTTTTTTATCCTTGTGATCCTCCTCAATTTGCTTGGCCTGCTGGCGCCGCTCACGGTTCGAGAGATTCTCGCGGGCAATGTTCTTTTGGGCCGACACACTCACATCCATCACGATCCCATAAGTGCCGCTAGGCACAGTCAACGAAGTGTCCCGGACATCCGCCGCCTTCTCGCCAAAAATCGCGCGCAGAAGACGCTCTTCCGGCGCCAGTTCGGTTTCACTTTTAGGCGTGACTTTTCCCACCAAGATATTACCGGGCTTGACGTAGGCGCCAATGCGAATCACGCCGTCAGCGCCAAGGTCTTGGAGCGCCTCTTCGCCGACATTCGGAATATCCCGGGTGATCTCCTCAGGACCCAGCTTCGTGTCACGGGCACTGGCCTCAAACTTTTCGACATGGACTGAAGTGAGCATATCCTCACGCACCACGCGCTCGCTGACTAGAATGGCATCCTCAAAATTGTAGCCGCACCACGGCATGAACGCGACCAGCATATTACGTCCCAAGGCCAGTTCTCCGTCCGCCGTATTGGGACCGTCCGCCAGGATCATTCCCTGAGTAACGCGCTGGCCCAGTTTAACAATCGGTTTTTGATTAATGCATGTCCCGGCGTTGGAACGCAGGAATTTGCGCAGGGTGTATTCCCGAACCTTCGCGCGATCCTTGGACCCTTGCCCGGGAAGTTTACCATCGGACGTGACAATAATTTTGCTTGCCGATACATACGCCACCTTGCCGGGCCCAACGGCTGCCACCATGCAACGGGAATCCTCAGCCACTTTTTTCTCCAGACCGGTAGCCACCAGCGGCGCTTCTGACCGGAGGAGCGGAACAGCCTGCCGCATCATGTTGGATCCCATAAGCGCGCGGTTGGCATCGTCATGTTCCAGAAAGGGAATCAAGCCGGCGGCAACGCTGACCACCTGCTTGGGAGACGCATCCATATACTGCACGTCCTCCCGCGGCTTCTCCAGGAAATCACCTCGGTAGCGAATCGAAACGACGGCATTTATGAATCGGCGCTTTTCATCCAGAGGCGCATTGGCTTGAGCAATGACAAAATTTTCATCTTCATCAGCCGTCAAATATTCCACATTGTCCGTCACCCGGCCATCAACGACTTTTAGATAGGGGGTCTCGATAAAACCGAATGCGTTGACCCGCGCATACGTACTGAGAGAAGAAATCAGTCCGATGTTCGGACCTTCCGGCGTCTCAATGGGACAGATGCGGCCATAATGACTGCTGTGCACATCGCGAACCTCAAACCCAGCCCGTTCCCGGCTCAGGCCCCCAGGCCCCAGCGCACTCAGTCGCCGCTTGTGCGTCAGCTCGGAAAGCGGGTTCGTCTGGTCCATGAACTGGCTTAATTGGCTCCGGGCAAAGAAATCATGGATGGACGCCGACAGGGACTTGGGGTTGATGAGACGCTGCGGGGTAATTTTTTCCACTGTGGAATCAATGAAAACCATCCGTTCACGCAGGGTCTTCTGAGTACGAGCCAGACCAATGCGGCACTGGTTTTCCACCAGCTCACCCACAGTACGCAACCGCCGGCTGCCCAAATGATCAATATCATCCACCATTCCCTTGCCCCGCAACAGGTTGACCAGATAACGGACAGCTTCGATAACATCTTCATTATCCAATGCCCTAAGGTCCTTGTCTTTTTTCAGTCCGAGTTTCTGGTTGATCTTATACCGCCCGACGCGGCCTAGATCAAAGCGGCGCGAATCGAAAAACAGATTTTTCAGCATGATCCGGGCGTTGTTAACCGTCGGCGGATCGCCGGGACGAAGCCTCTTGAAAATATCCTTGAGCGCGTCCTCTTCCGAATGGGTCGCGTCCTTCTGAATATTGCGCAAAAAGACACCTTCATCCCAGGACACATCCACCACTTCAACTGAATTAAACTTGGCCACCTGCATCTGCTTCAGCAGGCTGCGCGTGACGGCATCGTATCGACGCCCAAGGATCGCCTGGGAATCCACATCAATAATATCGTCCTTCAGAACCCGATGTGCCAACCGCTCATCGGTCAGGTTTTCACGGAGGGGGAGCTTTTCGAAGCGGTAATATAGCCCCAGCAGTTTTTCATCGGACCCGTAGCCAACAGCCCGCAGGAATGTGGAGGCCAGAAATTTCCGGCGCCGGTGCTGGCGATCCAGGTAAATATTGATCATGTTATTGGCGTCAAACTGAACTTCCACCCAGGAACCATGATCCGGAATCAGGCGGAAGGAGTAAATCGTGGAACCATTCGCGTGTAGCGACTGTTCGAAACAGATGCCGGGCGATCGGTGGAGCTGGCTGACGACAACACGGTCAGCACCGTTGATGATAAAACTACCGCTCGTGGTACTTATGGGGATTTCCCCCATGTACACCTCTTCCTCGCATACCTCATCTCCGTTCTTCAGGCGAAAGGTGACATACAGCGGCGCCGAGTAGTTTTCCCCGTTCTGCAGGCACTCATCCGGAGTGCGCTTGGGCGGTTTGAACTCGTATTTGACAAAATCCAGAATAAACCGGCCGTCATAACTCTCGATCGGGAAAACTTCCTTCAGCACAGCCTGCAGTCCGATCAATTTACGTCGGGTCGGCGACACATCCATCTGAAGAAAATCCCGATATGACTTCGTCTGAATTTCAATCAAATCCGGCGGCTTAATGATATCCTTCAGTTTTCCAAAGTTGATTCGTTCAACCATTTAGCACCTTAAACTTCGATTTTGTGAATTCATGCCTGAAACAGATCCGCCTGGGGCGGACCGTGCCTTAGGCTGACCCGCTTCTGGCGGGAAATGAGTCAAATAATTCTTGATGGCCTGCCCGCAGTGCTACACTGAACTCTGCCAAATTTCTCCGTCGCAGGCGAACTTGTCCATCCTTTGGCGGAATCCGCCTCGGGTGGGAAAAATATTTGGCTAGCACCCTTATCTGAATTATTTAATTTCTACTTTGGCACCGGCCTTTTCCAGCTGTGCCTTCAATTTGTCCGCTTCTTCCTTGGAAACACTTTCCTTGACTGGTTTCGGCGCTCCTTCAACCAAATCCTTGGATTCCTTTAATCCCAGGCCGGTAATGGCCCGGACTTCCTTGATGACTTGTATCTTCTGGGTACCAATGCTGGCCAGAACGACAGTAAATTCCGTCTGAGCCTCCGCAGCTTTGCCGGCGGCAGACCCGTCAGCCGCCATGGGCATCGCGACCATCGGTGCCGCAGCCGAAACCCCCAGACGCTGTTCCAGGGCCTTCACCAGTTGGGAAAGCTCCAAGACGCTGATGGTTTCAATCCAATCCACAAACTCCGCCATTTTTCCCTCGACCTTGACCTCCGCGTCCTGAACCGGCGCGGCCACCGTTTCTGTTTTTACTTCTTCAACCATGGCTGCTTCTCCTCCACTATCCTGTTGTTCTACTTCGTTTGACTCTTCTTGTCCTGGACGGCCTTCAAAACATAAACCAGGCTCGATACTTTTTGTTTCATCACGCCGACCAACTGTGATATTGGCGCGGCAATCGTTCCGACCAGCATGTTGTGCAGAACCGGCTTGGCCGGCAACTTGACCAGCACCTCGATATCCGCCGGCGCCAAGTATCGTCCGTCAAACCGGCCCAACTTTATGATCGGCAGGCGATACTCCGCATGGAATTCTGACAGCAGTTTGGCCGCCGCGATAACATCACCCGGCCCCGATACCAGAGCGGTCGGCCCGCGGAGCGCCTGATCCGCCGGGCCCCAGTTGAGCTCCATAATCACGCGCTTGAACAATCGGTTCGGCACGACATGCATCTGAGCCTGCACTTGGGCCAGCCGCTTGCGCAGTTCATCCGTCTGCCGGACTTTCATGCCGCGGTAATCCGTCAAAATGACATAGGCGGCATTCATAAGCCACGACTGGATGTCATCACTAATCGATTTATTTTCTAACCGCATAACTATCTCGGCAACACTCTGATTCATTAAATAAGCAACCGAGGATTTGGACATAGCCAAATTCCGACAGGCTGCTAGGCACTTTCGTTAACGCGGACCGGCAGTCCTACCCCCATGGTGGCGCTGACCACACACCGCTTGATATAAATCCCCTTGGCAGAAGCCGGCCGGGCGGCACGAACAGCATCCATTACTACACGGGCATTTTCCACCAGCTTGACTGCGTCAAACGACCGCTTGCCGAACGGGACCATAATGTTGCCATGCCGATCCATGCGGAACTCCACCCGACCGGCCTGGAACTGTTTCACCGCGGAAGCAACATCATCGGTAACGGTTCCGGTTTTCGGGTTCGGCATAAGCCCGCGCGGACCGAGAAATTTTCCCAGTTTCCGCACTGCCTTCATAGCATCGGTCGTGGCAATGGCGACGTCAAAATCGGTAAAGCCACCCTGGATTTTAGCGATCAGATCTTCATGGCCCACCTCGGTGGCGCCGGCAGCTCGTGCCGCGTCCGCTGCCGCGCCCGTGGCAAACACCAGCACACGAACAGTTTTACCCGTGCCATGCGGCAGAGCAACCGTGCCACGAACCGTCTGTTCGGATTTCTTAAAATCAATGCCCAGCCGAAAGGCAATGTCCATGGTTTCGTCGAATTTAGCGGACGGATGGTCCTTGACAAACGCCACGGCTTCATCCAGATCATAAACCTTGGCCGTCACCTTGGCTTTAATATCGCGATAACGCTTGCCATTTCTGCTCATGATTTAATCCGCCACTTCAACGCCCATATTCCGGGCGGTTCCCTCGATAATCGCCATCGCACGATCTTCCCGGGTTGTGTTCAAGTCCTGCAACTTGGTTTTGGCAATCTCGCGGATTTGCGCCCGCGTAACTTTTCCCACCTTATCGCGATTTGGAACGGCCGAGCCCTTGGCCAATCCCGCCGCCTGTTTAATCAGCACGGCGGCGGGCGGACTTTTTGTCACAAACGTAAACGACTTGTCATGGTATACGGTAATAACCACCGGAATCACCAAGCCGGCCTGACTCTGCGTAGCCGCGTTGAACTCTTTGCAAAACAACATGATATTGACGCCCTGCTGACCCAGCGCCGGCCCGACCGGCGGCGCCGGGTTAGCCTGCCCCGCCGGAATCTGCAGTTTAATCACCGTAATGACTCTCTTTGCCATACGTCTCTCCACTTCGCAGGTCGAAAGTCAAAGGTCGCAGGTCAAGACTTTCAACTATCCTTATCCTCTGTCCTTTGACTTGCGACTTTCGACCTGTGACCTTTGACTTTCCTCTTTCCTTCGCTAAACACGTTCCACTTGCCAATATTCCAATTCCACCGGTGCGGTCCGGCCGAAAATCGACACCGACACTTTTAATTTACCGCGCTCCGGATCCACTTCTTCTATCACGCCGCTGAAATTCAGGAACGGCCCATCGTTGATCTTAACGGTTTCACCGGGCTCAAACGCGACCTTCGGCTTGACCTTTTCCTTCTTGTCATTAATCTGATATACAATAGATTCCACTTCGCTCAAACGAAGCGGCACCGGACGTTCGCCACCGATGAATCCGATAACATTCGGCGTATCTTGGACAAAATACCACGACTTCTCATTGACCTTGCCGCCGTCATTGTACAACTGTATCTGGATCAGCACATACCCGGGATAAAACATGCGCGTGGCCGTCGTTTTCTTCCCCTTCTTGACCTCCGATACTTTTTCAGAAGGAATAGAAATTTCACCGACCAAATCGCCCATTTCCTCGGTTTTGAGACGGCGCTCCAAGCTTTCCTTAACCTTGGCCTCTTTGCCGGTCATCGTATGTAAAACGAACCACTGCTTGTCCATGACTTCTCCCAATAGCCGCTACGGCCGGTCACAGAATCAATCGCAAAAATTTCATGAGCACAAAATCACTGATCCCGACAAACAACCCCAAAGCCACCACGGATAAAATCACGACCACGGTCGATTCCAGCAACTCGGAACGAGTCGGCCACGCTGACTTTTTCAGCTCAACGCCTACTTCATTAAAAAAGGTGACCAGCTTAATAATGAAATTTCTAATTTTATCCACAGCAGATCGCCCCTCTAAAACAAGCATGCTTCAAAGCTCCCCTGGCCGCAGGGCGGCTCCACGGGCAGACGGGCTCACGGTTCACAGTTGAACCATGCCGCAATATCCATCCATGTCATTGGCCTGGACATCAAATCCAGGACAGGCCCGCCGGCATCAGCTTGCCGCACTGCCTGCCCACCGTCACTACGCTCCCGCGTTGCAGGCGGGCAGGCCAGGGGGGATTTGAACCCTCAACACCCGGTTTTGGAGACCGGTACTCTGCCAATTGAGCTACTGGCCTTCCTCCGACTTGCTTATCGGATTTCGCGATGAAGGGTATGTTTACGATCAAACCGACAGAATTTTTTTATCTCCAGCCTGCCGGGCATACTCTTCTTATCCTTGGTTGTCGTATAATTTCGCCGCTTGCATTCACCGCAGGCCAGCGTGATAATTTCTCTTACCATAACAACGTCCCCATACACGCCCTGCCCCATTTAGCAGACGGGCGGGCTTTCGTACCTCAATTAGACCCCGCCGGGCGGGGCAAGCCTGTCCCGCGCTTCGCGGGATTTACCGTTCGCACCCCATCAGCTTCGCGTTGCGGAGCCAAGGACATGAAAATTCTTGCTGGCCACGATCTTAGCGTGGCCTGGCGACGTAGCGAACGGCCGCTACACAACTAATGCCAAGGGATCAAGCTATGCTGACGCACTCCATTCAGAGCCACGCGAACCGCGTGGCAACCCGCCAGGAGAAAAAGTCCTCCCGTCGGCCAGACCCTTATTTGATCACTTCGGTCACCTGACCGGCACCAACGGTTCGCCCGCCTTCGCGGATAGCAAACCGGACCCCCTTCTCCATGGCAATCGGGGCAATCAATTTAACTTCGATCTCGATATTATCTCCCGGCATCACCATTTCTACATTCGCCGGAAGAAACACCTCTCCGGTGACATCGGTGGTACGGAAATAAAACTGCGGCCGATACCCCTTGAAAAAGGCCGTATGCCGACCGCCCTCTTCCTTACTCAGGATGTAAACCTGCCCCTTGAAATTGGTGTGCGGTGTTATGGATCCCGTCTTAGCCAACACCTGCCCGCGTTCCACATCATCTTTCCGGGTGCCTCGGAGCAAACAACCAATATTGTCACCGGCCTGCCCCTGATCCAGGAGCTTGCGGAACATTTCCACGCCGGTCACCACGGTCTTCTGCGTATCCCGCAGGCCGACGATTTCCACTTCTTCACCGACTTTAATGAGACCCCGCTCCACGCGTCCGGTCACCACCGTCCCACGACCTTCAATGGAAAATACATCTTCGATCGGCATCAGGAATGCCTGGTCAAGAATGCGAACCGGTTCGGGGATATGTGAGTCCAAGGCATCCATGAGCTCTTGAATACATTTCGCATCCGGGTCATCAGGCGACGTAACGTGCATAGCCTTCAGCGCACAGCCGCGAATGATGGGCGTTTTATCGCCAGGGAACTGATATTTCGTAAGCAAATCGCGGATTTCAAGCTCGACCAGTTCCAGAAGTTCCGGGTCATCCACGGTATCCACCTTATTCAAGAACACCACGATGGAAGGCACCCCCACCTGACGAGCAAGCAGGATGTGTTCCCGTGTCTGCGGCATCGGCCCATCGGCAGCACTGACAACCACAATGGATCCATCCATCTGTGCGGCGCCGGTAATCATGTTCTTCACATAATCGGCGTGGCCGGGACAGTCCACATGCGCATAATGGCGTTTCTCGGTGCTATATTCCACGTGCGACGTGGCAATGGTAAGAATTTTGGTCGCATCACGGCGCCCCTGGGATTCGGACGCCTTGGCCACCTGGTCATAGCTGACATAATCACTCAACTTTTTCAGCGACTGGACTTTGGTGATGGCCGACGTCAAGGTGGTCTTGCCGTGATCAACATGTCCAATAGTGCCCACATTCACATGCGGCTTTGTTCGATCAAATTTTTCTTTTGCCATGGTCTGTCTCCTTCCTTGTTCGCTTTTTTATTTGCAGCCGGTTCCAGCCACATTCGGAGCCCACGAACGGGATTGAACCGTTGACCTCATCCTTACCAAGGATGTGCTCTTCCAACTGAGCTACGTGGGCCAACATTTTTCATTCCTGCCCGAGGATAATAAAACACAATACTCCCTGCTTCTCCATCCCCGGCCCATTTCCAGACCAGGTAATGAAGCCATCAGGAGCGTCACGGGATCCAGCCCTCAAATCCCGAAAACCCATTAATCAAAATGAATTACTTAATAAAACGTAAAAACAAACAAGTTATCACTTTCTTAAAAACTGTCAACTGGTTTTTTTT
>CAYQNY010000126.1:0-9730 GCA_964418925.1 uncultured Verrucomicrobiota bacterium
TATCATTTTGAGGAGGAACAGCAGGTGGTGCAACAGGCGCTGAAAGCCGAAGTATTCGGCCATAAGGCAACAGTAGAAGTGCCGCCGTTCCGGTATCATACGATGATAGTATTGCGGGTAAAGAAATGAGCGGACATTGCACATTATTGATACAGCGTGGGAGTGACGGTGGACGAGATTTTTTCTTTATGTTACATTTTTGTTCAGATACATGAAACATCATAATGAATATGACATAACTTTTCAGATATCGCAAGCACTGCAGGTGTCCAATGGCGTGCGCGCAACAGGAGATCGTTTTCGCTTTGATTTCCATCTGCCGGAAAATCCTGCATTCGTGTATCGGTTATCCTTCGATACGCAGCATCCGGAAGGCCTGCGGGCATTATTGAACGGACGCTCAGTGCCTATGGATGGCGGAACGCTCGTTCCCTGTGGTGCTGAACGTCTGCGTTATGGCTTAAGAAACACGCTCACGATCAGTCTTCCTGGAAACCGTGTTCGCTTTTACGGCAATCTGTCGGTCCAGGTGCAATACGATCGGGTTAACCCCGACTTGCCGTTGTGTGATCCCCGCTATAAAGCCCTCGATCTGACGCGGGATAGCGCTGTCGGACTTCACGCCGATTGGCTGTAGTCCGTTTTTTCGGTTCCCGGAGCGCCGCATTATCGAGACTTACGATGGCATTCCGTTTATTACTTTGCCGGATAAAACAATTCAAGCTCATTGTTCCTGGGATATCGGTGTGCGAGCAAAACGGATGTTCTTACTGGGCGTGATCTCCACCTGGGATTTGGGTACAGTCCATATTCAAACCAGACTTGGCGATGCGCGTTGTGAGCAATTCATTGGCGATCATCTGGGTACGGTCATCGTGGACTATGTTGACGGCAGCGCGGATCGGATACCGCTCATCTATGGTGTCACGCTGTGGTGGGACCGCTGCTGGTTTTTCGAGGTTAGAAGTAAGCCGTGTCAAGAACCGTTTCTTTCCAATCCCCCGGATGTCGATTCGCCTGGGACCATTTTCTGTTGACGCGAAGCGCGTGCGCGTTGTCATGGACGGTCGCGAGATTTCTCTGCGTCCTCTTGTGTCGGGTGACTCAACCTGGGTGTGGGTCAGAGACATTCTCGAAAGGAACGATATCCGTATGACGTTCCATGTCCAATGATCCGGCGGCAGCGGCGACTCTTCGCCGTTTCAGTTGAACAGTCAACTTGTACGGAGAAGGAAAATGTGTTACGGTCATGATATGAATGAACCGGTTTTTGAGATCAAGTCTTCCCGTGAGACGGTAAAAAAAATTGATGTGCCCTATGTGGCGCACCTGGCGCGGTTGGCCCTGACCGATGAGGAAGTCCGGATGTTTCAGGGGCAGTTGGAGCAGATCGTTGATTACGTGAAGGTGATCCAGCAGGTGGATGTATCCGGCGTGGAGCCCATGGCACATGCGGTCCGTGTTCAAAACATATTCCGTAAGGATGAGGAACGGAAAAGTTTGGACCGGGACGTTGTGCTGGCTAACGCGCCGGCGCATGACGGCGAACAATTCCTGGTGCCGAAAATCATTTAACATAGTTTTTTCGGCGAAGAAACTATATTGGGTTGAGATTATGCCGGAATGGAATCAATTGACGCTTCATCAGTGTCGTGAACTTCTGGAGCAGGGCGCCTGTACGTCGCGTGAACTTGTGGGACACATGATCGGGGTCATTCATGACCGCGATCCGCAGTTGCAGGCTTATATCAGCATGGATGAGACCCAGGCCCTCCGGCAGGCGGATGAGGCTGATACGCGTCGCCGGCAAGGCCAGGCGGCACGTTTACTGGGATTGCCGATTGCCATCAAAGATGTTATCAATGTGACCGGTCAATCCTGCGCCTGTGCTTCGCGAATTCTAGAGGGCTATCGAGCAGCCTATGACGCTACGGCCATTGCCCGGCTGCGCGCCGCCGGTGCCGTGTTCCTGGGACGCACCAACATGGATGAATTTGCCATGGGGTCCAGCACGGAAAACTCGGCCTTTCATATCACGCGCAATCCGTGGAATTCCGAGTGTGTGCCCGGCGGCTCCAGCGGCGGATCGGGAGCGGCGGTGGCGGCGGATGAAGCTGTCGCCGCGCTGGGATCGGATACCGGCGGTTCCATCCGTCTGCCGGCGTCGTTTTGCGGATGCGTCGGTTTGAAACCTTCCTATGGGCGTGTATCGCGCTACGGCCTGACGGCCTTTGCGTCGTCGCTGGATCAGATTGGGCCGATGACCAGGGATGTTCGGGATACGGCTCTCCTGTTGGGGATGATGGCCGGTCATGATCCTCTCGATTCCACGTCGGCGCAAGCGCCGGTCCCCGATTATGAAGCCGCTCTCCAGCAAGATTTGTCCGGCATGACCGTGGGGCTTCCCCGTGAATATTTCATGGAGGGTATGGATGCCGACGTGGAACATGCCATCCAGGAGGCAATCCGGCAATGCGAGCGCCTGGGAGCCCGGATTGTGGATGTGTCGCTGCCCATGACCCAGCATGCCGTTGCTGTCTATTATATCATTGCCTGCGCGGAAGCATCGGCCAACCTGGCGCGCTTTGACGGTGTGCGTTACGGGCTCAGGGTCAAAGACGCTGCCGATCCGCTGGACATGTACCGACGTACGCGGGCGGCGGGGTTCGGCCCTGAAGTCAAGCGCCGGATTATTCTGGGCACTTACGTGCTGAGCAGCGGCTATTACGACGCCTATTATCTGAACGCGCAGAAAGTGCGGACCTTGATCCGGCGCGATTTTGAACAGGCGTTTCAGGATTGCGATATTCTGCTGACACCGGTGGCGCCGACAGCGGCCTATCGCATCGGCGAAAAGATCAAGGATCCCCTGCAAATGTACTTGGTGGATATCTTAACTGTGCCCGCGAGCCTGGCGGGGATTTGCGCGCTGTCGGTTCCCTGCGGATTTACGTCCGGGCGCCTGCCGATCGGCCTGCAGGTAATCGGTCCGGCATTCTGTGAAGAGCGGATACTCCGGGCCGGCTATGCCTATGAGCAGGGCACCGAATGGCATCGGCAGAAACCAGCGCGGGGTTAAGTTTTAGGTGTGAGGTTTTAAGTTGGACTATCCAGTCCTTACCCACCCCTAACCCCCCCCCCGGGGGAGGGGAACAGAATATGGCTCCCCTCCCTTGGCTCGCCGTAGCCTCTGGGCGAAGGCGGCTTGGAGGGGACGGGGGTGGGTTGCCATGTTCAAGAAAACATAATTGCATCACTTGTAAAGATTATTGATTAACAGGCGCTTGACCGACCGCTGAAAGCTAAAGGTTATCTATGAGTTATAGCGCAACCATCGGACTGGAAGTTCATGTTCAGTTGGCGACGCGGACCAAAATGTTCTGCGCCTGCCGAACGAACTTTGGAGCGCCTCCCAACACGCAGGTATGTCCTGTGTGCCTGGGATACCCCGGCGTCCTGCCGGTGATCAACGAAGAGGCCGTGCGGCTGACTGTCATGACCGGTTTAATGCTGGGCGCCAGGATTGCCCCGTTCAGCAAGTTCGATCGGAAGAATTATTTTTACCCCGATATGCCGAAAAACTACCAGATTTCGCAATACGATCAGCCTTTATGTATCGGCGGGGCGGTTGATATTGATGTCAGGGGAACGCTCAAGACGATTCCGCTGACTCGGATTCATCTGGAAGAAGACGTGGGAAAAAATATGCACGCGCGGGAAACGAGCAGTATTGATTTCAATCGCGCGGGGCATCCCCTGATGGAAGTTGTGACCCCGCCGGAACTTGAGTCCGCGGAAGACGCCCTGGCCTTTTTGCAGGCCTTGAAGCAGATTCTGCTGTACGGCGGCGTCAGCCGATGCAATTTGGAAGAAGGTAACCTGCGTTGCGATGTTAACTGTAGTATGCGACCGAGGGGGCAGCAGACCTTGGGAGTAAAAACGGAAATCAAGAATCTTAATACGTTTAAAGGCGTGTTCCAGGCGCTTAAATACGAAATTCAACGCCAGACGGAAGTGTTGGCATCCGGGGGAACCATTATCCAGGAAACCCGCCGCTGGGAAACGGAGCAGGGGATCACGGATTCCATGCGCACGAAGGAAGCAGCCCACGATTACCGGTATTTCCCCGATCCGGACCTGATGCCGGTGGTGTTAGCCGCGGATCAAATTGAGAGCTGGAAAAAACTGTTGCCCGAATTGCCGCGTCAGCGGTGCGAGCGGTTGGTTTGTCAGTACGGCATTCCTCCGTATGACGCCCAGGTGCTGTCCGCGGACAAGGCCGTAGCCGATTATTTCGAAGAAACCTGCCGCTATAGCTCCAACCCCAAGGCCATTTCCAACTGGCTGATGACGGATATGTTGAGGCGGCTGGCGGAAAAGGAGATGGAGATTAATCAGGCGGCGATTCGGCCCCAAGCCCTGGCGGACCTGGTCCGGCTGGTGGAGACGCAGGTCGTGAACTCCAACACGGCCAAGGAAGTGTTTGCGGCGCTCTTTGAGCAGGGGGGCGATCCCGAACAATGGGTGCAGCAGAAAGGCCTGGCTCAAGTCAGTGATGCCGGCGCCATCGAAGCCATGGTGGATAAGGCGATGGCCGAACATCCCAAGTCAGTGGCGGATTTTCGTGCCGGCAAGTCGGCGGCGATGCAGTTCCTGGTCGGTCAGGTCATGCGGGCCAGCCAAGGCAAAGCCCATCCCCGGCGCGTGCAGGAGCTTTTAAAGAAGAAATTGACTTGAGACGCTATTGAATATAAACTAAATCAACGTATCAAGCTCAAGAAAAAGTATCATAGCATTGAAATTTCAAAACCGGCCATAAAACGCACAGACTTAAACAGCAGGTTGCCAAGTGCGTAAAAACGAAATAATTTTCGGCATGGTTCAAAGTTCCGGGTCCCGCCAAAAGCGGTACCGTTGAACCATGCTCAGAAAGGGGCCATGCCTTGACAGGGAATGACGATTATATCATCGAGATTCTCAAGGATGTCGGTTTGATCAAATCCGAGCAGATCGAACAGGCCAAATCCCAGGCCACCGAAACCAAGAGCGTTGTGGATGTGCTTGTGGAAACCGGTGTAATCTCCAAGATGGAGGTCTTGAAAACGGTGGCCATGCAGCTGGGCATGGACGTGATCGTGCTGGCCGATCAGGAAATCTCCCCGGAAGTTATCAAGCAGGTTCCCGCCGCCATCGCGCGCCGTTACAAGGTGGTTCCCGTGTTCAATAACGACACCACGCTGACTGTCGCGCTGGCTGATCCGCTGGATATTGAGACGCTCGACAGTCTTCGCTACATACTCAAGCGGAACGTCGAGGGCGTCGTGGCTTCGGATGAGGAAATCTCCATCGCGTTGGATCATCACTATGGACATGTGGAGCGATCCATCGAGGAAATAATTAGCCAGAATCCAGGGGATAATATTTCAGTCAACATGGGGAGTCTGGCGGATGAAAACGAAACCACCGATGCCGATGCGCCGATCATTAAGCTGGTCAGCCTGATTATTCTGGAAGCCCAGCGGAATCGCGCCTCCGACATCCATCTGGAGCCTCTGGAAAAACGGTTTCGGATCCGGTACCGCATTGATGGCGATATGCGGGAAGTGGAGAACCCGCCGAAACGCCTGCAATCCTCCATCATCAGCCGATTGAAGCTCATGGCGGGAATGAAGATCGCCGAGAAACGCATTCCCCAGGACGGACGGATTCAAATCAACGTGGGGGGGGAAGATCTTGATCTGCGTGTCTCCACGGTGCCGGCGAGTCATGGCGAAAGCATGGTCATGCGTATTCTCAGCAAACAGAACCTGGGGCTGGGTCTGCCTAAGCTCGGATTTTTTGCCGATGACCAACAGACTTTCGAAAAGCTGATCGGCCTACCCGACGGCATTCTTCTGATTACGGGGCCGACCGGTTCCGGAAAAACAACGACCTTATACGCCATATTGAATCACCTCAACCGGCCGGATTGTAAAATCATCACGGTGGAAGACCCCGTGGAATATCAACTGTCCGGAATTAATCAGGTTCAAATCCGCGAAGACATCGGGCTGAACTTTCCCGCTGTTTTGCGAGCTATTCTTCGCCAGGCGCCCAACATTATTATGATCGGTGAAATTCGTGACTTCGAAACCGCCGAAATAGCAGTTAACGCGGCCATGACGGGACATCTCGTGTTCAGTACCCTGCATACGAATGATGCCCCGAGCGCGATTCCGCGTTTACTGGATATTGGGGTCAAGCCGTTCCTCCTGGCATCTTCCATCCGCGCGGTGATTGCCCAGCGTTTGGTCAAGGTCATATGTGAAAAATGCAAGGAGTCGTACACGCCGGCGGAAGATGAATTGATCCCTCTGGGCAACCTCGCCGCGCAACTGGCCAAGACCCCGTTATTCCGGGGCAAAGGATGCAGTGCCTGCGATAAGACGGGATTCAAGGGACGCAAGGGTGTTTTTGAAGTGTTTCTCATTAATGATGATGTGCGGGAGATGATTTTCCGCAGGGTGGCCTCGGATGAACTCCGGCACAAAGCGCGGGAATTAGGCATGCGGACGCTCCGCGAAGACGGTATTCGGAAAGTGGTGTCCGGTATGACTACGCTTAAGGAAGTATTGAGCACTACCATGGGAGAATGACACTATGAGTGAACGTTCGTTAACCAACGTCAACATGAGCGATCTGTTGCAGGTGGTTGTGGATGAAGGCGCTTCGGACTTGCACCTGAATGTTGGATTGTCGCCCACGCTCCGACTCCACGGGCGTTTGCAATCCGTGGATCTGCCGTTGCTGACACCGGAGGACACGGAACGCCTTATGAAAAGCATCACTTCCGAGAGTTATCAGCAGAAGGTTCGCGAAATTGGGGGAGTTGATTTTGGCTTCAGTTTCGGGACAGCCGCCCGATTTCGTGTCAGCGTATTGAAAACCAAGGGATATATCAGCATGGTTCTGCGGCAGATTCCCTCGAAATTACTGTCGCTGGATGAAATCGGCTTGCCCGCCCAGGTGAAAGACCTGTTGTTTCGGCCCCGGGGTCTGATCCTGGTTACCGGGCCGACCGGCTCCGGCAAAACGACCACCCTGGCCAGCATGATTGACCTGATTAATGTTGAGCGGGACAATCATATCATCACCATCGAGGACCCGATTGAATATTACCACGAACACAAGAAATCCATCATCACCCAGCGCGAGATCGGCGTGGATGTGCCCAACTTCAAGGAAGCCCTGCGACGGGCCCTGCGTCAGGATCCGGATGTTGTGCTCGTCGGCGAAATGCGTGACTTGGAAACCATGGAAGCGGCTATCACCGCCGCGGAAACCGGACACCTGGTCTTCGCCACACTGCATACCACCGGCGCCGCGCGCACCGTGGACCGTATTGTGGATGCCTTTCCGACCAGCCAGCAGGAACAGATTCGCACTCAGCTGGCTTCCAGCATTGTCGCAGTCATTTCCCAGCTGTTGATCGTCCGTAAGGATCGGCCGGGAAGGCTGGCGGCATTTGAAATTATGATCAGTACACCGTCCATCCAGGCGTTGATCCGCGATAACAAGACTTTCCGTATTACGTCGGATATTCAGACCGGCGCCAAATGGGGCATGGTCACCCTCGATGCGCATCTGATGACGCTGTATGAATCCGGACTGATCGAATATGAGGATTTGATTACCAAGGCCCAGGACCCCGAAGCGATCATCAATAAACTGCAGGGAACCGGCACCCGACGACGATAGAGGTCAGTTATGGATGAAGTCATCAACCAGGATCCGTTGCTTCAACTGTTGACGGATAACGGAGCTTTAACATCCGAGCAGGTGGAAGAAATCCGCGAGGAGCAGGGGCGAACCGGCAAATCGGTTCGTAACATTATCAGCGATACGGGCATGATCAAGGAAGATGATCTGCTGGCCGTGATTGCCAATCATCTTGGTACGACCATTGTCAATCTGCAAGAGATGGATATCCCGTCCGAGGTGACCAAATCCATCCCGGCCAGTGTCGCCCGCATGTATAATATTGCGCCGATTGCGTCAAAACCGGATTCCATCGTGCTGGCTATTTCCCAGTTGCCAACCCCTGAAATCGTGGATGAGATTCGGTTCGTGCTTACCAAGGATGTTACCTTCATTATGGCCCGCGAGGATGATATTAAGAACCTGATTGGTCGGTTTTACAGCGACGATAATGTTTCGATTAACGATATGCTGTCGGATCTGGAATCGGAACTTGAGCAGGGCGTTGGTTTGCAATTGACGGAAGGCAAGGAAGAGGATGAAACCGGGCTGAAACAGGTGGCGAATTCAGCGCCCGTGGTGCGGTTTGTGAACCTGATTCTTTACGAAGCAGTGCAGTCCAAGGCCTCGGATATCCATTTCGAGCCCTTTGAAAAGGAATTCAAAATCCGGTACCGGGTGGACGGCGCCCTGTATGAAATGCAGCCTCCGCCCCGGAACCTGGCTCTGCCAGTCATTTCGCGCATCAAGGTCATGGCCGGAATGAATATCGCTGAGCGGCGTTTGCCGCAGGATAACCGTATTCAAATGAACTTGCTGGGGCGCTCCATTGATTTTCGCGTGTCCACACTGCCAACCCAGTTCGGGGAAAGCGTGGTGCTCCGGATTCTGGATCGCTCAACTGTCTCACTGAAACTGGAAAATCTTGGCATGCCGCCGGATATTTACGAGGCCTTTGGCCGTGACGTGCAGAATCCAAATGGGATTATCATTGTTACTGGTCCCACCGGATCGGGAAAAACGACCACGCTCTATTCCGCCTTGCGCCGGATCAACACGGTGGAGGCGAAATTGCTGACATGTGAAGACCCGGTGGAATATGACATCGAGGGCATTGTTCAGGTGCAGGTGAACGAGGCGGTGGGCGTCACCTTTTCACGCATTTTACGCCATTTTCTCCGTCAGGATCCTGACATCATCATGATCGGTGAAATTCGCGATGTTGAAACCGCCCGGATCGCCATCCAATCGTCATTAACGGGACACTTGGTATTGTCCACCCTGCATACCAATGACGCTTCGGGCGCCCTGACCCGCCTGATTGACATGAATATCGAGCCGTTTCTAATTTCGTCAACGCTGGAATCGGTGCTTGCCCAGCGCCTGGTGCGTGTTATCTGTACCAAATGCAAAACGGAGTATCATCCGGATAAGCAGATGCTGGATCTATTGAATCTGACACAGGAATCGGTGGCGGACCGGCCTTTTTATTATGGGAAAGGGTGTCACGAATGCCACGATACCGGTTATCATGGACGCAAGGGGCTGTATGAATATCTGGTGATATCGGATGTTATTCGGGGGTTGATCAATCAGAAAAAACCCACGATGGCAATCCGTAACAAAGCCATTGAGCAGGGTATGCGTCTTTTGCGGGACGATGGCCTTCGCAATATATTTGACGGCTATACCACGGCGGAAGAGGTTCTCAGATATACGTAACTACTACAGAGGAGGAGTCAGAATTCAGAATTCAGGAGTCGGAATAATGGAACCGGTAAGGCCATAGTAAAGTGTCGGAGTACCGGAGTATGGACGTATCGGAGCCGGAAAAAGAAACACCGCAACACCGTTACGTTCAGCAATGGGAGGCGTATTCTGAATCCTGATTCCTAACCTGACCTATTCATGAAGATTTCAATTCTTCATGAATAGGTTACCCAAAGGGCCGTTTCGACAGGCTCAAGGTCTCGAGCGAAGTCGAGAGACTTCG
>CAYQNY010000127.1:0-9485 GCA_964418925.1 uncultured Verrucomicrobiota bacterium
CGCGGCACCGCTCTTCCTCCGGGCGGCGGGCCGCCCGGAGGAGGGTGACCTCCCCGATAATACTGGACAACCAAACCATGAAAGTGTTACCCATGTCCTGAGCCTAAAGTGTCACCTATGTCCTGACTGCGCACGATTTTCCTAATAGTCTACAGCCTGAGCATCCTGTGGGATGCTACTGTATTTAGGTCTGACACTGATGAGTATTAATGTAACTATTGTAATGTAATTACGATACAAAATCCAAAATCAATGAGGATACGGATATGACACGTTTATTCTTTCGGCGACTGAGCGGAGCTATCGGATGCCTGCTGTTACTGGCGGCGCTTAACTGGGCTGTGGCAAGTTGGCTGTTATGGAGCAATGTTGACCGGATCGACCAGTCGCTCGAACAGGGCCGCTGGCCGATCACCCAGGGCAAAATCAGCGCAGAAATCTTCCGTCAGAAACCCGACGGCGGAGATAAAAAAGGGGGACGCGCCGAATTGTTCCTTGATCACAACCGGTTTCGCGCGCGCTTTGACGTGGAGAAGTACGGGGTTGAACTGGGCGGCGGCGACGCCACTTTCATCGGCAACGTAAAAAAAGACGTGCAGTTTGCCGGTCCGCCGACTTCGTTTCCGGAGTGCCGGAAAGCGCTGCGGGAGGCGGCATTGAACCTGCCGACGCCAAACGCCGCGCAGCGGCTGTTCCTTTCAGCATGGGAGCATCCATGGATTACGGGATGGGCGCGTCATGACGGCCGATTGTGCTGGCGGATCAGCTTGCGTCACGGAGTCGCATTGGTCGGCTCGGATGGCAGTCTCCGTTCGCTCAACCTGAACATCCCCACCGGTTCGTGGATATGGGCGCTCTCCCTACAATGCGAAAAACTGCCGAAGAATAATTCCATATTTGCCGCTCCATCCGCGTCAGCCCAACAGGTTCCTGCCGGGGAAATAGACAAGTCGGTGGCGGGGGGTCTGCGGATTCTGCAATTGCAGTTTCGTCCGGTTGACCGGGAACCGGACCAGTTTACCCGTGTTGGAGCAGGCTGGTTAAGGATTCGTGACGGTCACCGCCTGCTCCATCTTGAAGGCACGGCGTATGAAATTGGTTATCAGCACGGCCGCCTGCTGGCGCCGAATATCCGGCGCATGATGAACCGGCTGATCTACGGGGTCGGTCTTTATTATTCCTTGGAAAAAGGGCAGTGGTTTCCCGAGCAGGCCATTAAACTTTGTGAGCAACAGAACCGCTGGATCAACCCTGAATACCTGGAGGAAATGCGGGGGTTGGCGGATGGGGCCAACATGTCCCTGGTGGACGTCCGGCGGGGAAATATCTTTCCGGAATTCTTTCACTGCAGTGGCGTGGCTGTGTTCGGCCAGGCCACGGCCGGAGGCAAACTGCTCCACGCCCGCGTGCTGGATTACATGACCGAAGTGGGACTGCAGGACGAGGCCGTGGTCATTGCCGTGCATCGCGCGGGAGCATTGCGCTGGGTCAACGTCGGTTATGCCGGGTTCATCGGCTCGGTTACCGGCATGAACGAAAAACAGATTGCCATCGGAGAAATGGGCGGAGGGGGAGAAGGTCAATGGGACGGCACTCCCATGAGCTTCCTGTTGCGCGGTGCGCTGGAAAACGCAGCGACGCTTGATGAGGCGGTGGCCTACATGCGCAACCGTCCACGCACCTGCGAATATTTCTACGTGATCAGTGACGGAAAAAAGCCCGATGCTGTGGGCATCGCGGCTACACCGGCTATGTTTCAGGTGGTGCGCGCCGGCGAAGCCATGGATCGTCTGCCTGAAGCTATTCCCGACGCCGTGCTGATATCGTCCGGCGGCCGTTACCAAAGTCTTGTCCAGCGCGTGCGGGAAAACTACGGCCGGATTGACGCGCGGACACTGTTGGACATTATCAAACCGCCCGTGGCCATGCGCTCTAATCTGCATGATGCCATTTTTGAGCCGCAGGCTCTGCGGTTGTGGGTAATGGATGCCGGGCGGAACATTCCAGCCTGCAACCAGCCGCCGGTGGTCTACTCATGGAAGGAACTTTTCCCGTGACGGACATCACAAATCAATCTTGCGGTAAAACCCCGCCCGTGGGCCGTCGCGCGTTGAAGGTCATACTCGTCGTTGTTGCAGGCATCGTTCTGCTTTTTGCCGCCAAGCGGACCGGAGATTTTTTCGTCCTGCGAACGATCCGGTCACCCTTGCCGCCTGCACCGCTGCGGGTTACCCCGCGGTCGGACAAAAACCGGGGTTCCTATCGGATACAGAAATTCACCTTTGAAGGTTCGCCCGGCGAAACGGTTCCCGTGATAGCGGCGATTCCCGCCGAACCCGGCCGTCGTTATCCGGCCATCATTTTTCTCTACGGAATCGGTATGAAGATGAAACTCTATAGCGAGGTCGCCGAGGGGGTGACGCGCGCTGGTTTCGCGCTGTTCGTTCCCGAGCAGTATGGCCGCGGCGAACGGAGGGAAAAGAAGCGCAATGGTTTGGGAAAATTCCTGGCTGTTCGCCGGCGGATCGCATTGACCATCCTGGAGACACGGCGGTTGGTGGACGTGCTCACGGAACGGCCCGATATTGACCCGGAGCGCATCTATATCATTGGCGCAAGTTTCGGCGCCATGACTGGTTGTTCGGCGATGGCCTATGATCCGCGCGTGAAGGCGGCCGTCTTCGCCGCGGCCGCCGGCGATTTTCAACGCATAGTGGCCGAATCGCCATACCTGCAAAAACAGGGTTTCTTTTCATGGGAGAAAGCGGTCGCGCCGCTGGGCGCGGAAATACTGCGGCCCTTTGATCCCATCCTGCACATCGGCCGGATTGCGCCGCGGCCCCTCCTCTTCGTGAACGTGACGCAGGACGAACTACTGCCCCGCTCCTCCGTTGAGGCATTATACAACGCCGCCGGCCAACCGAAAGAAATCCGGTGGTATGACAGCCCGCATAACCGTCCCCCGCGCGAGGCAATTGAAAAAGCCGTACGTGATGGATTAGCCTGGCTGCAAGAGCAGGATGAGCACGTTGAACTACAAAGGCGTTGAATGCTTGAAAAGCATGGGCTTTTCGGTAATCATGCCTGCATGTTCTACGCCGATCTGCATATCCATTCCAGGTTTTCCCGGGCCACAAGCAAAGACTGCAACCTGGAACAACTGGCTTTCTGGGCCGGAAGAAAGGGCCTGACTGTTATCGGCACGGGCGACTTCACCCACCCGGCCTGGCTGAATGAGATAAAAACAAAACTGGCGCCCGCCGAACCCGGCCTGTTCCGTCTGCGCCATGATCTGGAAAAAACGCTGGCACAGCAACAGCCCGCTACCGCCTTGCTTCCCGCAACAACGTCATCTCCCTGTGGATCAGGTTTTACCCCCACCCGGTTCCTGCTCCAGGTTGAAATATCAACAATCTATAAGCAAGGCGACCGGACCCGCAGGGTGCACCACTTAATCTATGTGCCGGATGTCAAGTCAGCCGAAGCCATCATTCATCGGCTGGCGCGCATCGGGAACCTGGGCTCCGATGGACGGCCTATTCTGGGGCTGAATTCCCGCGACTTACTGGAGATCATACTCGAATCCAGCGCGGGGGCCTATCTGATCCCAGCCCATATCTGGACCCCATGGTTCTCGGCGCTGGGTTCAAAATCCGGTTTTGATTCTATCGCGGAATGCTATGGAGACCTGGCCGCGCATATCTTTGCCGTTGAGACCGGGCTCTCGTCCGATCCGCTCATGAACTGGCGGCTTGCAGGGCTGGACCGTTACCGGCTGGTATCCAATTCCGACGCCCACTCGCCAGCCAAGCTCGGACGCGAGGCCTGTGTCTTTGATACTGAGCTGGACTATTTTTTAATGCGCCGGGCCTTGGAAACCGGCACGGGCTTCAAAGGCACCGTGGAATTTTTTCCGGAAGAGGGCAAGTACCACCTGGACGGCCATCGCAAATGCGGCGTTTGTTTTTCACCGGAGAAAACAAAACGGCATCATGGACTCTGTCCGATTTGCGGGAAAGATGTCACGGTGGGCGTCTTGTACCGGGTAGCGGAACTGGCAGACCGACCCGCGGGGACGCGACCGCAAGGAGCGGCATCATTCCGCAGTTTTATCCCCCTGACCGAGATACTTTCCGAAATTATCGGGACAGGACCGCAATCCAAGAAGGTGCGCAATGCCTATGACGCCTTGCTGGCATCGCTTGGCCCGGAGTTGTTTATTCTTGGACATGCTCCGCTCGCAGATATCCAGCGGGTGTATTCCCCCCTGTTGGCCGAAGCCATCGCCCGCATGCGCGCGACACGTGTAATCCGCAATGCCGGCTTTGATGGCGAATACGGCACGATCCGGCTGTTTGAGAAAAACGAGCTGAAACGCAAACAGGAGGGTGCCTCTCTCTTTGACCTCGCCGGTGCTGCATCGGCACAGCGGACAGGTCATGGCAGTTCTTAATGAGCGTTTTTCAACAGCCTCTTTAAGTCTGCCCCTGAATATTGATTAAATAACGGCCCACGGGCATGCTATAAGTTCCGGGGTATTTTAAGAACCAAGAGAAAGGAACGGTTATGAGCGAACAGATCAAAGTGTTTCTGAATGAAGACGAAATGCCACGGCAGTGGTACAACATCCAGGCGGACCTGGCACATCCTTTGCCACCGCCTGTAGACAAGGATGGAAAACCCATAGGACCGGACGCCTTGGCGCCGATCTTTCCCATGAATCTCATTGAGCAGGAGGTCAGCACCGAGCGCTGGATTAACATACCCGACCCCGTGCTGGATATTCTGAAACTCTGGCGGCCTTCCCCGTTATACCGGGCCAGAAGATTGGAACAGGCGCTGGGTACTCCCGCCAGGATCTATTACAAGAACGAGGGCGTCTCGCCGCCCGGAAGCCATAAGCCGAATACCGCTGTTGTCCAGGCCTACTACAACAAGGAATTTGGCATCAAGCGGCTGACCACTGAAACCGGCGCCGGACAATGGGGCAGCGCCCTGGCCATGGGCTGTAAACTTATCGGGCTGGATTGCAAGGTTTATATGGTGCGAATCAGCTTCGACCAGAAGCCGTTTCGTAAGATTATGATGCAAACCTGGGGCGCCGAATGCGTGGCCAGCCCCAGCAACACCACAGAGGCCGGCCGAAACATTCTCAAGACAATGCCGGACACGCCCGGCAGTCTCGGTATGGCCATCAGCGAAGCGATTGAGGATGCCGTAACGTCTAAAAATACGCGCTATTCACTGGGCAGTGTCCTGAACCACGTGCTCATGCATCAGACTATCATCGGGCTGGAGGCCAAAAAACAGTGCGAAAAGATCGGGATATATCCGGATATTATTATCGGCTGTGCCGGCGGCGGATCCAACTTTGCCGGACTGAGCTTCCCGTTCATCGCCGACAAAATGAACGGGAAAGAAGTACGGATCATTGCTACCGAGCCGACGGCATGTCCCACGCTGACCAGGGCGCCGTTTGCCTACGACTCGGGCGATGTGGCCATGATGACTCCACTGCTGGCCATGTATAGTCTCGGGCATACGTTTGTGCCGCCGCCGATTCATGCCGGTGGACTGCGCTATCACGGAATGGCACCCCTCGTCAGCCACGTTCTGCGCGAAAAACTGATTGAGGCAGTGTCCCTCGACCAAATCGAATGTTATAACGCGGCATTACTATTCGCCCATACCGAAGGCTTTATCTCGGCTCCCGAGACCTCGCATGCCATTGCCCAGGTAATACGCGAAGCCAAGCAGGCCAAGGAGGAAGGCAAGGAAAAGATTATACTGATGAACTGGTCCGGCCATGGCCTCATGGATCTCTCGGGATACCAGGCGTTTATGGACGGCAAACTCGCGGATTATCCGTTGCCGCCGGAATTGCTCGAACGATCACTGGCCTCTATGGAAGGACTGCCCAAACCGCCGGCTATCAAGTGAAGCACGGGCGGCACCATCCTCAGTCAAAGACATTAACGCAGGATCGGTTAAAAAACACTTAGCCTGACTTATTCATGAAGATGTTGCTATTCGTGAATAATTTACTTCAGGCCAATCGTTTATGACGATTGGCCTAAAGACGTCATGATTGCCTGCCGTGGCGGACAATCACAAGTGGCTTCTGCCGCAGCAGATCCGCTGCGGCGGAAACCCCTTATCGCCCTGCATTTGCAGGGCGATGACGGCCCTGTGGGTGGATTATTCGCGACTGATCGCGAATAATCCAGGTTAGGAATCCAAAATCGGAGATGATATCCATGTATCACTAATATTGCCGATCGTCAATATTAGTGATACACCGAAACCAAGCGCTACCCCACAGAGACTCTGATTCCCTACAGCTAATCTGACCCCTACTGGAGCAAAAATGGATCGGAATACATATCGTGAGAACAGCACAAAAGTCCAGAAAGAATCACCAAAATCCTATTGCTTTTATAATTATTTAACCAGAGAATAGCAATCACTCACGTAATCAGGCGTGAAGCCGGCCACGCCCACGGCATGGCCCTAATCAAACTGAGTAGTTACGTCATTTCAAGAAAGGATACCAAATGAAAGGCCCGAAGATTACCATGATTGGCGCCGGCAGTTATTTTTTCGGTAAATGCCTCATCCATAAAATGGCCACGAGTCCCGTGATGGCCGGCGGCACCCTGGCACTCGTGGATATTGAGCGGCGCGTGCTGAAGACCATGATGACCATTGCCCAGCGCGTGTGCCGGCAAACAAAATGCGGGGTCAAGGTGATCGGGTCGACGGATCGCAAAAAGGTCATGGGGGATTCTGATTTTATCGTTCTGACTTTTTCCCGGCGCAACGCGTATTATCGCGGATTGGACACACAGATCGCGGCCCGGCATGGAATCCGGATGTGCAGTTCCGATACGATCGGTCCCGGCGGCATATTTCGCGCCTTACGGGAAATTCCGGTGGCGCTGGACATAACGCGGGATGCCCGGAAGATAGCCCCGCAGGCATGGGTAATTAATTATGTCAACCCGACCGCCACCATCGGCAAGGCCCTGCAGAATTTTGCCCCGGACATGAGGAGTTTTGCCCTTTGTGACGGACATCATGAGCCGCACAACACGCTATATTGGTTGCAGCATGTGGGCATTTTACCGGCAACGGCAACATGTGTTCCGCCCGAGATCTATAACAAGCTCGATCTCAGAATCGGCGGCGTAAATCATTGCACCTGGATGGTTCGTTTCCATTACGACGGCAAAGACATGTTGCCCATAGTCAGGCGCAAGCTGGCGACCGAGGTGCAAAAGGAAAAGGCAAACCCCGGGAATAAGTCCAAACCACGCTTTAACCACGCCTTTCAGCTGCAGCTTTTTGATTTGTATGGGGCGCTCCCGACGGCCATCAGCCACACCAAAGAATATGTGCCCTTTTTCCAGGGTTATGGCATCCGGCCAAATCAGCCCGAACCGATCCGGCTGTTTGATGCGGACGTGCGGGCCAAAGAAATGGCCGCAGCATGGGCAACCACGGAAAAGTATGCTACCGGAGCGCTGAGCATCGGCCATCTTTTAAAACACGTCGGCAATGATCATGCCACGGACATTATTGAGACCATGTGGGGCCAGTTGGGCAAGCCGTTTTATATCAATTCACCTAACCGTGGCGGGGTGACGAATCTGCCGGACGATGCCGTGATTGAGTTGCGCTCCGATATCGATATGCATGGACCGCGCCATCAGCCGTTCGGGGCCATGCCACGCGGTATCCTGGGATTACAGCACCAGGTGCTGGATGCCCATGAAATGACGGCGACGGCCGCAGTGACCGGAGACCGGGCCCTGTTGCGCCGGGCGATGTTGACGGATCCTTTGTGCAATAATATTGCCGATGCCGATGCCTGTATACGCGAGTTGCTGGAAGCGGAGCGGGATGTTTTACCGTCTTATTGGTATAGGAAAAGATAATATTCATGAAAAAACATGCTGACAAGTTGAAAATCGCCTGCATCGGCGCCGGATCATCCGGGGTGGGCCAGATGATTCTGATGGAGCAATACGAACCCGGTTGCTGTGTGGCGTTTTGCGATCGAAATCGAAAACTATTTGACCAAATGGTCAACGGCAAACCCTACGGGGTTGACATGTCGATTTTAAGGCCTGATTTCAAAGACCTGCCATACTATGTCAACGCGGATGAGATGTTTGCCAATGAAGATATCAATACCGTGATCATTGCCACCTACTGCTGTGCGCATGCCGAGATGGTGGAAAAATGCGTCAAGCAGGGGGTCAATATCATACTGGAGAAGCCGATTGCCATTACGCGGCCTGACGTGGAAAAGGTCTGGAAACTTTTGAAACATTATCCCCGGATAGCCACGGTTAATTTCACCATGCGGGGCGCCCCGGTTTCATTAGCGGCGAAGCGACATGTTAAAAATGGCGCTATCGGCAGGATAGTTTCCGTTCAATATATAAATAATGTTCATTATGGCGACGGATATTTCCGGAATTGGATGCGGACCCGGGAAAATATCGGCAGCCTGCTGTTGCAAAAGGCTACCCATGATCTAGACATCATTAATTCGATTATCGGGTTAAAACCGATCAATATAGCGGCCTTCGGATCCAGGCAGGTTTACGGCGGCAAGATGCCGAATGAGTTAACATGTGACGACTGTAAAAAGAAATATACCTGCGCCATGAGCATTTACCGGCGTCAACTGGACGGCGCCAAGCCGCTGCCTGCGTTGCATCAACGCCTATGCGTATATGCCCGGGAAATCAATATTGACGATAACCAGGTGCTGATCATTCAATACGAAGGCGGCGTTACTGCCTCGTACAGCCAGACCTTCAATGCGCCTGCACGCGGAGGACAAAGGGAAGGATTATTCATCGGCACGGAAGGAATCATGGACCTCAAGTATTATGGTGATTTTGTCGAAACGCCAAAAGCGGAAATGATTTTTGGCGCCAGCCATCTGACCATCAGGCGCCGTAATGCCAAACCGGCATCCCAGATTCATGAGGTCTATGACTGGGCCGGGCATAATCATTTCGACGGGACGGAATATGGCAAGGAAGCCCAGTTGGAGCTTTTGCATGGTCGTCCGTCGGAGGCGGCCGGGACTATTCGCGAGGGCTACATCAGCGCCAGAATGTGTCTGGCGGCCCAGGAATCCATTGAGACCAGCAAGGTGATCTCGTTAAATCTGGATAAGACGTTATAAAGGCAAGGCCTTATTAAAAAAAACTGGCAATTTAATTCCGCTTGATTACGGGACCGGTATGTTCGGCACATTGCTGATCCACGGAATCTCCTTGCTGATAAGGTAGGTCTGGCCCGGACTCGTCTGGAAACTGATAATCTGCCCCGGCAGGTATACTTCATCGCGCCAGGGCGTGGCCGCTCCCTGCTTTTCAACTGATGCCAGCACATCCGCCTGCTGCGGCAACAGATACACCTTCACCTCCACCCCGCGGTCCGGCTCATTCACAAAGGGATTGCGC
>CAYQNY010000128.1:0-9413 GCA_964418925.1 uncultured Verrucomicrobiota bacterium
CGCAGTATAACGGGTGGCCGCGGTTCGTTTGCAATCAAGTTCTTACGCTATGATAGCGTGCCTGCCGCTATTGCCCAGAAGATCATTGCCGGCGCCGAAAAGGCCAAGGAAGAGGAATAAATCGTCCGTAGTCCGTGATCCGTCCGTGGTCGGTTGTTAATCCGCCTGATGGGGGCACCGGGCCTGCAAAATGGCCCGTTTCATGTAGGCCGTGTGACCACGCCGGAAGCGTGGCAAGCCTCACGCGGCGCTATTCCATGGTTTTTTCAGCGGAATCAAGAAAAAACATGACGAGCTTGAAAATGACATGTATCAGGCAACGGACAATGGCCGGTGGTCCCTGAACAAGGCGTGTAATCTCTGCCCGCGGCAATGCGGTGTGAATCGCGCGGCCGGACAAAAGGGGTATTGTGGAGCAGGGTGCCAGGCGCAAGTTTTCAGTTACGGGACACATCCTGGCGAGGAGCCGCCGCTTTCCGGCACCCGGGGTTCCGGAACCGTATTTTTCAGCCGTTGTACACTGCGGTGTTTGTATTGCCAGAATTATCCCTGGAGTCAGGAAGGCAAAGGCGACACCTGTTCGGTCGAAGAATTGGCCGCCATTTTCCGGCGGCTTCGTGAGGAAGGCTGCCATAACTGGAATCTGGTCAGCCCGACGCCTTGGCTGCCGATGATTCTGCCGGCGTTAGAACTGGCTGGACGAAATGGTCAGCGTCTGCCTGTGGTTTATAACACCAGTGGCTTTGAACGGGTTGAAACTATCCATGCTCTGGCCGGGATTGTGGACGTGTATCTGACCGATTTGCGTTATGCCCGTCGCAAGACGGCGCTTGCCGGTTCTGAGGCCCCGGAGTATATTGATATCGCGCGATCCGCCCTGATGAAAATGTGGCGGCAGGTGGGGGCCTTGCGCTCTGATGCGCAGGGCTTGGCAGTATCCGGGGTGATTTGCCGCTTGCTGATTCTTCCGGGTCGGGCGGACGAAGTCAGCGAAACTTTGGAGTGGCTGGCCGATGCGGTCGGTACTGGGATTGCCCTGAGCGTGATGGCCCAATACACGCCGGCGTATCAGGCCGTCACGCGCCATCCGTGGAACCGGCGTATTTCGGTGGATGAATATCGGCAAGTGTGCCGAACTATTGAGGCGTTGGGGTTTTCCCAGGGCTGGATTCAGGATTACGATACATTAACCAATGAGCGCCTGGTCGGATTCAATCTGAGACCCCGGCGCAAATAACCATGAAAAACGGGGTGAAGTATGAGTGGACACAGTAAATGGAAAACCATTGCGCATAAAAAGGGTGCGGCCGATGCCAGGCGCGGTAAGATATTCAGCAAGCTGAGCAAGGAAATTTCCATCGCGGCGCGCGCCGGCGGGGGTAATGCCGATATGAATCCCGCCTTGCGTACGCTGATGGCGAAAGCCAAAAGCTCAAATATGCCGTCCGATAACGTCGACCGGGCCGTAAAAAAGGGAACCGGTGAACTGGATGGTATTCAGCTTGATGAAGTAATTTATGAAGGTTACGCCGGCGGCGGTGTGGCCCTCGTGGTTAAGGTGCTGACGGATAATAAAAACCGGGCGGCATCCGAAGTTCGCCATATATTCACCAAGTTCGGGAGTAACTTGGCGGCCCAGGGTGCGGTGACGCGGAATTTTAAGCGCAAGGGGCAAATTATGGTGGATGCGGCCGGGGTTGAGGAAGATAAGTTGATGAGCATTGTCCTGGACGCGGGTGCCGAGGATATGCAGCAGGATGAAGGCATCTATGAAATTATCACCGACCCCGCAGCTTACGAGCCGGTCGTGGCGGCGCTGGAGAAAGCCGGCATCAAAACGTCCGGTTCAGAAGTTACCCTGATTCCTGACAGCTATGTGTCGGTCACGGATAAGGCCGTTGCCGGTAACATCATGAGATTCATCGAAACCCTGGAAGATAATGAGGATGTTCAGAACGTCTATTCCAACCTGGATGTGGATGAAGCCGTGCTGAAGGAACTGGAACAGCAAACATAGATCAATACGTAGCGGTTGATACTGGGTGTCGACGGGGATTCCAACGACGAGTTATGGCTTTCAAATCCGCAATCCGCAATCCCGCGAAACGCGGGACCACGCAAGGTGCGTGGCAAGCAAGTTTACCACGCCAAAGGCGTGGCTTGCCCCGCCAGCGGCGGGGTCCGCCCAGTCAATCCTGCCAGGCGGGACTAAGTGATTCTCCGCGTCGGCAGTCAAGCGGCCACTTGCCCCGTTGCGCGGCGACGGGACAATCCGTAATTGGCGGCTGCCGCGTTCTGGGTGTTGACACCTCGTTGCGTTCGACAGGTATAGCGCTGATTAAAGCGCGCGGTTCCGTTTATAAGACCTTGGATTATGCGCTGGTGAAAAATCCGCAGGGGTGTCCCTTGTCCGCTTGCCTGGATCATTTGTACCGGGCCGTGGCCGATATCCTGGCGCGGGGCAAGCCGGACGTGGCGGCCTTGGAAGGTATTTTTTTCTGTAAGAATGTTAAAACTGCCGTGATTCTGGGAGAGGCGCGCGGGGTGGTGATCGCGGCCTGCGCCGCCGCCGCCGTGCCGGTTTATGAGTATTCCCCGCGCCGGGTCAAGCAGGCGGTTGTGGGATTCGGCAATGCCGGTAAGGAGCAGGTGCGGAAGATGGTGATGGCTATTCTGCATCTTGACGAGGAACCTCATGAAGACGCTGCCGACGCGTTGGCCATTGCCCTTTGTCATCTGCATACGGTTGGACGATGGGACGCTATGACAAGCAAGGCGATTTGATATGATTACTTTTCTTGAAGGCACTCTGGTTGAAAAATCTCCGACACGCCTGGTGCTCAATGTCGGCGGGGTCGGGTATGAGGTGTTCGTTCCGCTTCGCAGTTACGATCGTCTGCCTGCCGAAAATCAATCCTGTCGTATTCTGGTTGTGGATTATGTCCGGGAGGATCAGCATACCCTGTTCGGGTTCATGACGGATCCTGAACGTCGGATGTTTGTTCTGCTGATGAACGTCAGTGGTATCGGCCCCCGGCTGGCCATGAGTGCCTTGAGCAGTCTGTCGGCCAGCGAAATTATCGGGGCCGTTGCCAATGGCGATGTCAAGCGTTTGGGGAGTATCTCCGGGGTCGGTAAAAAAATGGCCGAACGCATGATCGTCGAGCTCAAGGATAAGTTTTCGGACGGTCAGATATTGGAAGCTTCTGCCGGTATGCCGGCAAAACTGGCGGGAGATCAGCGGGTGCGGGATGCTGTCATGGCCTTGATTGCCTTGGGCTATAAGCAGGCGGAATCACAGAAAATGGTTATGACGGTCATGTCGCGACTGCCGAAGGACGCCGTCGTGGAAGAATTGGTCCGGCAGGCATTGCTCCGTTAAGGGATGGTAACCGTTACGCAGAACGGTCGCGACAACTCGTGCTTCCTTAGCGAAGCCGCTTCGCAGAATAGCAAACGCACCTCTCCATTTTTTCGGGAAAAACACGTAATTCCATCCGCGGTGGGACACGCTTTGTCATGTCCTGCTGTCGCTCTCGAATGTTCTTAAAATCAGCGACGAGGAATTACCGGTTGTATCACGTTTGCTCTCGGTGGATGGTAGTGATGAGGATGTGATACGGACCTTGATGTCCCGGTATCGGCTGTGCCTGGTTGCCCTGACCCGGGGCGCTCAGGGTAGTGTACTGGTGGCGTCGGAAGGGGCCTTTACGCATCCGGGAGTGCGGGCGAATATTGTGGATACGGTGGGCGCCGGCGATGCTTTTACCGCCGGTATGGTCATGGGAATGTTGCATGGTCTGGATTTCAACCGCATCAGTGACCTGGCCAACCGGTTGGCGGCCTACGTCTGTTCCCAGCCGGGTGCCACTCCCAAGATCCCGGAAGCCTTGGTTCGTTTAGCGGAAAAGTAAGTTTAGCCACGGATACACACGGATTTTAACTGATGAATTTGCCGGCTTCTCGATGGTGGATGACGATATTCGTTGCCCCATCTCACTGGGTTTAAGGTTCGTCAGTATCCGGGTATAATCGGTCTTAATCCGTGGCTTATTCCGATAAGTCCTGGTTCTTCATTTTTTCCCGCCGCTGGATGGCTTCCAGATAGATATCCGCCGACTGGACGGATTCAAAAATATCGGTGCCGGGCATGATCTTGGTGATCTCGAAGACTTTGGCAATTGGCGCCGGCATGTTTGTCATGAGCAGTTTGCCTTTGAATTTCTCCAGATTCTTGCGCGCCGCCAGAATAACTCTCAGTCCCATACTGCTGATGTAGTCCAGCTGGGTCATGTCCAGCACCAGCGATTGGGTGGACGCTGTCAATAGCGGTTTCAGCTTGGCCTCGCAGTCAGGCGCCGTTTGCGTGTCCAGCCGACCGGCGAGTTTCACAAGAAAATGTCCTTTTTTTCGTTTCGTAACGACGATATTCAGCGCCATAACAGTTCCCTCCTTGTTTCATAATACTATACTGTTATCGGCATGGGAAGCCAAGCGGAAACCGGTGGGGGTAATGGTTATGGATGAGTAGCGGCTACGGATACTGCGGAAACACAAGGTCAAGGTTGCTTTATGCTCGCTTTTACACAACGGTCGGGGTGGAACCCGATGCTCTAGAGTGACCCCATCCGAAAAGAATATCCAATATCCAAGGATAAGACTTCGCCGAAAAGGCGCGCAGAAGGAGTGTATTGTCTCGTGCCGCTGATGCCGGCGCTCCGATCTTAGGTTGGATATTCCTTGTTGGACATTGGATATTGAAAATTCATGAGTGGAAATACCTTTTCGAACAGGCTCTAGAGTGTGCGCCTAGGCTGGTTACGTACCGGCTTTCACGCTGTCCGGATACAAGCCGTGAGCATGTCACAGCCGTGAGCGAAATTATGGGTGTAGCCGGGGCTGTCTGCCCAGAACTGCAATCTCCTGTAAATGAACGCTTGCGATCCGCCGCGTAAACCGGTTGACGCCGTTCGTCGCGGGCGGTAATCTGGCACCATTCGATCATTTTGAATAACCTATGTTTTTTGCGTAGCGTAGTGAAGTTTCCCGCGGCACATGTCTCGGCGAAGCCGACAGGCAAAGCCGGAAGGCACGTGGCATCCTGACGAAGCCGAGTAAAAAATGGAAACGCTTTGAAATATAAATTTCGATATATTCTGGAATATGCCGTGGTGCGTGGGATCGGGGGTCTGATCAATCTGTTGCCGTATCGTGCCGCTTTGGCTGTCGGGTGGGGGGTGGCATGGATGGGATTCCACTTGGTGCGGTTTCGCGTCCGGTCAGCGCTGGCAAGGATTCAGGAGGTGTTTCCGGGACGATTCAGCCCCTGCGAAGTTCGCCGGATCGCCTGGCTATCCTGGCGCAATTTCATCTTCAGTGTCGTGGAGATGATGCGGATTCCCGCGTCATCTCCGGAATGGGTCAAGTCGGTGGTCGAGGTTGACGCCTCGGCCCGGCCCCTCCAGGATCATCTGCAAGCGACGGGAAGAGGCGCGATCATTGCCACGGTCCATATGGGGTCGTGGGAACTGGCAAGCCTGACCAGTCTGGCCTGCGGCTTACCGCTGTTTTCGCTGGCCGCGCCTCAGAAAAATCTGCTGGTGGATGAATATCTGAATCGCCTGCGCGCTGGAACCGGGTTTGAAACCCTGCTGCGGACGTCGTCGGTTTTGAAAAGCATTATTCGTAAAATCCGGGAGGGCAAGGTGCTGGCTATTCTTCCGGATGTCCGTTCGAAGACGCCGGGGCTCTCTATCCGTTTTCTGGGCAAGACGATGAACGTGGCCGGCGGCATGGCCCTGATCGCGCGGATGACGGATGTGCCTGTTTTTCCCTGCGTGATCACCCGCATGGGATGGGCGCGTCATCGTTATCGTACGTTTACTCCAATCCGGCCTGATTCCACGCTGGACAAGAAAGACGACTGGCTGCGTATGACCCAGGCGGTGTTTGATATTTTCGACCGTTGCATACGTGCGGAGCCCGAACAATGGTTCTGGTTCAACAAGCGCTGGGTTTTCGATCCGCTGGAGCGGGAGCCGTCTGCAGCCGCACCTGCGTCACCCGTCGCCGAGATACCGGACCTTAATGTGTGACGAATAATGCGTTGCATTTGTGGTGTCCATCGAAGACGAGCTTGTCCGTCCTTTGGCGGAATCCGCATCTGGCGGAAACAATGATAGCCCGCACAATACGCCCGCCTACAGCGCTGGAGCACAGCGACTGCGGGCAGGCAAAAAGACGCGAAAAAATAAAATTTAGAAGCGTGGATGCCAGCTCTAGCCTGAATTATTCATGAAAGTTATACTTTCGTGAATAATTTACTTCAGGCCAATCGTTTATGACGATTGACCTGAAGACGTCATGATTGTCCGCCACGGCGGACAATCATAAGTGGCTAACCCCTTATCGCCCTGCATTTGCAGGGCGATGACGGCCCTGTGGGTGGATTATTCGCGACTGATCGCGAATAATCCAGGCTAGATCGTTCCGTTTAAACCTGACAGGATGCTATAAGAGAAATTTGTTTGCGGCTAAAGGCCGCCTTGGGATATGCTATAAACAGCCGGTCGCGTTATGACCCTTATAAAGAGAGCAAGAACATGAATTCGAAACAGTGTGCTTTACGGAAACAGCTGAAACCGTTAATTGATGCGGTCTGGCGTGAAAATATCCGCCTGAAGGCGGCGGGTCTGGTCACGTTTACCTGGGGAAATGTCAGTGCCATGGACCGTGCAACCGGGATCGTGGCAATCAAGCCCAGCGGTGTGGATTACAAAACCTTGATGCCGGACGACATCGTATTGACGGATTTAAAGGGCAATCTCGTCGCCTCCAGGCTTCAGCCCTCCTCTGATCTGCCGACGCATCTGGTCATGTATCGGGCGTTTCCCGATATCGGTGCAGTGGTGCATACTCATTCCGCGTACGCGACGGCCTTTGCCCAGGCCTGCCGGCCTTTGCCCTGCCTGGGCACTACGCATGCGGATTATTTTCGCGGGGTGATTCCGGTGACCGATCGCATGACACAGAAGGATATTCAATCCAACTATGAAGCCCGCACGGGTGACATGATCGTGAATAAAATTCGGAAATTGCGCGTGAACCCCCTGGAATGTCCGTCTATTTTTGTCGCCAATCATGCCCCTTTTTCGTGGGGCCCCACCGCCGCCAAGGCGGTGGAAAATGCCATCGTATTGGAGGAGATTTGCAAAATGGCGTGGCTGACTTATGCTTTGAATGCAAAGACCAGGCCGGTGGCGTCATGCCTGTTGGAAAAACATTATCGGCGTAAACACGGCGCCGGCGCCTATTATGGTCAGTCCCGCTGCCAGCGGGGACAGCGCGCGAAACACGGATGAAGGATCCCTATGAAAAAAAACACTAAAGCAACAGCAGTATCCACAGGAAGTAAAAAAACTCGCGCGGTATCCCGGTATGCCATCGGCATTGATTATGGGACCAATTCGATCCGGGCCCTAGTGGTTAACGTGGCGGATGGCAGCGAAGCCGGCGCGGCCGTGGTTGACTATCCCAGCGGCGCGGAAGGAATTCTGCTCAATCCGAAGGATCACAATCTGGCGCGTCAGTCTCCGCTTGATTATGTCCAGGGATTGCAACAGGTCGTTGTCGGCGCGCTGAAGCAAGCCCGGCGTAACGCCGGGGTGACCCCGGATCAGGTTATTGGGTTGGGAGTGGACACCACCGGGTCCACACCGATTCCGGTAGACGAACGGAACCGACCCATGTGCCTGTGTCCGAAATTCAAGCAGAACCTGAATGCCTATGCCTGGCTCTGGAAAGATCATACATCCTTTCCCGAAGCCGCCGCGATCACCGCGGCCGCGCAAAAAAGCCGGCCGCATTTCCTGGCCAAGTGCGGCGGTGTGTATTCGTCGGAATGGTATTGGGCCAAGGTATGGCATTGCCTGAATGTTGATCCGACGCTGTTTGACGCCACCTACGCGTGGCTCGAAATGGAGGATTACATTCCCGCCGTTTTATGCGGCGTAGAGCGTCCGGAGGACGTGGTACGCGGCGTCTGCGCCGCCGGTCATAAGGCCATGTATAACCTTCAATGGGGCGGTATGCCTGACGCCGAGTTTTTGTCCTCCCTGCATCCCAAGCTGGCGCGGGTACGTAAATGTCTGGAAGTTCCGGCGCTGGCAGTGGATCGTCCGGCCGGGCGTTTGACGGCGGACTGGGCTGTCAAGCTGGGACTACAGCCTGATATTCCGGTGGCTGTGGGTGCGTTTGACGCCCATCTTGGTGCGGTGGGGGCGGGGATACGGACCGGAACCCTGGTGAAAATCGTTGGGACGTCCACCTGTGACATCATGGTGGCGAAAACCAAGGTGCCGGATATTCCCGGTGTATGCGGCATTGTCGAAGGCTCCGTTTTACCCGGTTATTTTGGCATCGAAGCCGGTCAATCCGCTGTGGGTGATATTTTCCGCTGGTTTGTCAAATTCGTCTGCCAGGGCGACGACCGCCTGCAGGTCCGGCTCACCAAGGAAGCCCAGGCGCTCAAGCCGGGTGTCAGTGGGCTGATGGCTCTTGACTGGAACAATGGTAATCGCACTATCCTGGTAGACCCGCAATTGACCGGCTTGCTGGTTGGCATGACACTGCACACCAACCGGGCGGAAATGTACCGGGCATTGTTGGAAGCCACGGCCTTCGGCGCGCTGACCATTATCAACCGGATCGAGGAATACGGGATTCCCATTGAGCGGGTAATTTGTTGCGGCGGCATCTCCGAGAAAAACGCGTTATTCATGCAGATATATGCCGACGTTCTCAACCGGCCCATGCTCCTTTCCCGTTCCGCCCAGACCTGCGCGCTGGGCGCGGCCATCGCCGGCGCGCTCGTTGCCGGCGCCCATCCGACCATCGAGTCGGCCGTTCAAGCCATGACCGGGGTCAAAGCCAAGGTGTTCCGGCCGATCCCGCAACATGTCGCTGTTTACCGTGAGTTATATGGCGTGTATAAGACCCTCCATGACGCTTTCGGCCTGTCAGGCACGGGTCCGGCTCGCTCTAAGGCATCGGAACGAGTCAGCCGTGTAATGAAGGATTTGCTGGCAATCAAGGCCAAAGCGCTCAGTAAATAGGCGGTGGCCAATTTGCTGGACATTCTGGCGAATGATGTTTGCCAATCCGGCCCGCCTCCCATGGTCTCCGGATATTCCCGGATTCTGAACCGCCGCTTTTCTTCCCCTTGTCCTACGAATGTAACCCAGATTTAACATTCCAACATTCTGCAGAATGTTGGAATGTTATTTAGGATCAAGGAGCCGCTAATCACTGGTCGTGATGAATTGGAATGTGAAAAGTACAGAGGTTTTTGAAAAAGTAATTCGGACGCGACCACGCGAAACGCGTGGTAAACAGAGCTTGTCCCGCGTTGGGCG
>CAYQNY010000129.1:0-9283 GCA_964418925.1 uncultured Verrucomicrobiota bacterium
AACATGATCGGTTCCTCGAACTACTACACAAGATGGACGGCAAGCGCGAACTGGGCGTAAAAGCATTTTTCAAGGAAGATGCCATCTTTAAGACGATTCTGGATAAATACGGGGAAATCCGGGCGTTGAAGGCAAAAATCGCCGCCCTGCCCGCGGAAAAGACCCACTTTCAGCGGGCCGAAATAGGACACATGGTCGAGACCGCGCTCCAGAAAGAAAAGGACGCACGCCAGAACGCCATTCTCGAGGCCCTGACTCCGCTGGCGCTGGAAGTCAAAACCGCTACACCCTATGGAGACATGATGATCGTCAATGCCGCTTTCCTGGTTGAACGGACCCAAGAGCCGGAATTCGATCGTAAGGTCCAGGAATTGGCGGACCAGGATGGCGCTGTCGTGAAATATAAATATATCGGCACCGTGCCGCCCTTTAATTTTGTCAACCTGGTCATCGAGCTCGGAAATTAAAGAAAGTCCAAGGTTAAAAGTCGAAGGGCGAAGGTCAAAAGTCTGGGGAGACCTGTGACTTTCGACTGGGTCTGCTTTGTGTCTTAGTGCCTTAGTGGCAGATGAATCAGAAAGACCAAACATGTTTTTATTGGATGACATTTTGCTGGCGCCGGTCAAAGGGGTGATGGCGTTGGGCGTAAAGCTTAACGATATGATCAACCATGAACTTTCGGACCCGGACAAGATCAAGGAACAGCTGATGAAACTACAGCTGCAGTTTGAGTTGGACGAAATCAACGAGGAAGAGTTCCAGCGCCAAGAAGCCGAATTGCTTTCGCGCCTGGATGATTCGGAAAATGAAGAGACATAATTAAAAAGAAATCTTAATTCTGTTTATTTTGTTCATTCTGTCAAAGAAATGATCGGATTTACTTTTCGACAGAATTAACAGAATGTTCAGAATAATCACCAACGAGGAGAGATAACCATGGCTACAATCGAACAAGCGTCGCAAACCGCCGGCGATTTTTTGAAGCGCACCCTGCAGATCGGCGAGGTCAAAATCCTCGGCGCCGTGAAAGCGGATGACGGCTGGCAGATCGAGGCGGAAGCGTTCGAGCCCAGTGCGTTCATCAAGGCGCTGGGGCTTCCGACCCGCGTCCAGGACCGCAATCTGTACACGCTCAGGCTGAACGGTCGTCTGGAAGTCGAATCGTACGCGCGCAAGGAAGCGTTCGCGACGGCCGAATAAGAATTGCGGATTGCCGAGTGCGGATTGAAGACTATGCTACCGCATGTGAAAAGGCCGGTCATTCCGATCCGTCAGCTGACGGAGAGGAATCTCAGTCATATTCATGAATTCGCAATCCGTAATTCGCAATCTACAATGAGAAAATGATGCCCCTTTCGGAGCATGAATTAAAAATTTCAGAATAAGGAACATATATGAATAAACAAGAACCCAGCATTAAATGCCCGGCATTTCTAAAGCAGGAACCGGGAATCCGGAAATTAACGGACAGCATTAATCAGACCAAGAATGTCCATGAAAAAGCCGCCGTTGCCCGGGAGTTGCAGAATGAAGTTAAGGTGCTCCTGGACTGCCCGGACTATAAGAGCGAACAGACGGATTGTCAAAATTGCCGCTTACTGGCCACCCTGCGTAAAAAGACGGCCGACATCATTATCATGGCCCGGAAACTGGTTTAACCGGCAAACTTAATACTGTCAGTGAGGGAAAAAGATGAACGGGTTATATCTCTATTGCATCCGAGAGAGAATGGAAGGCGCCCCGGCGATTTCCAGCCAAGGGATGGACGGCAAGGGAGAGGTGTTTACACTGGCGTATCGTGACATCGAAGCGGTGATCAGCCCCGTGTCCCTGGCCGAATTCGCCTCGGAAGAGATTCAGCATAAGGCCCAGAACGATCTGCCGTGGATTAAGGATAAAGCTCTTATTCATGAGGGAGTTGTCGAAGAAGCCATCCAAAAGCGCGGGGGCGGCTTATTCAGCCTGATCCCCATGCGGTTTGGCGCCGTCTTTAATGCAAGGGCGGGAATCGAGGCGATGCTGGCAAAAGACTATCTCAAGATCGTACAGGTACTGGACAAGATTCGCGGCAACCAGGAATGGAACGTCAAGGTCTATCTCAGCGACAAAGCGTTATTGGAACGGATGATCAAAACGCAGAATACAGCCATACAGGAGAAGGAAAAAGAGCTGGCGGCGATGCCCGAGGGTATGGCCTTTTTTATGGAAGAAGAATTAAAAACGGTTGTGGCCGACGAATCCGCCCAAGCCATGACACAGCTTGTGGAAACCATTTTTGATCGGATCAACAACGATGCGGTGGCCGCGGTAAAAAACAGGATTTTGGAAAAAGAATTGACCGGCCGGCGCGATCCCATGGTGCTCAACACGGCCTGTCTGATTCCCGCGACCCGGATCGAGGCATTCAAAAAAGGAATTGAAAGCATCCGCCGCGATATTCAGCCCCAGGGACTGGTTATTGAAATCGGCGGTCCCTGGCCGAGTTATAATTTTTGCGGGTATTAGCCATCATGGTCAACGCCTTAACATCTTCAGAGCTCAAGCATGATCGAGTAACCCTGGTGGATGCCCTGGATAAGGTCCTCGAGAAAGGCGCTGTGATCAACGGGGATATCGTGATCCGGGTAGCCGATGTGGATCTGGTCTTTTTGGGGTTGCGGCTTTTCCTTTCTTCCGTCTCCAAGGCGGAGGAAGTATCAGGTAAGTGTCTTGGCAATTCCCATAAAGAACTGACTTCCGAAGACCGGGCCTATATCGAACGCCTGCAGAGAGAAATAAAAAAGGCGGAAGAAAACATCCCTAAAATCATCAATGCCAACAGCCCCCAAGAGACCGAACAAGGGTTGGCAAAATTGGTTTTAACCCTGGTGGAATTAATCCGCAAACTTATGGAAAAAGAAGCGTTCCGCAGAGTGAAGCAAGGAACACTTTCCCCGGCGGAAATCCAGAAGCTGGGATTGAGCCTGAAAGCGGTGAAGAAAAAAATAAAGGAGATTCAGACTGTTTTTGGCATTGAAGATGAGGAATTAAATCTGGATTTAGGTCCGTTGGGAAATTTGATGTAAGAATAAAAAGAGGAGGACATATAATGGCTGAAGCCAAAATGATACATCCGACGAATGCAACAAATCTGGCAGAAATTCTGGAGAAGGTATTGGACAAGGGTATCGTCATTGCCGGCGATATCCAGATCCGAATTGCCGATATCGAATTATTGACCATCAAGATTCGCCTGCTGATTGCCTCCGTGGACAAGGCAAAGGAGATGGGCATCAACTGGTGGGAGCAGGATTCTTATTTATCTTCAAAGGCAAAGGAAGCCGAGCTGGCTCAAAAAAATTCGGATCTGCTGAAACGCGTGGAAGGGCTGGAAGCCCGAGTCAAATCATAATACGGATTGCCCCCTATCCCGATCGTCATTAGCAACGCACCCTAACGGGGTGTCCCGTTGCAGCCCAGGGTTTGCATTCTGGGGTATGGTGTTGGACGCCGTTGGCGTCCCGGGCAACGCACCCCAACGGGGTGCTACATCATAGCCCGGCGAGAATCGCCGGGGTCAGGCGCAGGAAACAAAACAAACGATCCGCACGCTGAAAGCGTGCAACATCTATGGGGATCTGCAACATGCCGCAATCATTGGCACGCGTTGTCCTGCACCTGGTCCTCAGCGTCAAGAACCGGCACCGGGTGTTCGTTATGCAGGAAATGCGGGACGCCACGGCGGACGGAGAACGGGTAAAATGATTAGGTTAACATGAGAAAATTAATTTACGTTCCCATTATCCACATGAGCGCTGACCTGGGCATTATCGCCAAGCAGGTGGATAGCAGAGGCATGGCAGGTTTTGGAGAGGAGTTCTGGAAGAAACACCAGCAAACGGTATCCGGTTTCTGGGATGTCATCGCTGAATATTTTGCCGATTTAAAGGTCGCGGGATTTAAGGTGTTCCAGGACGGCATGGTCGCTCACGCCGAAGTCGGGCAGAAAATTGTCGAAGAAGGAATTAAAGCCGGCAGTAAGAATTATGAGATTATCGACCATTTATTGAAACAAGGAGCCACCCTGGTTCAAACCGAAGATTTTGCCCTGATGAAGGAAGAAAGAGACCGTCTGGTTAAAATCACGCAGGCGAAGTCAACCTCCAGGAAACTGTTGGCCTTTCTGGTGTATAAGTTAAAAAAGAACCGCCTGTTAAAAAAGCGCGACCAATTTATCGCCCAACAAATCAATGCAACCTTGCATGACGGAGAAACTGGCATTCTATTGCTGGGAGCATACCACGATATCATTACAAATCTCGCAGCGGATATCCAGGTGCAGGAAGTCAAAGAAATAAAGAAAATCAGGGATTATCAAAGCATGCTGCTCTCGGTCAGGAAAGACCAGGAGCAATTTGATGAATTAGGGAAATATCTCGTCTCTCCGATTGCTTGAATTTTAATTAGTGCCTCATCCATTCGGAACCGTGGTGTCATGCCATAGTCCGGCGGCTGCCGGACGAAGCCCGATGCTACCGTGTGGCGAATTCGCCACACTGCCGGGAGAGAGACATAAATCTAAGTTGAGCGATTCTTATCTTAATTGTAGTGCCGCACGGCGTGCGGCAACCGCGCCACACCGTGGCGCGCTACAGTTTCGGACATAATTATTTAACCTGCATATTGTGAAAGAATTGCCTGGCTTGGGATAAACTTGGGTTGTGGGTGTCAGCCCGCGTTGGAGTATGGTATAATATGGGAGGCAACGACTATTACAAAATCCTGGAAGTTCATCCCGAGGCCAGCAACGAGGTCATTAAAAAGGCGTATCAGACACTGGCTCAGCGTTATCACCCGGACCGGCATGCCGTTACCAGGAGAAAATGGGCGGAAGAACATTTCAAAGAGTTATCCGCGGCTTACCGGGTATTAAACGATCCGGTTAAACGAAGAGAATATGACCGGAATGCCGATTCAGAAGAGCCGGACAATGAGCTGAACGGCGCAAGCGCAAGAGGACGGGGCGATGAAGAAGCCTACTTTTCCTATCGAATTGGTCGGGAACACTATCAAAACGCGCAGAAAAAAGCAGTTTGGCGAATGCTTCTGGGCAAGGTTGAATCTGATCTGAAAAAGGCGCGTGATAAATTTGTTTCAGTTTTAGAAGAGTATCCAAACAGTAAATACGCGGAGAATGCTAATTATTATTATTTATGCTGTTTAATGGAATGCTTTGAGTACACCGAGGAGTATCTGCAAGATACCGAGCAGGAATTTACCGAGTTTCTTGATGAATATCCGCGGAGTTCATGGCAGGGAGAGGTCATGTTGCGTTTTGCGAAATTCTATCTTCTTAAGAAACGGGATTACAGCCAGGCCAGGAAGTTAGCAACCGAAATTGTCAAGCTTCACGAAAAGACCAAGCTGGCGCAAGAAGCCGAAAGCCTGTTGGAATATATGCGCTGACGTCCCATAGGGATGCTACTGTAACCAAATTGGAGTCAAATCAGTGGTAATATCAGGGATTGCAATAATAACAGGTATAACAGGATTGTGCCTGGGAATCATTCTGGGGTCTCTTTTGGGCCGGATCGGCAGTGTCCGGATACTCGCCTGCATATTGAGGGCGCCGCTTATCCTGATTACGGCTCCCGGGAAGTTGAAGTCAAAATGGAAAATATGGCACGAGTTAAGAGATACAAGAAAAATTGAGCGTCTGAACAGGCAAAAGAAGATAAAGGATCTCCAAGAACAGATTGGCAAGCATAAGCAGGGAATTAAAAACATCAAGTCGCAAATCCGTCGGGTTCAATGGGAATTTTCTGAGCCGAAGGGTGACTGAGTTCCCCAGGGTTGCACCCCCGTTGGGGTGCTACATAATAACCCAGGGTTTTACCCTGGGATTGGGCAACGGGGAACATAACATTCATGACCTCCGAAACTCGCATCCGCTCTTCCAAAAGGCTTCTGATCAGCCTGGCCGCCATGGTCGCCCTGGCGCTCGCCGTTGGCGGCTACTGGTTTTACCGCCAGGAAGTCCGGACCATCCAGAGCGAAAAATACAACGAACTGAAAGTCATCGCTGAACTGAAAGTTGGTCAGATCGTTACCTGGCGGAATGTGTGCCTGGCCGACGCCCGCATGAATTCGTCGGGTATCATCCGGATGTACGTTCTGCAGTGGCTCAAGACCCCCGATGATCCTGCGTTGCAAGCCGCCTGCCAGTCCCGTCTGCAAGTGTTCCGGAAGGCTGAGGGCTACCAGGACATGATCCTGGCCGTTCCGGACGGCCGCCTCCTGTTGTCGCTGGATCCCAGCCTGACAGAGCTGGAGGCCGATACGAAGCAGTTGACCGCGCAGGCGGTCGCCTCAGGCAAAGCCGTGTTCGGCGATTTCTTCCGCTGTCTGCCCTGTAATCAAATCCATCTGGACATTGCGGCGCCGATCATGGACGATGAACAACGCCCGGTTGCCGTGCTCATCCTGCGATCAGATCCCGAGACAATCCTCTACCCGCTTATCCAATCCTGGCCCCTGCCGAGCCAGAGCGCGGAAACACTGCTGATGCGCAAGGACGGCAATGACGCCCTGTTCTTGAATGTGCTCCGCCACCGGCCCGACCCGGCCTTAACCATCCGCATCCCGCTGTCGCGCGCCGATGTGTCGGTATGCCAGGCGGTGCTGGGCAAGACCGGGGTTTTTGAAGGCCAGGATTATCGCGGGGTGGATGTGCTGGCGGACCTCCGGCCCGTGCCGGGTTCGCCCTGGTTCATGGTGACAAAGGTGGACACAAGCGAGATCTTTGCCGAGGTTCGCTACCGCGGTGGGGTCATCCTCCTGCTGGTCGTCCTCGGTATGGTCATGATCATACTCATGGCTGCGTACGTAGGCAGTTACCAGCATAAGAAACTCTACCAGAATCTCAAGCAGATGGAGCATAAGCTGAAGGAACGGGTCAAGGAACTACATTGCCTCTATTCCATCGCGGCTATGATTGAGAAGGAGACTGTTCTGGAGAAGATATTGCAGAAAACCGCTGGTATAATCCCGAGCAGCTATCATTATTCAGAAGTTGTCGGCGCGCGCATTGTCCTTGGGAAGCAGGAATTTAAGACCGGGAATTTCCATGAAACTGCCTGGAAACAGTCGGCCGACATTATCGTGCATGGCCAGCCGGCTGGCGCGATAGAGGTGTGTTCCCTGAAAGAAGAGCCCGATAGGGAGGAGGGATCTTTTCTCAAGGAAGAGAAAAATCTGCTGGATACGATAGCTGAGCAGCTGGGAAAAGTTATCGAACGCAAGCAGGCTGAGGAGATACTGGCATCTCAGCACGAACTCCTTAAGAATATTATCTCCAACATCCCATATTACATCTTCTGGAAAGATAAGAATTCGATTTATTTAGGTTGTAATGACAATTTTGCCAAAATGGCAAGTGTTGAAAAACCAGAGGATATCGTTGGAAAGTCCGATGACGATTTACCCTGGAAAAAAGAAGAATCTCATTCCTACAGTAAAATTGATAAAGAAGTTATGGGTAAAGGCCAACTAATATTGAACATAGAGGAGCCGTTGCATCGAGCTGATGGTAAAGAAGGAATAATGTTAACGAGCAAGGTTCCGTTACGAAATACGGCCGGAGAAATTTTTGGTATCTTGGGTATCGCTACAGACATCACCGAACGCAAGCGGATGATAGAAACCCTGCAAATTAGCAACCAAGCCATGGGATCCTCTATTGACGCCATCGTGTTTGCCAATCCCCAAGGTATGCTGACCTACGTCAACCCAACCTTTCTCAAAATGTGGGGCTACACGAGCACTGACGAGGTACTGGACAAACCCGCCGTAGATTTCTGGCAATTCAGAAAAAATGCGGAGATGGTAATCAAAGCATTGGAAGACCAAGGGGGCTGGGCAGGCGAACTGACGGGCAGTCGCAAGGATGGCTCTCTTTTTAATGTCCAGCTTTCCGCGAGTCTGGTTAAGGACGAAACCGGAAAAACCATCTGCATGATGGGGTCGTTTAAGGATATCACCGCGCACAAGAAAGCGGAGGAAGCGCTGATACAAGCGGAACTCCGCACGCGGACGCTGTTAGAAAGCCTGCCGGAAGGCATCGTCGTGGCAGACTTTAAAACGCAACGCTTTGTCTTCGCAAATGAAACATTCTGCCGGATGCTGGGTTACAGTCGGGAAGAAGTCTTGGGATTATCTCCCGAAAATATCCATCCCGCCGATGAACTGCCCCGTGTCATGGGCGAGTTCGAAAAAATGATGCGCGGTGAGTCCGTTTTCGTTATTGATCTTCCAGCAAAGCGCAAGGATGGAAGCGTCTTCCCCGTGGATATCCAAAGAACCGTTGTGGAATTGGATAGGAAGGCATGCGTGTTGGCAGTATTCACCGATATCACCGAGCGTAAGCAGGCGGAGGATGAAATCCGCAAACTAAATGAAAGCCTGGAACAGCGCGTCCGGGAGCGCACGGCGAAACTGGATACGGCCAATCGGGAGCTCGAGGCGTTTGCGTATTCGGTGTCGCACGATCTCAGGGCGCCCATCCGGGCGATTGACGGCTTTTCGCACATTCTGGTGGAAGAGCATGCGAAAAACCTCTCGGTCGAGGCCCGGCATTGTCTGGACATGGTTCTGAAAAATACCCGTGACATGGGGCATTTAATTGAAGATTTACTGGCATTCTCGCGCCTGAGTCGTCAGCCGTTGAAAACCCAGCCGGTCAAGCCCGCCGATATTGTTAGCGCGGCGCTTGCGGATTTGGCGCTCGAACAAAAAGGCCGGCAGATCGAGTGGATCGTGGGCGCTTTGCCCGGGTGTCAGGCTGACCCGGCGCTGTTGAAACACGTCTATATCAACCTGCTGGCCAATGCCATCAAGTTCACGTGCCAACGGGAGAAGACGGTGATTGAAATCGGTTGCCGGGAACAGGACGGGGAAAACGTCTATTTTATCAAGGACAATGGCGCGGGCTTCGATATGAAATACGTCGGCAAACTTTTTGCCGTGTTTCAGCGGCTCCACAAAGCCGAGGAATTTGAAGGGACGGGCATCGGGCTGGCCATCGTTCAGCAAATTATCCGGCGGCATGGCGGGCGAGTCTGGATCGAGGGGGCGGTGGATCAAGGCGCGACCGTGTATTGGACGGTGGGAAGCGAAAAACAGGAACATTAACCACGCAGTCACGGAGAAGACTATTTAACCACGAAATACACGAAACAACACGAAAAAGTAAAGATGAATACGGCCAACATTATGTATGCTGAGGAAAGTTATGCGATCATGGGCG
>CAYQNY010000130.1:0-9248 GCA_964418925.1 uncultured Verrucomicrobiota bacterium
TGACCGCTGGCTCCGTGTCCTGCATACGTTTCTTCTGTCCCTCTCCGGTTGCCGCCAACCCCTTCGAGTGGTTTCTGCTTCCTCGCCGGTCGTTATCCGGCTATGCCTCTACTATGGGTTGGCCCGACTGCCTGCGCGCCTTACCTCCGCCTCCTGGAACTTGGTATATTTTTACAAATGCAAGAATTAAGTCAGTCGGATAAAAAACCTATACAATATTTCCATCAGCGCTAATCCATAGTGCTCATTTCAACCAACCGTTTGGTATAATAGCGATGATTTTCCAGCGGCACATCGGAGGGAATGCTATGATCCAGACATGCGGCATAGCCACCCCTTTTTTTCATGGCCGGAATCACGCGCATCAGTTCTTCATCGATGGCTTGTTTGTTTTTGGCCAATGCACGCTTGTCAATCCCACCCCACATATGAAGTTCCGGATATTGCCGGCCGATTTGCACGACGTCCATGCCGGCGGCCACCTCAAACGGATGGATCCCCGTCACTCCGACCTCCAGTAATAACGGGATAAGTTCAGTCACATTGCCATCGCTATCCACGGCAATCAGATCAATTCCATGACCGTGGAAAAAATCAGTCAGCACGCGATAGCCGGGCGCCATGAATTCCCGAAAAACCTGCGGTGAATGAAGCATACCATGATTGTAACAGTTGTCTTCCCAAATCAAGGCATAATCAAACGCCATCTCCCGCACGGCGCGTTCCAGACGGCGGAGGGTATAATGCGCCCAAAATTCGTTCATCTCCCGAATTAAACCAGGATCGTCATAATATATGTAGGACAACGCCTCTGGCCCCAACATTTCACGCGGAAATCCATAAAAGCCCCAGACAGCTACACCGCGAATTTCGCCTGCCGCCGAGGTTTGTCGCTCGCGAACCAGATTGTCCCAGTTGTCGGGATAACGGCCGGAACTATCGGGATTAAACCGTTGTTTATATGATCCCCAGTCCGACCGGGATTTGATCGGATACTCGGAAAAGAAAGGCATAGAGGTTGTTGACTTGAGCCGCCGTTCCTTCTGTCCAAGATAGTTCTGCACATCACAATAGGCATCGGTCTCTTCCAATGTAATTTCTTCAAAAGAAGGAATCGGCCCCTGATATTTGCCGTATAACCAGCAACTCTGCATCGGCCCGTCAAATGCCGCAAATTCACATTCTACATCCCGCATGCCTTCGGAATGCCATCTTTCCTCCGTCGTCGGCCATGGCTCGCAAGCCAAAATAGGCAACCGATCAATTGTTTGAAAACGCATGGCGCGGTTAAACCGTTCACGAGGAGTTAATGAATTTGACATACCAGCCTTCCTACTTCTTTAAATCAATCACTATGGCGCCGTATTGATCCAATCGGGGCACATTCACTCCAACGCGAGCTGCGCCCGCAACCCAATCAAACATATTTCCAGCCTCGGCTGGTTCGACATGGCGAAGAAATTTTGACAGAATGAATAAAATAAAATTAAATATTCTTCGCTTTTGTATTACACTATTCTGTCCATTTTGTTAATTCTGTCAGAAATTCTTCTCTTTTTATTGTTTTTTATCGCGGTTCCGAACGGATGAGGCACTAATAATATTCCGGCACCGGAAAATTATTTTCCAGGGTCATGTCAATGCCGGCAATCCGTTTGCCTTGCGCCGCGGCGCGCTTTAAAATTTCCGCCAACCGGGCGAGTTTCTGCTCCAGCTTTTGACGGGAAAGAGCATCTTGCGCCCCCATATTCTGCCAGGCCAGGATCACCTGCTCACCGTCAGCCAGGGTCAACTCCACTGACCCACGGCTACGCACCTCAATCCGAACCACTTTAAGCCGATTCCGTACCGGTGTTGTTTCGCACACGTCAAACACTTCCAGAGCGTTCATTACCGCCGTGCCGGCCAGGCGCATACCGGGCCGGATACCGGGCATGCAGTGCCCGCTGATGATCGGCAAATGCAATGCCCGGGTAGAGGCGCCCAGCACATGACCTTCGCGGTCCACGGTCAGATAGTATCCCTTCATTTCCAGACGGGCCAGGGAAATGCGCTCACGGACCCTGATAATCAATTCCCCGGGTAAACGTCTGAGCATCTCCACCGATTTAACGCGCGGCACTGTTTTTAGAAGATATTCCCGTTTTTCCGCGATGCTCATTGCAAAGAGGTTACTGCAGGACGATAATTGCGCGTAGTCCATGATATGTTTCGCGGTTATTACTTTCCCGATACATTCAATTTTGAAGTTGCGAATACGGAACAAATCATTCTGCCGTAAAAGGCAACGATCCAGGTACCGCAAGCCCACCCACGCCATGACCAGCACCGACAGTAAGCTGACAAGTATTATCAGCGCCCGGCCAAACCAGATCCATTTGGTTTTCAACGTTACGGCGGCTCGGGCCCGGACCCATAGCCGGTCTGACCGGCGCTCGTCAAAAACAGAATTAGATTGCCGTCGTTTGCGTTTAGCTTTGGATTTACCAAACCACATAATTTACCCGCTCATGTTCGCATCCCGCCAACCCCGCCAATGCTTAACGCGGTCCCGGCCGCGTCAAGCGTCCAACACTGCCAACCGAATAATCCGATCACACAACCCGGCAAAGGTATACCCGGCCGCCGCCGCCGCTTTCGGCAGCAGACTGGTTTCCGTGAACCCGGGGATCGTATTCAATTCCAGCACATACATGGCGCCATCCGCGGCCATGCGCAAATCCACCCGCCCCATTCCCCGGCCGCCATGCGTTTGATACGTGCGCCAGGCCAGGCGCTGACACAATGCCGTCTGCTCTTTATCAAGGGGCGCCGGAACGAGATATTCCGTCACGCCCTGGGTATATTTGGCCCGGTAATCATAATTATTGTCCGGCGCGCGAATTTCGATCACGGGCAATACGTCGTCGCCGACCAATCCCACCGTTAATTCCTTGCCGTCAATGAACGACTCAACAATGACTTCGCCATTATATGTCATCGCATCGGCCAGACCCGCGCTCCATTCCTTTTCAGCCAGCACGCGATGCACGCCGAAACTGGACCCTTGCCGGATCGGCTTGACAACCACCGGCAAGGCCAGCGTCCGCTTTTCACCGGGCCGCAGAACTTCAAAAACCGGCGTTGCAATCCCCTGCTCCACCAGCAGGCGCTTGGAGCGTTCCTTGTTAAAGGCCAGCCGGCTGACCTCGGGCCCGGACCCGGTATGCGGCAAGCCCCGCTGTCGAAGTATTTCCTGGATCTGCCCGTCTTCGCCAAACTCGCCATGCAGGACCACGAAAGCCGCATCCGCCGACGCCGGCAGATCAAAGTGCCGCCCGCGGATATCCACCGCGGTCACCTGATACCCGCTCTGACGCAACCCATTGGCAACGGCCGCGCCCGACCGCAAGGACACCTCTCGCTCGCTGGAAAATCCTCCCATCAAAACGGCAATATGTTGGAAAACAGATTTATTCAAGACATATAATTTCTTTTGTCAACGTCACGCCAAATCGGGCGTTAATTGTATTGCGCATAATTTCCATCAGCGCCAGGACATCCGCAGCCACCGCGCCGTTATCCGTGATAATGACATTCGCGTGCTGTTCCGACACGCGCGCGCCGCCAACCCGGCAGCCCTTGCATCCCGCCTGCTCCAGCAGCCGGCCGGCGAAATCGCCGGGCGGATTCCGGAACACCGACCCCGCCGAACGCATGCCTTTCATCCAGACGCGGCGCTGATCCATTGCCGCCATGCGTTGACGGATGGCCGCCGGTTTATCCGGCGTCACCGCTAACGCCGCTTCGATAATAATCCGTCGTTCCAATTCCGGACATTGCCGATACGCAAAATCCAGGCCGTGTTTGTCCAGCACCTGCTCCGAACCGTCCGGATTCAGGCAACGGACCCATTCCACGATCGCGCCGATCTCCAGTCCGCCGGCGCCGGCATTCATCCGCAGGGCGCCGCCAAGGGTCCCCGGAATACCGGTTAAAAATTCCAGTCCAGCCCGGCCTTGATCCGCTGCCCGGTCCGTCAGGGTTTTCAAGGACGTGCCAGCTCCCGCAATGATCCGCGCCGGACCATCGTCGTGAATCCCGCGGAACACGTCGCCGGTCAAGCGCATGACCACTCCGCGCACACCCAGGTCGCTGGCCAGGATGTTACTCCCCGCCCCCAGTATCGTCCACGGAACTTGTCCGGCCGACGCCCAGGCAACAACGCGCGCCAGGTCCGCTGAAGAACGAATCTCCATAAAAATATCAGCCTTGCCGCCAACATGCAAGGTTGTCCTGCGATGTAAAAATTCCCCGGATCGAATAACGGTGTCCTTTAATTCCAGCCGGGCCGCTGCTTCAAGCCACTCGGTCGCGGGATTCAGACGGTCAATCCCATGCTCGGCGATATCCGCTTGTGCCCAGTCAGCCAACTGCTCCACATCGCCGGCGCCGATAATCAGCAGACCATCCCCCCTGGCCAGGCGGCCGCGCAGATAGCCCCAGGCCTGGGTCAGCGACGATGCGCATAAGACCCGGTTTTGCCCGGCTGTCCGGAAATGAGCGTACAAGTCCCATGAAGTTCCGCCCGCCAGTTCGGGTTCGGAGGCCGCGTACACCGGCGCCAAGATCAATTCATCCAGTCCCTGAAAGACCCGCGCAAAGTCCGGGCCTAACGCCCGCGTGCGGCTGAACCGATGCGGCTGAAACACCGCCAGCCAGCGCGTCCGCCGGATATGCTTCAGGTTCGCCAATACAGCCGCCACTTCCGACGGATGATGGGCATAATCGGAAATCACGAGCAGATCGTCGGAGTCGACCACGCGTTCAAAACGCCGGCGCGGCGGTTCAAATTCCTGCAGGGCGCGGGATATATCGGCAAACTTAAGCCGCCATTCCGCGGCCACGGCACAGGCCGCCAGCGCGTTGATGACATTATGACGACCGGGCACCGGCAGAACCAGACACCCCAGTTCCGTGCCGCGATAAGTCACATGGAATCTCACCGAACTTCCGGATTCCACAATGCGTGTCGCCCGCCAATCCGCGGATGGCGCCAGTCCATAAGACACCGTCTGCGGCCGATCATGGCATAACGCCCGCGCCTCCGGGTCATCCCGGCAGAAGATCAAGCGTTGTTTGACATGTTGCACCAGATGGGCGAAACACGCGCGCATGGCCGCGATATTTTCAAAACACTCGGCATGATCAAATTCAATATTGGTGATGACCGTGATATCCGGTTCGTAAACCGCCAGGGTGCCGTCGCTTTCATCAGCCTCCGCCACCATGACCTCACCCGCGCCGGCGCCGGCGACTCCGCCCAGAACCGCCGCTTCCCCGCCAATGCAAAATGCGGGCTCCAACCCGCACCGCCGCAGGACCTGGACGATCATCGTGGCGACGGTGGTCTTGCCGTGCGCGCCGGCAACGGCCACTGACGTGATTTGTTCCACAGCATCAGGGCGCAACGCCGACATCAATGCTGCCAGGACAATGCCGCGCCGGAAAACAGGAATACCCGCCGCCGTTGCCGCGGCCAGCTCCGGATGATCCGGACGCACGGCGGTACTGCGGACCACCAGGTCCACGCCCGCCATATGCGCGGGATCATGCTCCCCGGCAACCGCAATGCCCTGCCCTGCCAGCCACTTAGCAATCGCGCCGGGAACACGGTCACATCCGGTTACCCGCCAGCCCCGCTGTTTCAGGTGCAACGCCAATCCCGCCATGCCCACGCCGCAGATTCCCAGCAGGTGCGCGTGTCCTTGTCCCCGGCCCAGGCAGCGGTCCGCGCGTTCCCGTTCTTTCTGCATTGCAGATAGCAGATCATTCACCATCAGATATTCCCCAGGAAATCGTTATTACTACTAAGACTATTGCCCACGTCCAATTTGTTCCACCAGATCAGCCAGGGCCTCGGCCGCATCACCCCTCTGCCGGCGGCGCGCCGCCTGCTTCATCCGTTCAAGCCCGTCCGCATCGGCCATCCGCGCAGCCAGGTAATCAGTCAGCCATTCAACGGAGAGTTCCGACTCCAGGCGGACATCGGCGGCGCCGGCATCGGCCACTGCCCGGGCATTGGCCCCTTGATGCTGACGCGTGGCAAAGGGATAAGGAACCAACAGCGCCGGAATCCCATGGCCAGACAATTCCGCGCACGTCGAGGCGCCGGACCGGCACACGGCCAGCGAGGCGCGCTGGTACGCCCGCGTCATGTCATGGAGAAATCCAAAAACCGCGTGCGCCACGCCGGCCTGCTCATACTGCTTGCGGACAGCGCGTTCATCCGCCCGGCCGGTCAGATGAATCACTTGCACGGACTGTCCCTGCTGACGCAGGCGGATGATGGCGGCCACAGCCCGTTCATTAAGCAGGTGCGCGCCGCGACTCCCGCCCATCACCAGCACCGTAAACACACCCTCTTGCAGTTGTTGCCACTGCTCACCCATCTTCGCCGAAACCTGGCTTCCGCCTTCGCCCAAGTGGCTATGGCGGACAAGCCTATGGGCAGACTGCTCACTGCTTACTGCTTGCTGACCTCCCACGTCGCCGCCTTTGGCGGCCACGCGAACCGCGTGGCAAGCAAGTTCACCACGCTCAAGGCGTGGTGGCCCCTTGGTGCTTTGCACCGATGGGGTGCCCCCTGACACCTGACCTCTGACCTCTGACTCCTGACCTCTTCTTAAAGGCATCCCCGTCAACACCACCTGGCGATGTTGCAGGTGACGACGTGTTTCTTCAAACCCGACAGCCACTGCCGCGGCCCAGCGGCTCAGGAACCGAATCGCCCGGCCGGGAACCACGTTGGCTTCATGCAATACAATGGGCACGCGCATGGTATGCGCCGCCCAGACCGGCGCAACCGAAGCATAACTACCCATGGCCAGCAGAACATCCGGCTTGGGGTCCTGCATGATCCGGCGACATTGCCGCACAGCCAGCATCATCCGCCAGGCTACGCCGATGTTACGGAAAGAAAAAATTGAAGTTATGCCGCCGGCCGGCACGGTTACAATCGGACCATTCCATCCATCCACTGCCGACATTTCCACATCCTTGCCGGCCAGCCACAGGGTCACCGCATGTCCGCAGCGCCGCAACACCTCGGCCGTCGCCAAGCCCGGAAAAATGTGTCCGCCGGTTCCCCCGCACGCGATTCCGATTTTCATGATACGTTTTTACCCTTCCGGTCTAACCTACTATTCATTTGCCACTAAGGCACTAAGACACAAATAATTGGCAACAAATAAATTACGAACTTCAAACGACGATGGATCACAAGCGCAGTGTTCTTTATATGTTTTTCTTCAATCATCTCATTATTAATGCACTTCGTGCCCCTGCCTTGCAGGGCGAGTCCCGCGAGACGCGGGATAAACTTGGTGCTTGCCGCGCCTTGGCGCGGTCTTGGTGGCGAATAATCCAGGCTAAGGGTTATCTGACTTATTGGTTCTCACTACCCAGATCATCCAATGGGCTGAGTACACCCTGGCCGGCCTGCTGAAGGATATGGGTATAGATCATGGTCGTCGAGAGATTATTATGGCCCAGCAGGGCCTGGATCGTGCGGATGTCGGTTCCACGTTGAAGCAAATGCGTGGCAAAACTATGCCGAAACGTGTGAGCACTGATCTGTTTGGTTAATCCTGTCCTGCGGGCCGCTGTTTTAATCGCCTTGTTGATCACGCTGGGATCCACATGGTGGCGCCGTATCGTGCCGGTTAATGGATCGGTTGATAAATCACGGGCTGGAAACATATACTGCCAGCCCCATTCTTTCCCTGCCTGCGGGTACTTACGACTGAGCGCGTATGGCAGATACACCTCCCCATGACCCTGGGCGATATCTTGGTCATGCATCACCTTTATTTTTGCCAAATGGTTTTCAAGGAGCGGTATGACCGAAGCCGGGAATGTCGTCACGCGGTCCTTATCACCTTTACCGGATCGCACTGTGATCTGTTTCATCTGAAAATCCACGTCCTTAATACGCAATCGAACGGCCTCCATAATCCGCAATCCACTGCCGTATAGCAGTTTCACAATTAATTGCGGCACACCCTCCAGAAGCGAAATGACCTTTGCAACCTCCGCACGGGTCAAAACCACTGGCACGTTTGTTTTCCTGTCCGCTCGCACAGCGTTGATGACCTCATTCAGCGGCAGTTGAAGGACGCGTTTGTACAGGAAAACGAGCGCATTCATCGCCTGATTCTGCGTGGCGGAAGCCACATGCTCATCAATGGCCAGGTGTGTGAGAAACGCCTCGATCTTGCGTTCTCCGGCCGCCAAGTCGTCCCGTGACTTCATCCGGTGAAAAGCAATGTATCGTTTGATCTAATGCGGGCGTTGCCCACAACCCAATTATGAAGCGCCAGATTTTTCAACTACGAAATACGCGAAATTCGCAAAAGGGAAAGAACGTTGACGATCTGCATCTGAATATTCCTTCCTGTTTTCGTGTGTTTCGCGTATTTCGTAGTTTCTCTTCTTCTTGTTTTTCATCGCAGTTCCGAACGGTTAAGGTACTAATCAATGTATGTCCGTTCGGTGTGGATGGAGTAATGCCGCAGACGCATTACGTTATGGACTTGATCAAGAATTTTTATTTTTTGCTCTTGACTCTGCACAGGTAAACACCTCTACTATATACTCAATTTATCAAGATATAATGGCTTGATATTGGTATCGGGCAAATTTGCCTGAATACCATGCCAATCTAATAATATCAGGGCAAATTTGCCTGTCAATCAATGGTTCCTCGGCGCGCTGCGCGCCGAGGAACGGCCGGCTGAGCTTCGCTCCACGGTTGGGCTCTTCGGCGCTGCGCGCCTCAGAACCCACCGATGGAGCTGCGTACTCGCCTGACAACCGGCGCAACGCCGTTGTCAGGCTGCGCCGCGCTCATCCGGCCGTTCTGCAAGAGGAGGAAAAGATGAATAAGTTATATCCGGCCAGCATCATATGTGCACTGCTCATCCAAGGCTGCGTGACAGCGACACCACCATCCCTATCGGAAGCGGCGCAGGAAGTCACGTTTGTCACCACAGAGCCTGCCCCAAAATCATTCGCGAACTGGACATTCTTCTGGTTCATGCCCGAGATCGCACCCGATGCGGAACTTGAATACGTCGTGATCCAACCCGACGGACAGGAGTATTTCCGGTGCAAGGTCGGTTACAAGACAGCGGGATATGCCATCCGTTCCGATTTCCCTCCGGGTCTGGCCAAAGCACCCCCGGATGTCTTTTTCGGCAAACCGGTCG
>CAYQNY010000131.1:0-9244 GCA_964418925.1 uncultured Verrucomicrobiota bacterium
AATATCTTAACCCATTCAACCTCAATCCTTTTACGGAAAACATGAATTAGCCCTGGCTCAGGGCAAGCAATTTGCAATCCGCAATTCGCATTCCGCCACGTCATCCCGATCCTGTGAGGATCGGGATAAGTGGCCCCTTGCCGCCGAAGGCGGCGACGGGGCAATTCTTCACTCCGTAATTATTCCACCGGTGTCCAGCCCGCACCGCCCAGCGAGCCCGATGCTGTTCCGTAATTGAACGCCGAGAGTTTGGCCGTCCACTCCCCGGTGGTCGTCTGGTACACCGCCGGATCAGCCCGGCTGTCGCCGTCATAATCCCCCGGCGCGGGCACGTAGCCGGTGCCGCCCAGCGTTGTCGAGCCCGTGATATATCCGGAAGCCGAGAGTAAAACAGTCCATAGGCCCGTGGCTTGGTTGAAGACGCCGGCATCCATGCGTTGGTCACCGTCAAATTCACCCGGCACGGGCGTATAGCCGGCGCCGCCCAGGGTGGCCGAGACCGTGGCATATCCGCTGGCTGACAGCATGACATACCATTTTCCCGTGCTGTCCTGATAGACCGCCGGATCGGTCAGGCCGTCGCCGTCATAATCGCCCGGCACGGGCATGTAGCCGGCGCCGCCCAGCGCCGCGGAGGCGATCAGGTAATCAGAGGCTGACAGCATTACGTACCAATAACCCGTGGCCTCTTCCACTACGGCCGGATCGGCCAGACCGTCGCCGTCATAATCGCCGGGGATCGAATGATAGCCGGTCCCGCCCAGCGTGGCCGTCGCAATGCCATATCCCATGGAGGACAGCATCACTTGCCACGTGCCGCTTGCCGTTGCATACACGGCCGGATCGGTTCGGCCGTCGCCGTCGAAGTCGCCCGGGATAGGCAGGTAGCCCGGGCCGCCCAACGTGGCCGAAGCCGAGGCATATCCGCTGGCTGACATCAGCACTTGCCACAGGCCGCTTGCCTGCTCATAGACGGCCAGATCGGTTTTGCCGTCGCCGTCGTAGTCGCCATAATAGTAATGCGGATAGGCGATGTAATTCCCTGTGAAGGTCACGGCGTCACCGTCAGTAATAAGATTGGTTTGCGGTAATGGGGTCTGATACCCGGCTATAAATCCATACGTAATGACGTAGGACCCGAGCGCCGCTGTTGTCGCCGCCAGATCGCCGGTGCCGCTGAAGGGTCCGGCATAATTGGTCGGATAGGTTGTCAGACTCCACGTGCCGACCGCCGGCGTCACGTTTACTACCAGCGTTCCAAACTGATTCACCTGTCCCGGCATTGTCGCATAACCCAAGGTGCCGTCACCCAGCTGCCCCAGATCATTGACGCCCCAGACCCAGACCGTGCCATCACTCTTGACAGCCAATGAAAAGAAATTACCGGCGGCAATTCCGATGACATCGGACAATCCGCTGACCTGGACTGGGCGGTTCGTGGTGGTGGTGGTTCCATTGCCCAGCTGGCCGTACACGTTATGACCCCAGGTCCAGACTGTGCCGTCATTCTTCAGCGCCATTGAATTAAATACTGATCCGGCGATTGCGATGACATTGGACAATCCTTCCACATGCAGGGGTACATTCGTCCCGGTATCAGCCGATCCATAGGTGCCGTTGCCCAGTTGACCGGCCACATTATAGCCCCAGGCCCAGACCGTGCCGTCATTCTTCACTGCCAGCGAATGATAATATCCGGCGGCCATAGCCTTGACATCGGACAGTCCGACGACTTGCACGGCAACATTGGTACTCGCGTTGGTGCCGTTGCCCAGCTGACCGCATACATTATACCCCCAGGCCCAGGCCGTGCCGTCATTCTTCACTGCCAGCGAATGACCGCCAGCCGCGGCAATATTGGTCATCACAAATATACCGGGTGAGATGGGAAGATTTGTATCATTCAAGGTCCCATTGCCTAACTGGCCGATCGCGTTGTCTCCCCAGGAGCGTAGCCAGCCGCTGGTTCTCAGCGCCAGCGAATGTATATCGCCGCCGGCAACTTGCAGAACGGCTGACAGCCCCGCTATGCTCACCGGCACATTGGTCGAAACGTTCGCGCCGTTCCCGAGCTGACCGTCGGTATTGTAGCCCCAGGTCATAATTGTTTTATTGCTCATGACCGCGAGGGAATGATAACCGCCGCAGGCAATGGCCGTTGCCTGGGTCACCCCGATCGCCGCCACCGGGATATTGGTAAAATCCCAGGTGCCGTTGCCGAGCTGGCCGTAATCGTTCCTGCCCCAGGTCATGACCGTACCGTCGGCATTCAACGCCAGCGAATGATAACCGCCGCCGGCCACGGCGGTTGCCTGGGTCAATCCGTTCACTAATCCCGGGGCGTCCCGATAACCCAGCCGGCCATTGCCGAGCTGACCGAAGAGGTTATAGCCCCAGGTCCAGGTCGTGCCATTGCCGTCCAGGGCCAGTGAAAATTCGTCTCCAGCGGCAATAGCCGTTATATTGGTCAGCCCGTTGACCTGGATGGGCAGGCAGCGGTTGGATAAGGTTCCATCCCCCATCTGGCCATAATCGTTTTCTCCCCAGGCCCAGACCGTGCCGTCGCTTTTTAGGGCCAGAGCATGATAATATCCGGCGGCGATGGCTGTCACGCCGGTGATGTTATTAACCTGTATCGGACAATTGGTATGCGCGTTGGTGCCGTTGCCCAGCTGGCCATAGTAATTATTGCCCCAGGCCCAGGCCGTGCCGTCATTTCTTAAGGCCAGTGAGAACGAGCCTCGGGCCGCGATGGCCGTGACATTTGACAGGCCATGCACCGGTACCGGAACATTGGTTGAAGTCAAGGTCTCATTGCCCAACTGGCCGTAGTAATTATATCCCCAGGCCCAGACATTCCCGTTGCTTTGCAACGCCAGCGAATGATAACTGCCGCCGGCCACGGCTATGATATTGGACAAACCCGTGGCACTGCTGGCCGGTATCGGGGTGCCGGCCGTGTTGGTCGTGGCATTGCCCAGCTGGCCATCCACATTATCTCCCCAGGCCCAGACCCATCCGTTCATTATTGCTAATGAATGATAATTGCCGGCCGCGATGGCGGTAACGCCGGACAATCCGTTCACCTGGATCGGGCGGTTGGTGGCGGTCGTGGCGCCGTTGCCGAGCTGACTGCATTCGTTATCTCCCCAGGCCCAGACCGTGCCGTCGTTTTTCAATGCCAGGGTATAAAGCCCTCCGCCGTCCAAGGCAGTTATTCCGGAAAGATCGCCGGCCGGCACATGCAGGGGCGTGTTGCTTAAAGTGCCGTTGCCCAACTGACCACTGGTATTTCTGCCCCACCCCCAGACGGTGCCGTCGCTTTTCAACATCAAGGCATGCTCACCCCCGGCGACGATGTTGGTGGTCGTAGCCGCGTTTACCAGACCGGTGCACAGCATTCCTATCGTCAGACATCCGATTCTTCGCATGATTTGATGACACATGGCATTCTCCTTCCTTAATTGCGGATTGCAAATTGCGGATTGCGAATTTAAGAATTAGGAATTACGTTTTCGCGCTGTATTGATTGATGAAACAGTAAGACTACTTGCGCTTAGGCTGCGCACTCATGCTTTTCTTCAAGTCCTGAGCTTTACCCTTCGTGATTTGCGCCACGCCCTGATCTGTATCCTTCAACAGTTCAATTGTGGCGTCTAAGTCATCAGCCTCTGAAAGCAACTCTATCTTCGCAATTTTTTTTGATGTAATGGCAGTTTTCGAAACAAGAAATTCCATTAGAAGCAGTTGCCCCTTCTGTGGAGAAGTCACAGAGAAAAGCCGATACCGACCTGTTGCTGCGAACTTTTTCAGGACAAGGCTTTCGTGATCCAGTGAAATCAGTTCGTCACAGCGCAAAAACTTGCTGCCTCGTGATATATAGACCCTCCAAATGTTCCCAAGCCTGCTGTTCGTATCTTTCTCTCTTGTCAAGAAGACTTCCGGAATGCCATCCGAGTTCAAATCCACACGAAACATTATTAATGTGTCGTCATCCTTCACGTCGCCTGAGCGCCGACTCAAAAAATCGCCCAGAGGATCTTCTGTCTCGGCATACGCTATGCATGCACAAAACAGGCCTACCGTAAACAATATGCATCTAGTTGCATTCATGGATTCTCATACTCCTCTACTATTTTCTTAACATAGTCGTTCTGATTCGGAACAAACTCCCACCGTTGCCCACTTGGGTTATTAGGATAGAACTTCCAGCACGATCTGTAGTCGCTGTCTCCTCCTGGCGGAGTTGGGTTCGGTAACTCTTTCACCACACTAGAACCATTAAACATTTGAATGGCTGCGGTCTGAATATATGTAAGCGCTGTTGTCGTGCCTGGAGGGGCATATGTCGCCGGAGGGGGCTCATATTGGTTGGGATATTTTCTCTGAATGGCTTGAAAATATGCTGGTGCCTCCGCCAGATTGCTGTTCATAAGCGTCTTACCTCCAGCCACATTGGCCTTCCAACTCCAGACCTGGTCCTGACTCGGAACCGGCTTGGTCAACTGATAGATTCCCCATCCATTATTATCCCAACTCCGATTCGGTGTTTGCTTGAGATTAGTCAGGTAGTCCGGACCAAGAGAGCCCACCTCATTGAACTGAAGATAAGTTCGGTTATTCTGGGTTCCAGATTCGTGACGGGCAATGGCTTTTGCATAAAAAGGGTTATTGCCTATCTCGGTCTCGGCTATGTTCTCCGAAGGATTGGTTCCTCGAATATGAAATACCCTGTTGCATTCTATGCCTTGATAGGTCGCAGTGATGGTAGCTTTGCCGCCATAGAAGTGGGTGCCGAAATTTTGGGCAATATTCCACTCACTATTTGCGGCAACAGTCTTTGTCAAAGTATCCTCATCATTTCGATTTGGCCGTTTGAATTCGACTGCAAGCTTCCAGTCAACATTTCCGTCCAATGCATCAGGTTTTAGTTTGGCCTTCAACTGGGGTCTTGCAGGTGTGGCAGAAATGTAGACCAGATCATCCTCATTGACGATTATGTTGCCGTCTTTTAACTCTACTTTAATAACGTGAACGTCCGCTTCCATCATGAAAGTAAATGTCGCTGTTTTTCTCTTATCTCCCCCGCTTGCGATAACGTTGGCATTAAGAGAATGCGTTTGGGGTTCAGACTCTTGTAATTGCACATTAAAGCTGCTTGATCCTGATCCTGTATCATGAAACACCGGGTCTTCTTCGGTAATATCAACACTGATTGGCAGGCTAACGGAACCTTCTGCGAAGGTTCCCTGAAAAAGAACTTTGTTGAACGATGTATGCTGTCCAAAAGATATTTTAGTTTTTATATGTGTGACTTGATCTTTCACATCGAACTGAAAACTCAGATCATTACCAATATTTTCTCCGCTATAGATAATTTTCTTTAGCTTGATTATCAATAGAACCAACATATAAACATTCCTTATCTCGACAGCATAAGATTCCGAATCGAGCCTGTTAGTATTGCCTTCATTGCAATCCTCAACTCCCAGCATCTGGATCCTGATTTTGGCGTAATAAGCATCAGTGGTTAAGAAGAAATCAGTAATTCGTGCTCCGCAATTACTGGGTTTTATCTTTAATCCGCATTCCGACACGTCATCCCGATCCTGTGAGGATCGGGATAAGTGGCCCCTTGCCGCCGAAGGCGGCGACGGGGCAATTCTTCAATCCGCAATTATTCCACCGGTGTCCAGCCCGCACCGCCCAGGTTGGCCGTGACGGTCAGATAGCCGTAGCTGGAGAGCATGGCAAACCAGTCGCCGGCCTGCCCTGAGCCTGCCTGCGGTGAGCTTGTCGAACCTGTCGAAGGGGTGGATTCAACATAGACTCCCGGATCGGCCTTACCGTCGCCGTCATAATCGCCGGGGGCGGCGGCGTAACCCGGGCCACCGAACGTAGCGGTCGCCGTCGCGTAACTGCTGGCCGACATTTTTACCTGCCAGCTGCCCGATGATTCCTGGTACATGGCCGGATCGGCCAGGCCGTCGCCGTCGTAATCGCCGGGGAGGGGAATAAAACCGGGTTCCCCGAACTCCATGTACGCGGTCAGATAAGACATGGCCGACAGCATGACATACCAGGTGCAGGTGGCGGCGTCATACACGGCCGGATCAGCATTGCCATCGCCGTCGTAATCCGCGGGAATGGGATAACACCCGGGTCCGCCTAATGTCGCGGTGGCGGTGGCATAGCTGGAAGCGGACAACAGCACAATCCATTGCCCCGTGGATTCCTGATAGACGCCCGCGTCCATTCGCTGGTCGCCATCATATTCGGCCGGGACAGGCGTATATCCGGCGGCGCCGAGAGTCGCCGAGGCCGTGATATAACTGCTGGCCGACAGCATAACGAACCAATTAACAGCGTCGTCCCGATAGACCGCCGGATCGGTTTTGCGGTCGCCATCGTAATCGCCCGCCACCGGCAGGAAGCCGGCGCCGCCCATCATTGCGGAGCCCACCAGATAGCCGGAGCCGGACAGGAGCACGTTCCAGCTGCCATTGCTGGTCAGGTACACCGCCGGGTCAGTCAGGCCGTCGCCGTCGTAGTCGCCAAACGCATAATGGCGATAAGGCACATACACGCCGTTAATAGTGGTGAGATTTTCTTCGGTGACCGTGTTGGTCTGCGGAACGGGCGCCTGGTAGCCCGACAGTAAACCAAACTCCACGACGTACGCGCCGGCCGGCGCAACGATGGCCGGAAGGTTACCGGTTCCATTTGTCAGACCGGTATAAGCCGCCGGATGGGAGGTTAGCACCCAGGATCCATTGGTGGGCGTAATGTTGATCGCGATGGTTCCCACCTGAACCACCTGGGTCGGATCCTGGCTATACCACCAGACGCCGTCACCCAGCTGGCCGTAGTCGTTAAGGCCCCAGGCCCAGACTGTGCCGTCCGTCTTAAGCGCCAGCGAATGACCGGCACCGGCGGCAATGGCCTGCACATTGGAAATTCCCACGACACACACAGGTATATTGGTGCTGACAACTGTACCGTTGCCCAATTGACCGTTGTAGTTATTGCCCCAGGCCATGACCGTGCCGTTGGATTTCAGCGCCAGCATATGGCCGTTACCGGCGGCAATCGCGGTGATACCGGTCAACCCGGTCACCTGGGCCGGCGTGGTTATAAATTCGTTGGTGGACCCGACACCGAGTAAATCGTCAGCGTTGTAACCCCAGGCCCAGACCGTGCCGTCGGATTTCAACTTCATCGAGATGCCCCCTCCGGCGGCCACGGCAATGGAATCCGATGTGCCGATGACCGCGACCGGGCGATTCGTGTTATCTGTCGTGCCGTTCCCCAGTTCACCGGAATAATTATCGCCCCAGGCCCAGATAGACCGGTCCTGTTTCAGGGCCAGCGAATGATAGCTCCCGCAGGCAATGGCCGACACATCAGTGACGAGCGTCTGGACCGGGCAATTGGTTGTCTGATTGGTGCCGTTGCCAAGCTGGCCGTAGTCATTGTTGCCCCAGGCCCAGACCGTGCCATTCTGTTTCACAGCCAGAGAATGATAGTTGCCGGCGTCAATGGCAGTCGTGTCCGCAAGACCCATGGCTGTAGGAAGATTGGTATTGTTGGTCGTACTGTTGCCAAGCTGACCATCATTGTTGCAGCCCCAGGCCCAGACCGCGCCCTGTTTCATTGCCAGGGCATGGGCCTTGCTGTAGGACGGCACATACCAGTAGCCCCCGGCGGCGATGGCCGTCACATTGGAGAGACCGGAGACCAGCACGGGCGCGTTGGTGGTGATGTTCGCGCCGTTGCCAAGCTGGCCCTGCAAGTTGCCGCCCCAGGCCCAGACGGAACCATTTCCACCAACGGCGGATCCGCCGGTGGCGGAACTCTGCGCGGCCATGGAGAAATCGGCGCCGGCATCCAGCAGAACGATATTGGAAATACCAGCCACCTGATAGGGGAGCGTTCGATACGCCATGATGCCGTTACCGAGCTGACCGTACATGCCGCTGCCCCAGGCTTGTAATACTCCGTTTCGATCCAGCGCCAAACAGTGCCCCCAGCCGGCGCTCACAGCTACGATATTCGTGAGACCGGCAACCTGTACGGGTACATTGGTTTGGCTGACGGCAACCCGCCCCAACTCACTATCGCTATTATCGCCCCAGGCCCAGACTGTACCGTCGTTTTTCACCGCCAGGCCAAACGAATCGCCGGCGGCAATGGCCGTCACGTTGGTAAGCCCGCTGACCTGCACCGGCGAATAACTGTTGTTGGATTGACCGTTGCCCAATTGGCCGCTGTTGTTATCGCCCCAGGCCCATACCGTGCCGTCCTGTTTTAATGCCATGGCAAAATAGCGTCCGCCGGCCGCGGCAGTGACATTGGAAATGGCGGACTGCTGGGGAACATTGGTACTGGAACTATTCGTGCCGTTGCCGAACTGGCCATGGCCGTTATTGCCCCAGGCCCACAGGGTATGATCGCCTTTCACCGCCAGTGAGAAACTGTCGCCGGCGGTAATGGCGCTGACATTGGTAATACCCTGGACCTGCCGGGCGATATTCGTTTGTGCCGGCACATAAACGCCGTTAGTCAGTTTGATGCCGATCCCCAGTTCGCCGGACTGGTTATTGCCCCAGGCCCAGACCGTGCCGTCAGATTTCAATGCCAGCGAATGATTATAACCACCGGCCAACGCGATTGCGTTTGACAATCCGACCACAGACGTTGGCGTATAAACATAAGAATTGGTGGAACCAGACCCCACCTGGCCACGACTATTCTGGCCCCAGGCTTGAACAGCGCCGTCGGCCAAAAGCGCCAGGGAGTGCAAGGTGCCGCCGGCCACGGCGGTCACGTTGGTCGGAGCGGCGAGCCTGGTTTGAATCGGAACATTCTGGTTGGTAACAATCCCCAACTGGCCTTCCTCATACCGGCCGCAGACCCAGAGGGAGCCGTCACTTTTTGCGATCAGCGTGTGATAGCCGCCGGCGGCCATATTGGTCACCACGGCGCTATGGACCGAAACGGCCAACAGTAATCCGGTTGCCAGACAACAGATTCCCCGCATGATTTGGTTGTGCATAATTTTTTCCTTGTCCTTTGTATTTTGCTGATATATTTTTTTCGTGATAAACCAAAAAGAAATTTTGCCACCGATTTCACAGATGACACGGATGAAGGGACTTACGGTATTATTAGGTCCAACAGCCGCCGGACAATTTTTGTGAATCTTGTGCCTCTTTGTGGCAACCGAAATTTCTATACCTTGAAT
>CAYQNY010000132.1:0-9051 GCA_964418925.1 uncultured Verrucomicrobiota bacterium
GTTTTACTGGGGCTGTTCTATGCGACCCTTATATTCCTGATTCCTGAAACCTGGCTGGCGGGCCAGTTCCTCAAGCGGCCGTCGAAATTGATCCCGTTCCTGATTGTATTCTTTTCGACCTGGGCCGTTGCCATCCTTTTTGTGAAATGGCAGAAACTACGCCTGCAACGCAAAGCGCTTAATATCGAGGTGGTGTCGTCGGCGCGTGATTTCGTGCTGTCAACAACGACGGCGCCGGCCGTCCTGAAACATATGTATCAATGCGTTGACAACCCTGCGAATTTCGTTCTGATGAGCCGCATTGAAAGAGCGCTGGCGAATCTGAGCAACATCGGACGAGTCTCGGATGTAATTGACATGCTGCAATCCCAGGCCCAGAACGATGAAGACCGGATGGAATCCAGTTATACCATAGTGCGAGGATTCATCTGGTGTATCCCGGTTTTGGGGTTCATTGGCACCGTCCTGGGACTATCCTATGCAATGCAGAATTTCGGCGGTGTCCTGGCTTCGGGAGGGGGTATTGAATCCCTGAAGACCAACCTGACGGATGTAACCGCCGGACTGTCAACTGCTTTTGAAACGACCCTTCAAGGGCTGGCCGCCGCGCTGGCCATTCAATTGGTCTTATCAGGGCTTAAGAAAAAAGAGGAGCAGTTTCTGGATGACTGCAAAGAGTACTGCCATGCCAACATTGTCAGCCGGTTGCGCCTAATTCATCTTGAGGATGACGTTGTTTCCTCGGAAAGGTGAGAGGTTGCCATGGATACACGCCGCGGATCGGATAAAGCGCCCCTTTCCCTCTTTTCCTTCCAGGATATTGTTACCTCCCTTTCGGGCATCATGATTCTGGTCGTCATGCTGTTTATTGTCGAGGCAAGCAAACTTAAGGAAACGCCACTCCCTCCTCCTGGCGCTGTCGATCGGACAGAGGAAATCAAGAATTTCCGCAGTCAGTTGATGCAACTGCAAGTCAGGGCCAAGGCCGTGCGAGATGCACAAACGGCGCAAACACTCAAAGACCGGCAGAAGGCTTTGGAGACGAGGATAAGCGACCTCATGGAAAAATTGACGCCCTTGCGGGAACAAAACGATCGTTTGGCGAATGAAATCGCGAGCATCGCGACAGCCCGGGCGGTGCTCCGTCAAGAAATAAAAAATAAACAGGAAACCGAAAGCATCCGTTTCCTGCCCGGACCAGGGCGTAAAACTCCCGTGCTTATTGTATGTTCGGGAGTTGATTTTCAATGTTCGAGATTGTCCCCCACCATGGGTTCCAAGGTGTTTTCCGCCGCCGCGCGAGGAGAGCTGAATCAGTATATTGGGCAGAATATCAACCCCGCCCGACAATGCCTGGTGTTCATGCTCAAGCCTTCCTCCGCGAGTTATGCCTCCGGGCTGATTAAACGCTGGCAGAATGCGGGTTACGATGTTGGCTGGGACGCCCTTGAAGAAGAAAAACGCATCAATCTTGGTTTGGAGTGAACTATGGCCAATCGGTCGCGCAAGTTATCCGACAATATGGATATGCTGCTGGACACCATGTGTAACCTGTTCGGCGGTATCATTGTCATTGCAATTCTTTTGGCAATTATCACCCATGCGGCAAAACCGGTCGCCCAGCCGCCGCCGGCCGAGCCCGGCAAATTCGAGGAGCTACAGCAAAAAGAAATTGATTCCCTGACCAGCCGAATAGCACAGATGCGCGCTTTGCTTGGTTCCGCCACCAATGCTATTTTTGATGCAGACCTTCGGGGGGTGATGGAAAAGATTGAGGTCGCTGAAAAGGAAATCGAAAAAGTTCTGGCACAGATTCAATCGGTTCAGCAAGAGGTGGAAAGTCGTAAGGTCAAACTTGCAAGCATGGTTGAGGAGACATCGCGTTTGCGAAAACAGTTGGCTTCATTGGCGCAGAAGGAACGCACAGTGAGAGTGCCTTTGGCCCACAATATTATGAAAACACCCGTTTTTGCGGCCATTCGAAACGGGCAATTCTTTCTGATCACAGATATGTCGCAAGCCTATAGTGCTGGAACTTCCCGTGCGTATGACACAATCTTCGTGGAAGTGAGAGGCAATCCCGCCGCCTCGAGCCGGACGATTGTGTTGCGAAAACAGGCGGGCCAGCTTGTGCGGCAAGGGGTAAAAGCGGGCGGCGCCTTGCGGAAGATACTGGACAATACGGACAGGAGTGAGGAGTTTATCGGAATCGCCGTCTATCCGGACTCCTATGCGGAATTCAATTACATAAAAGGGCTGGTGGTGGCGCGCGACATTGATTACATCTGGTTACCGATGGAGGTAAACGAGACTATCAGAATTATGACAAGCGATTCCGCTACGGCGCTGTAGACGCGCTCCAATATTTGACTACTGCCGCCGGTTGACCGGCCACACGGGCGGCCAAGCCATGTTTTCGGGAATTTTTTTCACGCCGGTTTCCTTAAGAACCCGGTCAAGGATATCGCGTGTCGTCCACGCATCTTCCGCCGTCGGTGCAAACAACGCTTCACCCGGCGTTAGTTTTTCGCCGATCATATATTTGTTGGCCGGCCCCCATTCCGCGGCCGTTAATACATTCATTTCTTTCCCCGTTCCGGGCCGCAGAACCCAAATCTCGAACGCTTTTTTCCCGCTGACCAGCCGCAATTTGGATGGGTCGTTAAAGTCCACATACCCGATCCATTGCGCGCCGCGCCGGACGCACTCGTGTCTGATCGCTTCTTGAACTTGGAACTTGCCGATAAGACTTGTGTCCTTGAAATGTTTCTGCATGACCCTGTCGGCTTTTTTGCTGATATCGATGACAAACGGGTTGGCAATACAGAAAGGGTCCAGATTCCCGTCATCAATTTCTTCCATCTCGTTCAATGCGGTGTCAATTTCCGGCACAACGCCCGCGCCGACCATCTCGACAAAAAAACCGAGAAATATTCTGGCCAACCTGAGCTTAAGCAGGGAATTCAGAATGTTGTCGTTATTATTAATCTCAAACGCGGCTTTGAGCAGGAAGACGCTCCCCTCCGTTGCGTTGACCTTTTCCGCGCCGACGATCAGATCGGTTATTGTTACACAGTGTGCCATAGGCTTCCGGTTCTTGACTAGTTTTGATAGGACACCCCTGGAAAGCAGCTTAAATTCCGCGCAGGTGTGGTCGGCTTTGGGCACGTATACAGTTCCAACATCATATGTATCACTTCCTACCACACCCGTTTTTTTCTTGCCAAAGTCGTTGTATGCGAAAACTCGAACACGTTCGCCTGCCGATTTTTTAAATTGAAATTCAATGAGTCCGACCATCTGTTTGTCATCCGCGAATGTCAGGATGGATTGTTGAATACCCAGCCATTTTTGCTCGATGCCCTTCCTGGTATTCGCCTCGTTCATCAGCAGGTTATCCCAAAAATAGTTTTCCTGGGGGGTGTTGTCCGAGATTGATTCCAATTGAGTGGTTTTCAGTCCGGCCGGTGCGATTAATGGCGGAGCAATTAAATATTCGTAGTCCTTTCGGGAAGCCAGGACTTGTTCCATGGCTTGCGAAAGCTGGTCCCGCGGGCAGCGGTCAACGTAGGATTGTAAGGCTATAAGATAATCTGGCAACGATACGGCGTTGCCGAGCCTGGTAATAAGGGCTTGACGTTCTGTGATCTCCTTACGGCGAGCATTCACTTCCTGTACCGTGGATTTCAGGCTTGTCAGTATGCCTGAGCCCTGTGTCTCCCGGTCGGTATAAAGAAATTGCAGTTCCGAAGCCTTGTCCTGGGCCGACACAATCAGGGTATCTAAAGCGGTCATCTTCTGTTCCAGGTCGCCGAGATTCCCGCTTGCTATTAAGTCAAAAGATGGCAACCGGCGTGAGATGTCGGTGATGATTTTCTGCAATTCAACTTCTTTTTGCGCAATCGTGCTTTCCCAGTGCACCCGCCGCATCATGACCAGCGAGTTCAGGGTTTCTTGATGGGATGGGGAGCTTCTCAACGCAGGCACTTCCTTGAGTATTTTGGATGCTTCCGCATGGCCGCGGACAAAATCCGTATCGTCTACGAAACCGGCGCGCGCTATACGGTCCAGGTCTGTTTTCAGCTCTTCGAGCCGCCGGGTTTTCTGTTCCACCTGATCGCGGGTCGCATCCTCTTGGCACAACCATTCCTGGACCAGCGGCGAGCGATGAAGGAACCGTCCGAGCAAGATGTGCTCCTGAATGTCGGTCTTCAGCGACAGGAGCTTTTTGAGATCATTCTGTTTTACGGCCTGTTCGAGCTGGGGCGTATAAAATGCGAGCAGGTGGCGATATTGAACGTGGCATATCCCCGCGGCAATACTCGCCATCACAAGTACCGCCACCGCCGCGATCAAGGCGACCTGCCGCCGCTTGCGCCGTTGATCGAGCAGGCGGCAGGTTTCAATCGTGTTGAGTGTGCGTTGTTCCAAATCCGTGGGCAAAGATCGGTTCTCGCCGGTCAGGATGCGCCAGAGTTTTTCAAGCGTCTTACCGTCCGCAGGGTCTTTTTCCAGCTCGGCTGTAAGTTGGGCGAGATTGTCCTGATACTGTCGTTCTTTCTCCTTGCTTGCTTTCTCATTCTCAAACCAGGTGTTTGCCTCCTCGAATTGAATTGCCATGGCCGGCGCCGGCTTGAAATGGCCCTTGTCCAGCAACGCTTGATAAGCGGACAAGGAACGTTCCAGCCCTTTGTAATCGAACGCCGCATAGTTTTTCGAGATTTCCGTCACGATTTCCAACCCTCTTTCACCGGCCTCTTTCTCCTGCATCCGTTGCACGGCCGCGCTAATCTGCTCCCGCAACGCCTTGCTTCGCGGATCAAGCCATTTTTCGTTGAGTTCGCCAAGGAGCTCGTTGAGCTTGACAAGGTCATGCTTGGCGTCGGCCATGCGGAGTTCATTCGTCACCTCTGGAATGCGCCGGTCTTCGAAGGCTTTTAGGTCTTCAGGCCAGGTCGGCGTTTTTTTGTCGAGCTCGACAATGCGTCTCAGCAGGCGCGTGCCATCGCGATAGTTTTTATGGAGAGCGGCATTGGCGAATTGCTTGAGAAAAGGATCGAGCGCCAGGGCGGACGAATAGGCGTCGTTGATTTGTTGGGTGGCCTTGGCATTAATTGTTTCCGCGAGCGGCCAGTTATTCTGTTGGGCGAGAGTCCGCCATTGTGCCGCCCCGCTGAAGTCCAGAGTGGCGCAGTGGTCGAGGAGCGGCGGGGGGGACTCTGAAATGTGCATGGCTGCCCGCAGGTTGCCGCTTTCAATGTGTCGGACACATTGCCGAAGCCGTTCGTTGGCGGCCAGACACAGTGCGGCATATTCTTGCGCCAATTCCCGGCCGTCGAGATCGGGGGGAATTGCGCCCAGGGTCAGCACACGCTCTATTGATGTGAGGATGCGTTCGGTGTTATTCAAGGTTTTCCTTCCGATTGAGTGGTGATGACGAGCATGGCTTCGTCGGGTTTGCCCTTTTCACAAAAACGCAAAGTGGCCGAAGCGGATGCGATGGTTGTCTCCTCCGGACCTGAACTGCCGCCGGCCGAGGTGTCCTCCGTTTGCATGGCCTCCCATATAGTGTCCCTCCGGTTTTCATCAATCATCAGGTTTATCACCAGGTTCGACGGGGTTTCCGTAATCCGGAAATCAAAGATCTCCGGCCTGGTCTGGCCCTTAAACGACGCATGGCACTCGATGGTGTTGGCGTTCAGGGCGAATCGCCAGGCATCAGGAATGGCGCCGCGCGGCACACTCACGGCAAAACCTTTCTCCGTTTCCCTGGCTGGGCATCCGGCAAGATTGCGTCCGCGAATCCAGATAACGATATCGCCGGCGCCAACGCGGATGATACGGATAAAAGTCAACAATGAGCCGATAGGAAGGGTCAGCGCGGACTCTTTCGCGCGTTCAATGCTGATGCCGGAGGGCATTACCTTGGCAGTCAATCCCAACGGCGACATGATATACTCCAGTCCCGATATCTTATTGATCGTCCCGCCGGTCTGGCGGACTTGCGCGGCAACCGGCTTAGCGCGAAAATCAACAAAAACACAACGATAATTGCCGAAATCCTCACCGAGTGGCAGACTGATTACCCATGGCCCGTTCGATAGAGCTGCGAACTCATTGACGCGCACAATAACATGGGCCGGATCGTTGGGAAAAGGAGTCGGTATATTTTGTGTGTCTGCTGGTGCCGTAATGGGAACACCGGCAACAAGACAGCATCCGATGGTAACCGCCATCATAATACCCTTCAGTCCCGCCGCCTGCTGAATCACGCTCCCCGTGGCGGCAACGCCAGGGTTTTGCAAGGGGGGCGGCAGCGGTTGCGATGGTTTTGGCAGTGCGAACAAATGGCCGCAAAACGGACACGCCAGGCTGGTTCCTGACAGTTGAGCGGGAAATGTCAGCCGCTTTCCGCACGACTCGCAGATTAAAACCATCTCTGTCATAATGCTGTTCTTCTCATATTTCTCGTGAAGCATTCCGTCTTCTTCCCAAATCGCAGGGGGTATTCAAATTTACCTGAAATCACCAGAAGATTTCGTGTCTTTTTGGATCAAGGAAAGCAGAACATCCTTCTCATTCTTTCGGGAGTAAATCTCAACTGTCATCAGCATATTGTCGGGATCCGGTTCACCGGGCAAAAGCTGTTCGGTCAACTTTATAAACTTCTCACACTTCACAATCTTTTTAAAATCCTCTGACTCAAACGGTTTAAATTTACCCTTACCATTTAAAATCAAGTCAAAGAAGCCCTTGTATCCTTTGTTTTTTAAACAATTTTTCATCTCGGTACAACGGTCATCTAGTTTGGTCAATTCCACCAATTCGCTGATACTTGTTAGCAATTTATTTAATTCATCGATTTCGTTCTGTGCTTTATCAATATTTTCTTGATGTTTTGGCGTCTTACTTCCCTTCGCTTTTTTTGCCCTAGCCCTCACAGCCCTGCTCTGTTTTTTCTCCGCGTCCGGAATTTTTTTCTTCTCCAAATCTTCAATCATTTTGCCAAGGTCTTGTTCCGGGTTTGGGAATTTATCTCGCCAATTTCGGCAGATCTCGTCTTTCAGCTCTTTAATTGTTTGATTCCATCTCCCGGGACTGAATTGTTCTATTTTCTCCTGTAGATCCTTTTCTTTGTCTTCCTGGATTTTTTTGGCCAAGTTCATTAAACAATCCGTAATGTCATTCTTGCCGGGAAAGTCGGGAGTATTGGCACGCTTTTGATATTTATTGACTACATAACGGATATATTCCTGGTTGTCTTTATGATTCGTCCACGACTCGCGTTCCGTTTTGATCTCGTCAAGCATGGAATCCTTGATCTTTTTCTTATCGATCTGCAGAGAAATCTTCCATGTGTTCCCCTTGCCGCCATCTCGTGTTATTTCGACAGGAATTTCTGTCGGTTCGCGGGTAGAGTTCTTGAAACGGATGCGACAGTTTGTCTGCCATGGCTGGTTGTCAGTTTCCAAGTATGGGCCGAACAGGCAATCCTTCAATGCGGGATGCGACACGGAGATGTCATATCCTGACGAGGACGAGGTTGGCGTGAAGGAGCACTCAAGTTTCAAGGGTTGCAGCCAGATGATAAGGTCGCTCTTGCCGCTATTCTTTCGATTGATGCACATGCTGAAAGGATAAACCGAACTGCTCGTCGTTTTGAAGGTTACTTCGGTGGCAGAGATTTCGATGTTTAGGTTCAATATTTTATATTCAAGGCTTGTTTTGTTGGTTTTGGGCTTAGGGGACTGGCGAGGGCCTGACTTGAAATAGAAAACATGTTGATGGTTTGAGTAAGCAGGATCTTTAACCGGCACATGTATTGGGGATTGGTTGAATGCGCTTCTGAACTCGCGCCATTGCGGCGTCATATCCGCTAGTGGTTTGATGGAAGAAGCTGGTGGAGCAGAGGGTGTCGTAGGTGTTTCTTTGGGCGGAGTTCCGGTGCTTGTCGTTTCCTGGAGTGCTGGGGTAACGGGCTCTGGCTCCGGTTCCGGCGGTTTGGCGGGAACGAACACGTGCTCCGGCTGACCAGACGCCTGCTCCGACTTATTAACAGGATCGGGTGTTGGCGGCACCGTGGCAACGGATGATGGCGCGGGTACGGTCTCTGGTTCTTCCGCGCTGGTTGGCTTGTCCGAGGGCAGTAGTGACTGGTAAATTTTGGGTGCCAGAAAGTAGCCCAAAACAAACAAAATCACCAACGTGATGCTGGCAGAAGCCACAACAATCGGCCATATTCTTTTCTCTTTTCTTCCGGCCGGGGCGGGGATATGGCCGGCATTTAGCATGGGAATACCTGCCTTGGGTTTGACACCAGCCCGTTTCCGTTGCATGGGCGTATTGATCGCTCTTACTCTGGATGTAGTAGCCGAAGCAGTCGGGGTGGAAGGATGGGGTGTGAAAGCCATGGCGCCGCGCTGTGGCCAGGAAGGCGCCTCGCCCGTGCGAGCAGATTTCACCAGGGGCCCGTTGCCAGGCGCCCGCCCGAGCGGCTTGGTGAGATCAATACACAGGGTCCCCGGTGTGGCGCGCATTTCTCTGAGCGCCGGCGAATCAGGAAGACAACAGCGCCATAGACAGGTTGTGTCGTGCGGTAAACTGGTGAAAAAGGTGTTGAACGTAATGGTCCAGCGCATGTCCGGCGGCAGGAGGCTCAGGCTCTCGGCCAGCAAGGGCAATGGATCGAGGCGTTCAGGATTGAAAATAATATAGACCGGCTTGGGGTTTGTCTCCTGGGCGGATTGTGCGAGCACTCCTGCCCAGCCCGCGTCTCCGCATGCCTGTTCCCAATGTCTGGCGGCAAAGGATGCCGCCGGCGGTGATGGGAGATTTTTAACTTTTCGGATCAGGCGCGGCTCGTCATGCCATTCCGTGATGAACATGGAAGGATTGGTCATTATCACCGCGGGGTTGCCGGCTGGTTGGGCTGACGCGTGTTCGACCAAAACGTGATGCGCGATTGTTGGGCATCTGCCGGTGTAATCAGCATAAGCGGCGGTTGTTACTCGTGACAGCACCGACAACCGCTGTCCCCCGACCACGAACCGG
>CAYQNY010000133.1:0-9038 GCA_964418925.1 uncultured Verrucomicrobiota bacterium
CGATCCTCCCGAACCCAATCCGGCAGATTCACAATGACCAAATCCATCACTAACCTGCTGGCTCAAATCGGTAACAGCCATGCCAACAACCCTGAACTGATCCAAGATATTGCTGTCCAGGGTGGAAAACTTGCCGTGGATGGTGTTGTTGATTATACCGGCATCTGCTACGGCGCCGCTTCCTATCAGGACGCCATGATAAAAAATTGAAATAGTAGTTCCTGATTTCTCAACCCTGACGGTGGCTCCGGGAATGTACCGTCGACTGATTTGGCGGCGCGCGGGACAAGGAAAGAGTCGTTGAGCAGATATATCGGTGTCCCGGCATCGCCCGCCATGACGGTGTTGGTAGCCCGGGCACTCGGGGCCAGGAACATACCCAAGGCGATGATGACGACAATCAAATTAAGGAAATATATTCCGATAGATGCCAGATCAGGCAAGACCGCAAATCCGGCCGCCGCAAATACGGTCCAATCTACATGCCAGCGTTTAACCGAGCCATATAATTTATTCGTCAAACAACCTGCCAACCCCATGCGGCTGAAAAAAGTCACCCCATATAAGGCATGCGCCAATGTATCCATTGATTTGATTCCCGGTTTGGGTGCAATTAATCCGGTCACAGATAAAAATCAAGCAATTGGCCCAGGATTAGGAGTCAGTCCAAGGGAGGTGTCATTCTTATCAGATCATTTATACTTGCTTCAAAATCCTTACCTCACATGCACAGAGCGACTTGAACCGCCTGGCATCGCTTGCGTCCCCGACAGTGTCACCATAATGCATGGGAATGGCTATCCGCGGCTTGATTCGATCCACCGCCTTGGCGGCCTCTTCCGCGGTCATGACATACGTGCCGCAAACCGGCAGCAGGGCGATGTCGCATCGGATCGAACTCATGTCCGGAATCAGGTCGGTGTCGCCGGAGTGATATAGCTTCTCCCCATCCACGTCGAGAATAAACCCCACCCACATATTGGACTGCGGGTGGAAGTCCTTGTTCAGATTGTATGCCGGAATTACCTGTAGGCCGATGCCCTTAAGTGTCAGGGCGTCGCCGGGTTTAACAAATATAATTTCGGATACCCGTCCCGCAATGGAGACCAGCTTCGATTTGTTGCCCGGTACGGTGACTATGACCGTGGAAGGCTGAATGATCTGCATGATGTCATCCGGCGAACAGTGATCGAAATGCTCGTGGGTGATCAGGATAAGGTCCGCTTTCTCGGTCGCGCTTATCTTGTACGGATCCAAGTAAATGACCTTGCCGTTGCGAATGATGAAACCGGCTTGCCCCAGCCAGTGCAGTTTGTCAATCAAGTTGGCCATTTTTCAACCTCCTTTTTTTTATCGAGTCGCGCGGCCCGCCGCCGTATGCTATTGCTCCGGTTATATCCGCCGGACGATCTTGACCAATGCCACCCATTCCGACTGAATCTGCTGAATAATCCTGCGCCCGGATCCACCCGGAACCGCCATGCAAAGGAAAGCAAAATGGGGCCGGATCAGCAATTCTTATTATAACCCGTTTTGTCTCCTATATCTGTCATGCCGAGTGAAGCGCATGCCTTAATGGTCGCCATAAGCGTTGGGTCAAGAAAATGGCGCGCCGGCCGTCAGCTGACGGATGGCGGCTGTTCGGCAAGTTCCCGGGGAGCTACGGGCGAACTGGTCAACCATTGCTCTCTTTTGACGGGCAGCGGGTTTTGCCGGTGACATTCCTCGATAACGGCAATCTGACGTCGAATCTGGGCAATGGTGATCAGAGGCTGGGCGTCATGGACAAGCATATCATGGAGATTGGCATAAATCATTGCCGGTCCGCTGGGAAGCGACTTCAGGGTATAGCCCACGGAGGCGGTGACCTGCGCCTGGTCCAACTTCCAGCTTTGCTCCACCCACGGCAATTTTTCCGAAGGGTACTGGCGATTCAACGACCACGGGGTCCAGATTTCCTGTTTGGGCGCTTGCGCGGGATCATAATATTTCCACTGCACCGCATCCCATGAAGCGGTCAATCCGCCCAAGGTCCCCGAAATCGAATACATATCACGATACGGATAAGCATTATAACCCGATAAAATAATTTCCACCAGGGGCGCATTGGGGCCATGGAGCGAGATGGCGCACAGATCATCGGCGTCACCACCGAGTGTATTGTGGCAACTCATCCGGCAAAAGACTTCCGGCATCCGGGTTGCGTCAAACAACATCAAGGCCTGGTCAATGGCATGCGGGCCGGTATTAAACAAGGCGCCGCCCATATTACATTGAAACGTCTGCCAATCCCAACGCCTGGAAAAATGCCCCCATTCACTGCGAATAGATATAATCTGGCCGAGAACTCCGGAAGCCAGCACCTCCTGAATTTTTATAAAAAAGGGTTGAAACCGGTTATTCTGAAACGGCGCCAATAACCGGCCGCTTTCCCTGGCCACGGTTTCCATCCGGTCAAGCTCCCGGACCGTTGCGGCCATGGGTTTTTCACAGACGACATGATAACCGGCTTGCAGCGCTTCAATCGTAGCCGGCACATGCAAGGGACTCGGCAAGGCATTGACAAACACATCGAATCCGCCCTGCCGGAGCAATTCGTGATAATCCGAATAAGCGCGCGCACCGAACTCGCGTTCGGCGTCCCGGCGCCGTTCTGCAATCTGATCCGCAACGGCCGTTATCCGGTAACGCTCAGTTGCTTCCCGCAAACACGCGGCATGAATACTGTATCCGCTCCGGCCCTGCCCCGCAATACCCACCCGTATTACCCGCTTGGCTGTGCTCATTAATGATTTTCATTTCCGCATTGAGGTTGATAGATCTGAATTTCGGTTATCATGTGCCGCCCCTATGGGCCTGTCAACGGCATTTTTAGCCGTTGCGTCAGGACAGCAGAGAAAGGAAGGGGCAAGGGGGTCGTCCGTTTATTTCGATTCCGTTGAAAAAATCTATCGTCGGGGTGTTGGTCATGTTCGGCGCGAATCCACCGCAACGGCTTACCCTTCAGTTTCAGAGCTAATCCAATCAAGATATGCCTTAAAACCTCCGATTATCGGCGTCACTATTATCTCCGGCACTTCGTAGGAGTGGTGTTCTTTGATGAACGCCGACAACTGGTCGGCCAGTGATGCCCGGGTCTTAGCCAGCAGAAGATATTCATCGGCCCGCTCAACCGCCCCCTGCCACCGGTACGTGCTAAAAACAGACGTGTATTGAACACAAGCCGCCAGCCGACTGGCGACAATTGCGTCGGCCAGTTCCCGGGCCAGGGCCTCATTGTCAACCGTTGTGCTGACCATAACGAAATTAATTTTCTGAGTCATTGTTGCCTCCATGAATAGCAGGATACAGGTTGAGGGGATGAGGGCCCACCGATGCGGGTTCAGGGTTCAAACAACGCCGTGGACAAATACCGTTCACCCGAGTCAGGCAGGATCACCACTATTGTCCGGCCTTTGAAATCCGGATTCTGCGCGAGCCGGGCGGCCACCGCCACGGCGGCGCCTGATGAAATGCCTGAGAGAATGCCTTCTTCGGATGTCAAACGGCGCGCATATTCCAGCGCTTCTTCATTCCCGACCTGTTCAACCCTGTCCACGAGTGAAAGGTCAAGCACCTCCGGAATGAACCCGGCGCCTATACCCTGGATCAGGTGCGATCCGGGCTTGAGTTCCGTCCCCGCCAATTTCTGCGAAATAACCGGACTGTTCTCCGGCTCAACCGCAACGGACACGATGCTTTTGCTCTTCTTTTGCTTGATGTAGCGCGAGACACCTGTAATGGTCCCGCCAGTCCCGACACCGGCAACCAGCATATCGATCTTGCCCGCGGTCTGCGCCCATATCTCCGGTCCGGTTGTTTTCTCATGTATGGCCGGATTGGCAGGATTCTTGAATTGCTGGGGCATAAAATAACGCTCCGGTTGTTCGGCGAGCATCGCTTCCGCCTTTTGGATCGCGCCCGGCATACCTTTTTTTCCTTCGGTAAGCACCAAGTCCGCGCCAAAAGCCTTGAGAATCTTACGCCGTTCAATACTCATGGTATCAGGCATGGTCAGGGTTACCTTGTAATTACGGCTGGCCCCGACAAAGGCCAGCGCAATACCCGTGTTGCCGCTGGTCGGCTCCAGAATCTCTATGCCCGGTTTCAGTACACCGCGTTCCTCGGCATCCCAGACCATTGCGGCGCCGATCCGGCACTTGATCGAATATGATGGATTGCGGCCCTCAATCTTGGCCAGCACCAGCGCCTGGTCCCCCACTACTTTTCTCAGTCGCACCAGCGGGGTATTGCCAATTGATAATGAATTGTCAGCATGATACTGCATCGCGTCCTCCTTGTGTTGCGCATTGCGCGCTTTACAGTTCGCTATGCTGGTGAGTTACCGCAGAGCGGACAATGCGGATTCCGTCTGACCGCGATCACGCGGATACTCATGGCCAGCGCGTCATAGGTCCATAACCGGTCCGTAAGCAATTCGCCACAGCCAAGAAAATACTTGATTGCTTCAGTGGCCTGAATTGTTCCCATGACTCCCGGCAACACACCCAGCGGGCCTTCGGCTACACCTGACCCGGCAACCGTCGCCGGCGGCGGCTCATTAAAAACACAGCGATAACAGCAGGTCTTGCCCGGCAGGACCGTAATGGTTTGACCATGAAAGCGCTGAATACCGGCGTGCGAGTAAGGCTTGCGCGCATGATGACACGCATCCGCAACCACGAATTTGGAAGGGAAGTTATCCGTTGCGTCGATTATGAAATCGTATTGTTTCATAAGTTCAGGCGCATTATCGGATGTAAAATGATCGTTGTAGGTCCTGATGGTAATATCTGTATTCAGCGCCCGAAATTTTTCGGCCGCCGAATCGACTTTCGGTCGGCCGAGGTCAGCAGTAGAGTGCGCGATCTGGCGCTGAAGATTGCTCAGTTCAACCCTATCGTCGTCGATAATCCCGAGTGTGCCGATCCCTGCCCCGGCAAGGTAAAATCCTGCCGCTGATCCCAACCCTCCGACCCCGACCATGAGAACCCGGGCGGACAAAAGTTTTTCCTGGCCATGCACACCGATTTCGGGCATGGCAATCTGTCGTGAATAGCGGTCAAACATGGCGGTATTTTTTACCATTTTTTTATCTTGCATTGAATTTATAAATATATAATATACACGAGTATCTTGATCAAGTCAATAGGGTATGCTTAGGCGCTTTTAATATGATGAAATTATCCACCAACGGACGATATGGGACACGCATCTTGGTCTATCTAACGCTGAATAACAATGGAAAAGCTGCGCGCAGGCATGAAATAGCGGCGGCCGAGGATATATCGGCCAACTACGTTGAGCAAATCCTGATGAAACTTAAAGCGGCCGGACTGACTAAAAGCCATAGAGGCGCGAAAGGCGGGTATTCGCTGGCCCGCGCGGCCAACAGCATAACAGTTGCCGATGTGATCAAGGCGACCGAGGGGGCAATTGCACTGGTCCCCTGTTTAGGCGAAAGTTGCACCCGAGCCGCTATCTGCGCAACTCGCCCTATGTGGCAAAAAGCAAACGACGCTCTGATGAGCGTTTTGGCCGGAACAACAATCGCAGAAATGGCAGAACAGGCCCGGAATTTAGACGGATCAAAATCATTAACGTTTGAAATATGAGGTTCTCCATAGACTTGATTTCACCGGCAGTGTGCCGGACAAAGCTACGCTAAAACGCCGCCTAGTGGCTCCCTGGAGTATGGACCCAGGTAACATAATCAAAGATGGAACACCAAAAAAAAGGAGCAATGACGATGAAGATTAAAACCAAGAACCCGGAAACACTGGCGTTACACGCAGGCCAGGAGCCCGATCCGACAACGACAGCCAGGGCAGTGCCGATATACCAGACAACGAGCTATGTGTTCAAGAACACGGAACATGCGGCGAATCTGTTTGCGCTTAAAGAATTCGGCAACATCTACACGCGCCTGATGAATCCAACATCAGACGTTGTTGAGAAACGTATTGCCGCTCTTGAAGGCGGAACCGGCGCCCTGCTAACCTCGAGCGGCATGGCCGCGATTTTTCTGGCCATCCATAATATCGCGGGAAACGGAGACCATATTGTCAGTTCTTCATCGTTATACGGGGGCACTGAAACGATGTTTCGCTATACGTTACCGAAAATCGGGATTGATGTGACTTTCGTGAATGACGCCACACCCGCACGGATGCAGGCGGCCATCAAACCGAATACCAAGGCCGTTTTTCTGGAGACAATAGGAAACCCGCGCGGCGATGTCCTGGACCTGGCCGGCATTGCCGAGGTCGCACACACCCAAGGGGTACCGGTCATCATTGACAACACGTTTGCGCCGGTACTTTGCCGTCCAATTGATCATGGCATGGATATCGTCATTCATTCCTGCACGAAATGGATCGGTGGGCATGGAACGTCAATCGGCGGCGTGATTGTTGACAGCGGAAATTTCGACTGGTCATCCGGCCGTTTCCCTGAATTTACGACGCCGGATGAGAGTTACCATGGGATGATTTACTGGGACGCTTTGAAAGATGTGCCTGGCATGGGTAATGTTGCGTACATCATCAAGACGCGCGTGCAGGGGATGAGAAATATCGGGCCTTGCCCAAGCCCGTTTAATGCCTTTCTGTTTCTACAGGGACTGGAGACCTTGCCCCTGCGCATCCGTCAACAATGCGCCAACACACTTGAGCTGGCCAGCTGGCTGCAGAACCACGCCAAAGTGGAATGGGTAACCTACACGGGACTGCCCGAGCATCCTTGGCATGACATAGCGAAGAAATATCTTCACGGCGGCTTCGGCGCGGTGCTCGGGTTCGGGATTAAAGGCGGCAGAGATGCCGGTGAAAAGTTCATAAATTCAGTCAAACTGGCCAGTCATCTTGCCAACGTCGGAGATGCCAAGACACTGGTACTGCACCCGGCATCAACCAGCCATCAGCAAATGTCGGCCAAAGCCCAGCAAGCCGCGGGGGTGACCCCGGAATTCATCCGGGTGGCCGTGGGCCTGGAAAATATGGAAGACATCAAGGCGGACTTCGATCAAGCCATGCGGGCGAGTTGATGAGGAATGGTTGAAGAGCGTGAAACGTTATTCGTGAAGCGTTTTACGAGATACGAATGGATATGAGCAGGACGGACATGACAGTGACCGGGGAATCTACAAGTAAGCGCAAGCGTGTCGCCGTAGCCATGAGCGGCGGCATAGACAGTTCTGTGGCCGCGGCCATTCTGGTCGATCAAGGGCTGGAAGTAATCGGACTGACTGCCCACATGTGGCAGGCGGATGCCCGCTATTGTTCCCTGGAAGCGGTGAACCAAGCCCGCCAAGTGGCATGCTGCCTGGGTATCAACCACTATGTCGTCAATGCTTCGCACGTATTCAGCCGGGACGTGATTGATCCCTTTGTGGCAGAATATGCGCGCGGCCGGACCCCGTCTCCATGTGTCATTTGCAACCAAATGGTCAAATTCGGATTGCTACTGGAAAGGGCCGCACAGTTTGACTGCGTTGACCTAGCTACCGGGCACTATGCCCGGATTGAACAGCGGGATGGGTACTACCACCTGCTGAGGGCCAGGGACCACGGCCGGGACCAATCGTATTTTTTGCATCGCCTTTCTCAAAGACAATTGGCGCACAGCATTTTTCCGCTGGCTGATTTGATCAAGCAAAAAGATGTCGAGGCCTACGCCCGCGAGCGTTCACTGCCCATTACGCCGCGATCGGAAAGCCGGGACCTGTGTTTTGTACCTGATGGTAAATACAGCCGGTTCGTTGAATCCCGTTTACCCGCACTGAACAAGACCGGTCAAATCACGGATAAAAGCGGCCGGGCGCTGGGGAAACATGAAGGAATCCACAGGTACACCGTGGGTCAAAGGCGCGGCCTGGGGATTGCATCTGCTGAACCATTGTACGTCACGCGTCTGGACGCGCAACATAACGTGGTGGAAGTAGGCCCACACGAGCAAACGCTGGGGCCAACATGCTGTCTGGAAGATGTTCACTGGATAGCTGGTCATCCTCCGGCCAATAACCGGTTATATAACCTGCGTATTCGTTATCGACATGAGGGAGCCCCGGCACACATCCGGCGTATCGAAGACGGCCGTGTCCGGGTAGACTTCCTGACCCCGCAATTTGCCATCACTCCCGGACAGGCGGGCGTGTTTTATGATCAAGACGAAGTCCTGGGAGGAGGCTGGCTTACTGTCCCCTGAGCCGCTATGGCTCACGCTCCTTAAAAAGAGTCGGCGTTCTGCCCGACTCCGGCGAGTGATAGCGCCTGATAATCTTATCAGCAGAAGATCAAAAGGGACACGCCATGACGCAAGACAGGCCAAAATGCGCGACTGTTGGTATCGCGGTTGGTGAAAATTTTCCGCGCTGAAGCCGAAGTCAAGGGACGGAAACACGCGTTACTACTGGTAACCAAGGGCGGGGCACGAGAATGCCGGCCACCCTTTACAATGGCATTCTACCAGAACGTCATCATCTCGTTTTCAGTAAACAGTCCTGAAGCGGCCAGGCAACACGCATCGCCGCTCGTCGCAATCTTTGAGTACGCAGTGCGCACTGAATCCCGGATCTGTTCTACCTTTTCCGAATTACAGCCAGTCTTCATATCAAGCTCCTTGCTCAGGCGCATAGACACACTTGTTTAGGGCGCGGTGTAAATGAGGTAGATTCCACCCAGGATAACCAGCACGCCACAGACCTTTTTGAGAACGCCGGCGCTTCTGGACTTCTCGTTCCAGTTCAGGTAGTGCTGGACAACTTCCGTGAAGGTGCCCGCCAGCACAATGACGGAACAGTGTCCGACGCCATAGAGCAGGAGCAGCAGGATGCCATACGACAGATTGGTCGCCGCCAGTTTGAACGTGACGGCAAGCATGGGAGCCATGTAGGCGAATGTGCATGGTCCCAGGGCAATACCAAACACCAGCCCGAGGATGAACGCTGCAAGCATGCCCCTCCGTTTCATGCCAACCTGGCCGGGCCCCGACCATGGCAC
>CAYQNY010000134.1:0-9011 GCA_964418925.1 uncultured Verrucomicrobiota bacterium
TCCGCCGGCGATTAACTGTTGACCTGCCTTCTATATCCCCATCCTTGCGCGTAGGACGCACGGAATGACACGTTCCGCCGCCTATCGCGCCCCGACCCATACCCTGGGCACCCCGGACGGCGATCGGGCTTTTATGCGGGCAAAAACACGCTGTTAAGCATCCGGTGGACAAAGAAAAACACGCTGCCGTTTTCATCCGGATTGCCCGGAAGCGCCGACATCATGCCGACCAGACACCGCATCGGAAATTTGCTACGCCGCCTGCTACTTCACGGAACATAACAGAACATGAAAAGACGTAAAAAACCCAATAAACAAGGGCTTTTTTGACGTTTTTTGAGATTAGAAATCCGATGCTCTATCCGACTGAGCTACGGGGGTAAGTGCTATCAATAGTACCTTATGCATGAGAAACTGCAATATCATACCATAAGCAAACCCGCCTTCCATCTTCGCTGAAGCTACGCCCGACAAACTGGCGGGAAAAACAAGCAAGGAAAAGAAGCAGGAAATCGCCCGCGAACCACGCGAAAGGACGCTAACCTGGATTATTCGCGATCAGTCGCGAATAATCCACCCACAGGGCCGTCATCGTCCTGCAAAGGCAGGGCGATAAGGGGTTTCCTCCAGAGGCGGATCCGCCTTTGGAGGACAACATACAAACAACACATTTTGTTGAATCGAATCTAGGGCTCAACCGGCAGGGCGGGCTTTTGGCGCAGATCATCCGTATTTACGCCGCGCACTTTGAGTTTGTCGCCTAACCCCGGTGCTGCGGGATTGAGCCGGTAACTCCGTTGCCACCAAACCAATGCTTCCTGATCGCGGTGCAGCGCGTCCAGCACATCACCCATATGCTCCATGATGGTGGGATCATCCGGCATGAAAACCAGCGCGTTGCTGATTTCATCCAGGGCCTCCTGATAACGGCCCTGCTGGAAATAAATCCATCCCCGCGTATCAAGAAAGGCGCCGCTCTCCGGGATTTTCTCGAGGGCATGGCCGATATAGTTGAGCGCCTGGACAAGGTTCGTACCGTGCTCGGCCCACATATAGGCCAGATAATTGAACGCCTCGATATTTTCGGAATCCAAAACCAAGGCGTGCTGGAGCCAAAACTCCGCCGGCCCCCATTGCCCGGTCCGCTCGCAGGCGACCCCGTAGCTGAAATAAAACGCCGAGTCCAGATACAATTCTCCTCCGGCGTCCGCCCCGGCCGCCTCGCGGGCCTGATCCAGGGTGTCCAAAGCCTCGTGATACCGTTCAAGCCGGTTGTATAACAGGCCGAGATAATAATTAACCATAAAATCATCCGGGAGCATCCGGTCAGCAGTTTCCATTACCAGCACCGCGTCATCCTTGCGGTTCTGGCTCAACAACAGGAATGATAAGCAGACATACGCATCCGTCAGCGCGGGGTCCAATGTCATGGCCTGCCGATAGAGTGACACCGCATTCTCCCACAGCATATGTTGCTGGGCCACGACCCCGTAATGAAGCATTAGACGGGCGGCCAAAGCGCGGTCCTGATAACCGCTGGTGATCTCCTGCAAACGATGTAGTGTTTCTTGGGCTTCTACTTGCTGGCCATTGGTCAGATAAAGCTGGGCCAGCATTTCCAGGATTTTCTGGTCTTTCGGAAGCTGTTTCAATCCCGATTCCAGCACCTGACTGGCCTTCTGCGGATCCGTCGGCATATATAATAAGGCGAGTCGCAAGTAAGGCTTGGATATAGCCGGCGCGCTTTCACAGGCTGAGGTAAAGCGGAAAACGGCATTGGTGGTATCGTCCAAATCTTCATACAACTCGCCGAGATAATATTGAATTTCGGCGTTCATGGGCTGCTGATTGGCAATGAATTTTAGCGTCTCAATAGCTTTCAGCTTGTTGCCCATGGCCAGATAACAGAGCGCCAGTTTCTTCTGCACCTGGACATTACCCGGCGTTTGATCGGTAACGACAGTAAAACAGGCAATGGCACCCTCGATCTGGCGGGTCATAAGGTATAGATCGCCCAACTGTTGAAGATAAAGGAAAGTCAACTCGTCCTGGGGTTCGCGGGAAGCGCGTTGATAATAATCAATGGCCTTCTGAATATCCGGCGTCATTTTACCGGCCGGCACATTGCCTGCCCGCTGAACATACAAATCGCCCAGGAGCCGGAGTATGGGACGCTTGTCATCCACTTTGGCCAGGGCATCTTCCAGCGACGTAATGGTGCGCGCTGCATCGCCCTTTTCCCGGTACATGAGCGCCAACTGCAGATAGCCCTTGTAATTACCAGGGTCAATCCGCATGGCCTGGAGACAGGCATTCTCCGCGGCCTCCCACTGTTGCAACGCCTGGTGAATCTGCGCCAGGTAAATATAAGCGTCGGGTGAATGGGGATTGCGAAGGCAGGCATCCTTCATCACGGCAACCGCCTGGACCGGTTCACCCCGCCGCAGACGCACCGCGGCCACACGGACATAGAGGTCCATACGATCCGGCCGCAACTGAATGGCCTGGAGGTAATTCGTCAGGGCCCCGGCATCCGCCATGCCCTCACGCAGAACACCGATGCCATAATTGGCCAGGGCTTCCGCCAGGTCCGCCTCGAACCGGTTCAAACCAACATGCGGTTTCCATTCCGCCTGAAATTCCGCCACCGGCCTGGGCGGCGTTTGACATCCGACCAGCCCCACCATAGCCAACCCCATGGCCATGATTACCAGCCCCGTCCACATGAGCAAGATTTTCAAAACCTGCGCCCCGAATTGATCAGCACCAAGTTATTATTTATTAATATTCTTATGGCGATTGGCTTTCAAACGCTTACTGCGCTTGTGCTTGGCCATTTTTTTTTGACGCCATTTTTTCAGTGATCCCATAACATTTATCCTCCCTTGACCCGCGCTGAAACTGTCGTTTCAGCGATACCGATCATTCCGGATAGGCCGCGCCGACAGCACACCCGCCAACCGGGAATGATTTAAATCACCTTGTTCAAAGGAATTTCGATGATTCCTTCCGCGCCGGCCGCTTTCAACTGCGGGATGATTTCCCGAACGACGCATTCTTCAACCACCGACTCGATGGCCACCCAGCCCTCCGCGTTAAGCTGGTTGATAGTGGGGGAATGCAGGGCCGGCAGAATCTTCATGATCGCTTTCGTCTGCTCCCGAAAGGCGTTCATTTTCAACAGCACCCTGGTTTCAGCGGCCAGAGCGCCTTGCATCAGAATCGCCAGTTGCTCTATTTTTTTATGCTTCCACGCATCCGCCCAGGCCGCCTTATTGGCAATCAGCTTGGTGGTGGATTCCAGGATTGTTTCCACGATACGCAATTGGTGCGCCCGGAGCGACGATCCGGTTTCAGTCAGTTCAACAATAGCATCCACAAGATCGGGCGCCTTCATTTCCGTGGCGCCCCATGAAAACTCGATCTCGGCCTTGACGTTCCGGCTCGCCAGGAATCGCCGGGTGAGCCCTACCGCCTCCGTGGCAATGCGCTTGCCCTGAAGATCAGCGACCGTGCGAATCGGCGAATTATCGGGAACCGCCACGACCCATCGGACCGGCGCCAAGCCCTGTTTGGCATATACCAGGTCGGCGATTTCCGCGACATCCGACGCGTTCTCCATGATCCAGTCATAGCCGGTGATCCCCGCGTCCAGCAGACCATGCTCCACATAGCGGCTGATTTCCTGGGCGCGGATCAACCGCGCTTCGATTTCCGGATCATTGACGGCGGGAACATAAGAACGCGAACCGACCGTCACCGTAAACCCGGCCTTCTTCATCAGGATAAACGTGGCTTCCTGCAGACTTCCCTTGGGCAAACCCAGTATAATTTTTTTCATAATCTCATCCGTATATGAATACCAACCGTGAATAATACATTGAAGATTTACCGGCGTCGATATAAAAAATCCGCGCCCGGGGAATGGGCAACGCATTTCACTCCTGGCGATCATTTTCTCGCGATTCGTCTCGTGATGGTTTAGGCGCCATGCAACGTCCATAAATCCGAATGACGCTACAGGATTTGTCGCTGCACAAAATCGGTCATGGATAATGGGGCCGTGACGAAGGGTACATGAAGGCGGCCGGCGCGCTACGCCGGGCCGCGGCAGCGGTTTGCGATGATGAGCCGGATAGCCTCGGGATAGGCAATATGCTCCTGCTCCTGGATGCGCGCGTGGAGAGTTGCGGGGGTATCATCGTCCAGAACCGGGACCGTCTTTTGCAGAATGATGGGGCCGGTATCCATACCGATATCCACGAAATGGACAGTGCATCCGGTTATTTTCACGCCGTAATCCAAGGCTTGCTTCCAGGACGCCAACCCCGGAAACGCGGGCAGAAGCGAGGGGTGAATATTGATAATCCGCGCGGAAAAAGCCTTCAGCAGACGTGTCTTGAGCATGCGCATGAATCCTGCCAGGACAACCAATTCGGTCCCATGGCGGCGCAGACATGCGATGGTTTTCAACTCAGCGGCGCCATCCAGCCTGGTCTTATAGGGCGCCGGATCAATAATTTCGGCGGGAATACCGATCCGACGGGCGCGCTCCAGAATGAACGCGTCGGGCACATCGGAGAGAACACACACGATTCTGGCGTTAAGCAATCCGTTTTGGATCGCGTCGGTAATGGCCTGAAAATTGCTCCCCTGCCCTGACCCCAGCACGGCGATGGATAACGGCGTTGTGGCATTCATGGACACCAGCATATCACGCGCGCGCCCACCATGGCAATAGTCGTTGCACGCAGAATCTGGATTGACTTTACAGGCAGTGCCGCTAGATTCTTTGGTATGGGCGATTAGCTCAATTGGCAGAGCGCTACCCTTACACGGTAGATGTTACCGGTTCAAATCCAGTATCGCCCACCCGTCTTCGTTCGGAGTTACCATTGAGACATGACAATATGGCAATAAAATTCAAGCCAAGAATTTTCGGCCGATTGTTGAACTGGCGTCGGCGCCGGTCCAACCGATCAATCAGCGCGAGCGAGGGTGAGCCGCCCTTGCGCGCTGAGCTTTTTGGCCCGGCCCAAATCGAAAGCCACGCCAAGACTCTGGCGACAGGCCATAACGTCGGACACGGACGCGGACCGGAACTATTGCTCAATCGCCTTGACAAAAACGAGCAGGTCATTCAGGACTGCCACAGGATCGTGGCCGAAGGCACGCGCCTGAATCGCCCGGTAACTTCGGCGGCCGAATGGCTGCTCGATAACTTTCATCTGATCGAAGAACAGATTGACCTGGCGCGCGCTCATCTTTCTCCGGAGTATAGCCGGGAACTGCCGCGTCTTAAGTCCGGACCGTTCAGCGGTTTTCCAAGGGTTTATGATCTGACCATGGAACTGGTGTCGCATACTGACGGTCGCGTGGACCTTGAAAACCTGACTCGCTTTATAGAGGCATACCAGAGCGTACATCCCCTGCATCTCGGCGAGTTATGGGCCGTACCCATCATGCTGCGGCTGACGCTGCTGGAGAATCTGCGACGAGTGGCTTACACGATAGCCTGGCGGCGGAGTCAACGCGATGCCGCCACCAAATGGTCCGAACGATTCTCAAAAGTAGTAAAAGAAAATCCCCATGGGTTCATCACAGAACTGGCGGAATTTGTACGGTCACGACCAAGCCTCTCGCCGGCCTTCATTGCAGAGCTGGCCGCCAATATCGATGGAGTTAGTCCTACCCTGGGTCTCGCGATCAACTGGATTGAGCAGGAACTTGCCGAGCATGGCCAGACAATCGAGATGATCCAGCAGAGTGAGAGCCAGGATCAGGCATCGAATCAGGTCTCCATTGGCAACACTATCACCAGCCTGCGTGCCATGGCGGCTATCAACTGGCGGGAATTCGTTGAATCCCTCAGCGTCACCGAGATAATACTGCGCCGCGATCCGGCCGGCATTTACCCTCAAATGGATTTCTGGACACGCGATCGGTATCGCCACGCCGTCGAGAAACTGGCGAAGCGCAGCGGCATGCGCGAGGAAAATGTAGCCGAGGCGGCGGTCGCGATGGCGGCCACAGGCCAGCAATCAGCCCAGGCACAGCGGCAATGTCATAATGGTTTTTACCTCGTTGATGACGGTCGAAAAAATCTGGAGCAAAAAATCGGATATCATCCGACTTATCGCGAACGCATCAGCCGCTTGCTCGCACGCCGACCTCTCGGAGAGTATCTCATCAGTATTGCCGCTATCATGGGACTGATGGCAGCGCCGTTCCTGCTGGTAACTAACTGCCTGCCTGGCGGGCCGTGGACCTGGCAACTGGCTTATGCGGTTATTATTCTGCTCGCCGTTTCGCGCCCGGCGATTGCTTTGATCAATTGGATTGCATTGCTTCTTGTTCCACCGCGGGCTATGGGCAAGCTTGACTTTTCCGAAGGCATCCCGACCGAGCACCGAACTATCGTCGTTATTCCAACGTTCCTCAAGTCTCCGCAAGCAACGCGGGATCTTCTGGAACATCTGGAGATGCGCTTCCTGGCCAATCACATTCCCAACCTGTTTTTTGCTCTGTTGACGGATTTTCCGGACGCGGCGCAGGAAACCCTGCCGGAAGACCAGGCATCCCTCGATGCGGCCATCCGAGGCATCCGGCAACTCAACGCCAATCACGGAGAAAAGGATCAACCCCTTTTCTTTTTACTGCATCGCCCGCGGCAATGGAACAGTATGGAAGGCCGGTGGATGGGTTATGAGCGCAAGCGGGGCAAGCTGGAGCAGTTTAACCGGCTTGTGCTGGAGGGAGAGACGACTCCATTCTCGACGATCGAGGGTGACTTGGAACTGCTGCGATCTGCGCGCTACGTGATTACGCTGGACGCCGACACGCAATTGCCGCCGGAAACGGCCTGGAAAATGGTCGGGGCCATGGCGCACCCGCTCAATCGACCGCGAATCAATCCCGTCACACGGTGTGTTGACCTCGGTTATGGCATTTTACAGCCCCGGCTGGCAATTAATCTGGTCAGCGCGCGCCGTTCGTTTTTTGCGCGCCTGTTCGCCGGGGAAGTGGGCATTGATCCCTACACCCGCGAAGTATCCAATATATATTATGACCTCTTTAATCAGGGTCTATTCGTAGGCAAGGGCATTTATGACATCAAGGCCTTTCATACAGCCACGAGCCGCCGGTTCCCCGAGAACAGGATCCTCAGTCACGATCTGATCGAGGGCTGCCATGCGCGGTGCGGATTCCTCGGGGACGTGGAATTGATCGAAGAACATCCGTCCCGGTATCTGGCCGACGTCAACCGACGACACCGGTGGATTCGCGGAGACTGGCAGATTGCGCGCTGGCTTTGCCCGAAAGTGCCCGGTCCTGATGGCAAGCCGGTCACAAATCCGCTCGGCTATCAAGCCCGTTGGATGATTTTCGACAACTTGCGCCGCAGTCTTGCGCCGGCAGCGGTAGTCGCCGCTTTTGCGATTGGGTGGTTTGCCGTTCCTGCCGGCGCGCTGGCGTGGACGCTCAACTTGCTCAAGATACTGTTTCTGCCCAGTATCGCGCGAACGACGCAGGCGCTTTTGGTCAAGGGCAAGGACATCTTGTGGGGGGCCCACCTCCGACATAACGCCTTGAGCGAAACGCGCAACTGGACTATCGATCTGATGGAACTGGCGTTTATGCCTTACTATGGCATCGTTTGTCTCGATGCGATTGCCGCGGCATGCTGGCGGTTGTGCGTCAGACGGCGCGGGTTGTTGGAATGGCAGACCGCCATGGAAGCGGAGTGGGCGGCCGGCACCACATGGCTGGCGGTTTTCCGCGACATGTGGTCGGCTACGATAATCAGTCTGTGCTTTGTTTCCGCTCTGATCATCCACAATCCCGCCGGCTGGGAATTCATTCTACCCGTCCCTGTCCTGTGGTTGCTCTCCCCCTGGATCGCCTGGTTCATCAGCCGACCATGGAAATCTCGTGTGACCATACTGCCCCCCCATCAGCAGAGCCTGCTGCGAGCGCTGGCACGGCGCTCGTGGGCGTTCTTTGAGCATTTCGTGGGGCCGGAACATAATTGGCTGCCGCCGGACAACTTCCAGGAATACCCGGACGCAAAAGTGATGGAAAAAACATCGCCGACCAACATTGCGCTGGCGCTTTTAAGCGAACTGGCGGCTTACGATTTCGGCTACCTGCCCCCCGGCACTCTCATGGAACGCGTAGGACACACGCTCGATACGATGGAAAAGCTCGAACGGTATCGCGGCCATTTCTACAACTGGTACGACACTAAAACTCTCCAGCCGCTGCGTCCGCTTTACGTCTCAACGGTGGACAGCGGCAATCTCTCCGGCATGATGGTTGTGCTCAAAGAAGGATTTCATGAACTGGTCACCAATTCCATTCTGCCCGAAAAATGGCGCAATGGTTTCGAGGATGGAGCCGCCATACTGCTGCAGGAAACCCGGACAGCGATAAAAGAACACGCCGCAGAGGTTGCCCCCCTGCAGACCGTCATAAAATCAGTGAACGAACTGATAGAGAGTGTCCGGGCAACGCCGCAGAAATTGGATGCGATTTATCAGACGCTCATCCGGTGCGTGTCCGCGCTGACTGAACTGGAGCCGTCGGTCGTAAAGTTCGCGCCGGTCACATATTGGCTGGCAGCCTTACGTCGGCAGTGTGAAAACCTTCGCGGCGAACTGCATTACCTCACACCATGGGTAAGCGAGGATCTAACCGGATCCCCAACAAACACGGAACCGACAGTCGGGCCGGGCTCTCGTCCGGCAGATCCAGGCGAGGAATTGAACCGTATCCCGCGGCTGCAGCAATTGGCCACGCTGGAATCGCGCCTCGCGAAATCACTGGAGTCATGCGCCGCGTGCCGCGGCGCCGGTTCATCACGCATCGAACATCTTAAGCAACAGGTGGAGATTGCCAGTGAACGGGCAACCGAGCGTATCCAAGCACTGCAAACTCTGGCGGCGCGTTGCGCGGAATTGAGCGAGATGGATCTCGATTTCCTTTACGACCGCGGGCGTAATCTTCTGGCT
>CAYQNY010000135.1:0-8934 GCA_964418925.1 uncultured Verrucomicrobiota bacterium
AATGGGCTGCCATGTAAAAGCGCCGGCACGTCTTTCCGGCAATGGGTGCTGGATATGGGGGTGGCGGTCATTAACGCCAAATATTTTCCTGCTTATTTTGAAGGGCTACCAAAAAACAGGACGGCAGCGTTATTGTGGGAGGGGTTGCAGGTGGCTGTAGAGGGAAAAACGCCCCCACGGATAGACTAGCGGATGTGCTAGTAACCAAAACTGGTCAAAAATCTGCCTGGATGACCAAAATTTTCCTGAAGTCGGAAAAAGATAGGCAGGATAAGGAAAATAATGGGTGCCCTCAAAATGAAAGCACCCGGAATTGGGAGAGTAGAGGCTGGGGGGCTCGAATGCGCCTGCGGCGCACAAGCCCGCCTAAGGCGCACAAGCCCCTATGGGGCGATGCTTTATCCGCCGCAGGCGGACCCCGACCCGATATTAATGCGCCTCAGGTGCATTAATGCGCCTGAGGCGCATTAATGGTTTTCAGCCATTCCCTGCCTTTGCCTGACTTCAAAAATATTTCCCGCTGTCTGGCTTGAATATGATCGGGGTATACTTCGGTTAACAAAACATCAAAATCACCAAGAATTTGACCTCCTTTTGTATGGCCACTCCGGTGTTCCAACAAGCGGCGATGGAGGTTGTTGGTGATACCAACGTATCGTTTGCGCGTAACCTTGGATTGAATCACATAGAGTGTGATCATAAAATCTGGTTAATAGTCCTATCCGTTGCAATAGGAGAGTAGAGGCTGGGGGGCTCGAACCCCCGACCCGCTGATTAAGAGTCAGCTGCTCTACCAACTGAGCTAAGCCTCCGGCAGAAACACTAGATAAACCAGCGGGGGAATGCAAGCGCAGAACACAACAATTGCGGATTTTAGATTGCGGAATGCGGATTATGGAATTTTCAGGACAAGCCAGATATTTTCAGAATATGATCTTCTTTTGTGGTGAAAATTCTTTCGCGCCTGTCCCGCCGAAGTTTCGGCGCGAAGGGAGATGTTTCGCGGGTAAATGCTTATAGGGTCTCGATCTTTTTCAGCACGCGGTACAGTTCAGTGACGCCCCAGGCCTGGGCATCACACCCCCGGAGCTGATGGGGATAATCGCCGTCGAGAATTTCCGGTATCTGACCAAGACAACCGGCATTAATGATCCGCACACTACCGGCCAGCCAGGCCAGCGCGGCATCCCTGCCCCCTGCCCCATGCATCTGAACCCAGGCTTCGCAATACGATGGAAACAGCCAGGTCCAGGCTGTGCCGTTGTGATAGGCCGGTTTACGACGACTGTCTTCATCACCTTCATATCGGCCCCAGTACGGATGCAGAGGATCATTGATCAGACGCCCGTCCCGCTTGATCGGCAAGGGAAATTCCACCGGCCGGTCGGCCAAAGTGCGAATGGCGCCAGGCACGAGAAGTTCCTCGCAGGCGGCCAAAACGCGCCGCCCCATTTCCTGATCCGTCACAACGCCAAGGGTCAAGGCCAGCAGTTGATTGGGCCGCAGGGCATCGTCCGGCGCGGCTGATGCCGCCGATTCTCCGCCCGGCGTATGCAGGCAGTCGGCTAAATATCCGCGTTGATGATTCCAGAAATAACGCCGCACCGATTCCTGCACACGGTCAGCCAGCTGGGACCACTGGGAATCATGGCATATTCGGGCCATAAAGGATAAGGCGGCATGCCAGAGCGCCTGGATTTCAATGGGGTAGCCTGCTCGCGGCGTGCCGGCCGGAAAATTGGTATCCATCCAGGTAAAATGGGCCGGGCTGAAAATCAAGCCGGACTCAGCATCCATCCGGATGCCATTCGGCGTTCCCTGGATATAGCCCCGGACAATGGACTCCAGCGCCTGGCGCAGCGTACGTTCGCCACAGGATGCATCCAGTAATTTATGATGCCCGGCGGAGCGGCACCAGTCGGCACAGGCCACGATCAGCCACAAGGGGGCGTCGGACGTATCCCTGTTATCCGCGCGCTCGCCCTGGATCATATTCGGCAGGGTCCCGTTTTTTTCAAAACGGGCAAACTGTTTAAGGATCGCGCCGACCTCCTCCCGCATACCGGCGGCAATCATACCGCGGGCGCAGATCAGCGTGTCCCGGCCCCAGTCGAGAAACCACGGGTAACCGGCAATAACGGTTTTTAACTCACCCCGCCGCACGATGAACTGACGCATGGCCTGCTCCAGCACATCCAGCAATGGCCGGGGTTCGGCCGATGGCGCCCAAGTCGCCAAAGGCGCCGCCGCAGGCGGGTAAACTTTGATTTTCCGCCGCCGTGGCGCCGGCAAGACTTCGTTCTCACCGGGCGTCAATATCTGCGCCATGATCACCGCCTCTTCCCCGCCTGCCAGCAAAAGCCGGAAATAACCCGGGCTGAACAGATCAGACGCCGCCGGCAGTCCGCGTTCCGCTTCAACCGGGTGCGGCACCATATAGCACCACTCCGGCTCCACCTGAAATTTCCCCGCGGAAGCCGTCATGTTCAGGCCCCGGTTGGCATCCGGCGCAAAGGTGAATCCGCGTTCCTGCGGATGAATCGCCGCCGGCCAGGATTTTTCCGGTCCCGCATACGCCTTGGTGTTTGCGTGGAAATTACGGTCTTCGACGTCGGGACGAACAATCAGGGTGACCGGGCAGTCATCCGCCAGACAGCCCTGACCCGGCACGCAAGGCCGGCGGTAAAACGAAAGGCGCACCGCGTTCCGCTCCGCAAGCATTTCCGCGCGGATGTCAAACCAGACCAGCCGGCCATGACCGAACGGCACGCGGAAACGCCAGAGTCCGGCCGAACCGTCATGAATAAACTCCTGTTCCCGGTCAATGGTAATATCCTGGGAATAGCCGTGATAAACAAGCCAGGCCCGACAGCGGGTCAGCATAATCCACCGATCCTCCGGCATCTCGACACTCAGGTTGCCCGCCAGCAGGGTATCATAACGACTGCGGAGCTCCGCCCAGGTCACGCCGGCGCGCAGCATGCCGCCGCGGCCATTGGTTCCCAGCACCAGCCGATGCGGCTCCAGCAATGATTCACGCGCAAAAGCAACCGGCACCCGGACCTGTTCGCCCGGCGGCATGATCAGCAGATGGCCCGTCGTATGTTTGGTTGCTTCCTGTTGATACACGGTAACCCGGAGTTCACAGGCCTGCGGCTCGCGCGGCACGGGGAACGGCGGCAGCAGCGCGAAGAACCTGGCTTCGTGAGAGCGCTCCGCGCAGGCAGGCCGCCCAGCCCCCTTCGTCAAGGCACTAGGGCGGGACAAGTCCGTCTGCGGCAAGGCATCAGCCTGACGCAGAACCCGCGCGCCATCACCGACCACCTGCAGACGGAACGGCGCCGGCGCGGTGACGACCAGAAAATGACGCGGCGGGAGCATGACCTCGCGCTTCAAATCCCGCGGCCATTCCCATCTCACCACGTTGCCACTCTCCGGGCTGAGGCGCCGGCAGAACCCGGCCGGGTCTGTTGCCAGGTCCGTCGCCAGGCGGTCAGGATCCACATCGGAAATATCGCCTGCGCCGCGATACACGGAAAGCGCTTCCAGCGCCCGGGCGCGCAGACATTGGTGTTGAACCTGATCCGGCACTGTTGCGCCTGCTTTTTCGGCTGAACGAATGAGTTCAAGATCCTGCTGATGCTCGGTCAGGCACAGCGCCGCGCCCGGCGCCAGGGTGATCATGACCTGATCTGCGGACACTGTCGCGGACACCCGCTTTTCCGACAGCAGGTCAATCCATCCCTTGGCGGGCACTGCAACGTCTTGGCTGTTCCAGGCAACGGTCTGGGCCTTGGTATCATCCAGGTTGACCAAAACCAGCAGGGTCGCTTTGAGCAGCGGGTGCTGGCGAAGCAAGGCAATGCTGTTACCATCGCCCCGCTGAATCAGGCGGAGCCGGGCGCCGCCGAAAAAGGAGGGGTGAATGCTGAGCAGGCTGTTGAGCCGGGCAATGGCCTCCACCTGATTCTCGCGGCTGTTCCAATTGAGGGCAGCCCGTCCATGGACGTCAATTCTTTCAGTGGCCAGCCACTCAACCCCGTTGGCAAACGCGAAGGCGCCGCGGGTGGAACAGAGCGCCGACAGGGCGGTCCGCATCCGGGCATAAGGAATTGAACGGGCGGCCAGGCGTTTGTTGTCGTGGGTTTCCGCAAAATGCATCATCAGGCCGTCGCCCGCGGATATGCGGATCGCGGAGGGGAGATAGGTTTCGATCTGCCGGCGATCATAGTTCTGAAATAGTTCCGAATAGGCCCAGTTCAGATTGGCGACATTAAGCAAAGCCGTCGTCGTCTCGACTTTCTTCCCCAGGCCTTCCAGCAGAAAGAGCGTGTCGGGAAACTCCCGGCGCACGGTGGCCACGATAAACTCCCAGGCCGGCACGGGAATCATGTAGCCGGCGTCGCACCGGAATCCATCCGCGCCGCGCCGACACCAGGTGAGGAACACGTCGGCCAGATATTTCCACAACTCGCCTTGGGCATGGTTGAGCTCCGTCAAATCCTCCCAGACAACCCCCCAGGCCCCGGGTGAACGGATTGTCCCATCCGCATCCCGGACGAGCCAGTCGGGATGCAGGCTGTGCATCTTGGCGGCCCACCCGGTATGATTAATGGCAATATCAAGAAACAGGCGGGCGCCCCGGGCATGAACGCCGTCCACCAGCTCCTGGAACTGTTCCAAAGGCGTGGCTTGCCGGTCGAACTCCGCCAGGGCCGGATCCACATCCATGAAATCCAGGGCCGCGTAGGGACTGCCGAACTGCCCCATCCGCCCGTACACGGTCGGTGTGGGATGAATAGGCAAAAGCAGGATGATACGACAATGCAAACGGTGAATGATGAAATCCAGTTCCCGGACCAGGTCGCGGAAAGTGCCGGACGGTGGAATCACAGCATAGCCACGGCCAGCCAACGTCTCGATCACATTCGCCTGCGCGGTCGTGGGCTCGGCCCCGCCCTGTTTATTGCCGCCAAACTGCCGGACAAAGGCATTGTACAGGCTGTTGGCCCCGCCATAGACAGCGGGATGGACATTGACTATCGTATTCGGCCCTGGCGGCCATTGCGGGACGGGCGAAGGACTTTGCGTCGGCAAAAAAAACGCCTTGGCCTCAAAATGGCCGGGTTCAATCAGCGGCAGGACCAGACGAAAGGTGCGATTATCAGCCTGACGCATGGGAATATCGAACCAATCCTCAGCCAGCCGGGGCTGACGCTCCAGAACTTCTTGGATAATCGCCTGACGGGCGGCGGCGGCATGCCCGATGTTGGTGCGCAGATAAGCCTGCCCCGGCTTGGAATCGGCAAGCTGGAGCTTGAACTCCATTGTGTCGCCACAACACGCCAGAATATGCTGTCCCGGAGAAGGGGTTTGTTCCATAAGTCCAACCAATGATATCTGATATGAATAAATTTTCTGGGCTGGATATTATCACAACACCATGACGGGTTCAATCACAGAACAGCCCCTCCCCGCTTGACAAACCGCCGGTTGTTTGCTGGGATACCGGTATGAACGCGCGCATTGAGATTATCCCGGGCGATATCACGCAACAGAACGTGGAAGCCATCGTCAACGCGGCTAATACGACCCTGCTGGGCGGAGGTGGTGTGGATGGCGCTATTCATCGCGCGGCCGGGCCCGAATTGCTGGACGAATGCCGGTCCTTACACGGATGTGCGACCGGCGCCGCCAAAATCACGCGCGGCTACCGGATGGCCGCCCGCTGGATTATCCATACCGTGGGTCCGGTCTGGCCTGCCCGCCGTAGCCAGGAACATAGCGACGGCGAAGGCGGGCGGGACGGCAACCACGACGAGGACACCCTGCTGGCCGGCTGTTATCGTCAATGTTTTTCGCTTGCAGAATCGCACGGAATTGCCACAATAGCCTTCCCGTCAATTAGTACCGGGGCCTACCGGTTCCCGGTGGAACGCGCGGCGCGTATCGCCTTATCAGAAACCCGTTGCTTTCTAAAGACCAACCGGACGTTGCGCAAGGTTGTGTTTGTGTGTTTCGACACAACTACTTATGACTGTTATCGGCGGCTTGCGACCGAGGTGGAAAGCCCATGAGCAGTGAGTAGTAATCCGCCTTCGCCCCGGTGGCTTCGGCGGACAAGGCGGTGAGCGGTATAATCAAAGGTCCCCGCCATAGACGGATCCGCTTCAAGAGGAGCGCGCGGGCGTGGGATATTAAAAATATATCTTCGGAAATGAAAAAATCAGACCGGGGCGGCAATAATAACCGTTACGGCAGAGGAGGAGCCATGAGCAAAAAAGTTATTTACGCATTTATTATTCTCGGGTTGACGGCACTGGTGCTGGTCTTTAACTCGATGGGCACTGGCCGTAATGTGACCGTGGACCTGATCTTTACCACCGTGACAGCCATCAAATCCCTGGTTTTCTTGGGCTTTATCGTGGTCGGCGTACTTATCGGTGTGCTCGTGAAATAGCTTATGGAGTCCACTGTCATCGCCGAAACGGAACGGCTCCTGGATGATTTGGGAGCCAAGCTTCCCGCCCACCGGACAGTTCTGATTCTGCTTCACGATTACCCGGATCCGGATGCCCTGGCCTCGGCCGCGGCTCTGCACCTGCTCCTGAAGGAACGCTGGGACCTGAAGAGCCGGATTATGTTCAGCGGCATGGTCTCCCGCGCTGAAAACCGGGAACTGCTCCGGAATTTCAAGTACAAGTGGATTGCTCCCCATCAATGGCGCGGCGGGCACCATGTCCCCACGATTTTCGTGGATACGGCGCCCTGGAGCGGTAATGTCACGGTGCCGCCGTTCGCCCGGCCGACCGGAGTGTTCGATCATCACCCCCAGGGCAAACGGAAAATCCCCCCGGCCCTTTTTGTCGACCTCAGCCCCGCGTTCGGGGCCATGACGACACGCTTGGTGGAATGCCTGATCGTGGCCGGAATCCCCCTGCCAAAATGGCTGGCCTCGATCATGACCTATGCGATCACGACAGAAACATTCGATTTCACCCGCCATGCATCGGCCCGGGACATGGAAGCTTATACATCCTTGCTTTCCCAATGCAACTTGAAGATCCTGGGGGAAATTAAAAATGCTTCACTACCGCGCGCTTATTACAGCTATCTGGCCGAAGCCGTCCACAACGCTGCGACCTATGGGCGCGTGTCCTGGACACACCTGACCGCGGTGTCCCAGCCGGAAATCGTCGCGGAAATCGCCGACCTGCTTCTGCGCATAGAACGGATCACCTGGGCATTTTGCACGGCATTCACGGAAGACCGGCTGATGATTTCCCTGCGGAGTGAACTGCCTGACGCGAACTGCGCACGACTGTTGAGGTTATTGATCGGGAAGCAGGAAGGTTCAGCCGGCGGCCATGGCCAGATAGCTGCCGGCTATATGGATGTATCCGGCCTCGCGCCCGCAGAACGGACAAAACGCCGTGACGCGCTGGTAAGCCGGCTGGTTACAGCCATCGAGGGCCGCTCCGGGGAAACCGCCAAGCCCCTTGCTCCCTTGTCCGGAATAGCCACCGCTCCAGCGCTCAAGACTGCCAGATCATCAAATTAGGCCCCGCCAGGCGGGGCAAGCCTGTCCCGCGCTTCGCGGGATTTGCCGTTCTCTCGAACGGCCTCTACACAACCCAAGCCATGAGAACGAGTGGTGTAGCGGCAGTTCGCCTGCCCGCAGTCGCTGCGCTCCAGCGCTGCAGGCGGGCCAGAACTGCACATGATTGTCAGCCATAGGCTGATCCGCCTCAGTCGGAAATTACTATACATCAAGCTGAGCTAACTGCTCACGGCTGACCGCTGACTGCCAAGGCTCCTCACGGCACCGGCGTATAACCGGCGCCGCCGAAACCCGCAATGCTCGAAATCGCATAGTCACTGGCCGACAGCATGATAATCCAATTGCCAGTGGCATCCTGATAAAGCACGGAATCTTTTTTTATGTTTAGGGATAGTTCGGCTCTATCCAAATGGCGACCGGAATGTTAAGCCCTTGGATAAATCAGGACTGGATGCCAAGGCTGAATGCCCGCCTATTCCCCTGGAAGTGTTTCCGTCAATTCAAAGTCAATGGTGATTGCCTTGTAGGCGCCGCCAAAACCGGGGGGCAGTTCCTGAATACGCTGAACGGACTTTACGGCATTCATCACCGAAGCGTCCATGAGAGCGTTACCGGAAGGCTGAACCAGGGAACGCCGCGTAATCCGGCCATCCCGCTGAACCCGGATCAGCACGCGAGTGATCAAGCCTTTCTGACCGGCCAGCGCGCTGGGCTGCTGCCAGGCCTCGTACATGACCGCCCGGACCTTCGCATAATACCAGCCGAACGGATCATACACGCCGCCGGATCCGGTTCCGGAATGCCCGGCCGCGGCAGAGCCCGATCCCACGTTTTTCACCGCCGATCCCAACAGTTTCTGGATTTGGCTCTTTGACAGTTTTTTGGTCCTGGTTGACGCCGGTTTTTTCACAGACGGTTTTCGGGTTGCGACTTTCTTTTTGACGGGTTTTCGCTTGGCGATTTCCAGGCCATCCTCCGGCCGGCTGGCCGCTGCCGCTGCCACACCACCGGCCGGACCGGGCATCCCGATGGATTGAAGATCAAAGGGGGATAACGCGCGCGGCGCCAGCACCCGGTAGGACACCACAGACCCCACCAGCAGACCGACAATGAGGATCAGATGCAAGCCGGCGCTGATTATGACTTTCTGCGCCAACGGATTGGCCCGGACATACGCTTTAAGCCGCTCGATCCCGCCGGCCACTATTCTGCCGAAGCGGAAATTCTGACCGTGAAGGCCGGACCATTGATGAACACGAAATGCCATATCCGCTTTTGCCCTCTTTAAGGAATGCCCAACACTTCAATACTCGATGCCTTTGCGGGCAGGAACGCGTCGATGGAAGTAGTGCTTGACTGCTTGCATGCGGGTA
>CAYQNY010000136.1:0-8923 GCA_964418925.1 uncultured Verrucomicrobiota bacterium
CCAATTCAAGCACATCACAGCCGTTTTGCGCCAGCAATTTGACCAGATCATCCGCCGCTTGAGGCGCCCGTCCGGCCCCGACTTCCATGGGACTCGACAATGCGGCTACTCCGACACAGGGCATCAATGGTTGCATGGTTCATCCTCATATTCGTTGTGACAGATCAATGAACAATCGTACCAGCGCCGGCGGCTTTGCGGATGCCTGCGATCGCATCCCGGATATCACGGGCTGTCATGACCGATGGAATCGGCATGATGACGCTCCGCTCCATCAACGCATCGGACACCGGCATGGCCCCCTTGGCATAGTTATACACACTGTGTTTGTTAGCTTCCAGCGTCCATGGAAATCCATCCGGACTGTTGCTGTGTTTCCCCACCAGCGAATGGATGTTGGAATAGACATGCATGCCGAAATCCGCGACGCGCATGGTCGGCGACATGCCGGCATAAATATTATTGGCATTAAGCGCCTGGGCGAATTTCCCGGCCCGTTCCGCATCCGGAAGCAGAATGATCAGGAAGGCGGCGGTATCGCCCTTCACATCGTTGAGCCGACGGAAAGACAACCCCCGGATGCCCGTAATGCCTTTCTTGATCTGCGTTTTGGCTTTCCGCATCGCCGCAACGACATGAGGCAGTTTCTTCAACTGGACACGTCCGATGGCGCCGGCCATTTCGTTCAGTCGTCCGCCAACTCCCAAGAGCGCGTAGGGTCCGTTTTCCATGACTAGCCGGCCGTTGATCCGTGGATAGCCGAGATCATGAATGGCCGAAGCCCGCCGGAACAGATGAAGTGAATTAGTGACGATCATCCCGCCTTCGCCGGTAGTCATGTTTTTATTCAACTGAAAACTGAAGATGCCCATAGCGCCCATGGAACCAATCTTTTTTTTGCGGAACGAGCCGCCATTGCATTGGGCGCCATCCTCCAGGACGGGAATTTTGTATTTACGAGCCACCTTGAGGATGGCCGTCATATTAGCAGGCGCGCCGCTCATGTGGACGACTACTATCAGCCGGGTCCGTTTCGTGATGCGTCTTTCCAGCCGACGCGGATCGAGCGTAAAGGAATCGTCAATATCAGCCAACACCGGGATGGCGCCCAGGCGGGCGATGCCCGCCACAATGGCAATCCACATATAAGCGGGAACGATCACCTCGGCACCCGGTCCCACACCCAGTGCCGCCATAGCCGTGGCCAGGGCTTGCGTGCCACTGCTTACTGCCAAGGCATGCTTCACCCCCATAGCCTTGGCAAATTCTTGTTCCAGGTGATCCACTTCAAATCCGCATTTCGGCCCATAATAACGGAACGGACTTTTAGCCCTGATCACGCGTAAGGCGGCCTGTTCCTCCTGACGATCGAACCAGTTGACGCCCGGAAACTCAAATGGAAGGCATTTGGTGCGCATCCTTTTTTTGCTGACTGGTTGTTGTTTTGGTTTCATTTACGGTTTCCTTTTGTTAATGGCATTCCGCAGACCGGTGGATTGCTTATTCATCGCAACCTGCCTTCACTTGCATCGTTTCACCCATACCGGACTGCTCCACGCATCGATACCATATGCGGGGGCAAGATTCCACGGCAGAGACTTGTCCTCACCTGCAAAGATAACATGCACATAGTAAAAGTGTTCTCCGGGTGCGCATTCCTTGTCTGCCCAGTCGAATTCCACCTCGCAACCGTCGTAGTCCCTGGCATTCACCACCCCGCCGTCCCGGACAATCTCAATCCGACGTATTCGCGCGCCGCAACGGACCCGAACCCATACAACAGGGTCCCCGGATGTGCTGCCTGACCCGCCCATGAATACGCCGTCAACCATGAAACGCAGGTCGGGCCTGAGACCGGTGCTGGCAAAGATACGGCGTTGTCGAAACGCATCGAAAATGGATTCGCGCGTGTTCTTTTCGGCCCAAACGCCGGTAAGCGCTCCGCCCAGGCCGGGGTTGCGCTCATGGTTGTCGCTTGCGCCAAGGAATCCCAGTTTGAACCCTTTGTGCAGCAACGCATGAAGATTCTTAACGAAACCCGGCATCCGCATACAGTTATGCCAGCCACTGCACACCTCGATATTGCATTCAAGGGAATCGTCCGTGATGTCGAATCCACCGGGATGATGATGATGAAGCAACGCGCGGGTTCCTCGCATACGATTCACAAGATCCGGCGGTGTAGGGGCTATATCGTCAACCCATGAATAGAGGGGACCGTCATTTCCGGGAAAAATCACGCTCCGATGCGAATTGCGCGATTCAGGATGCCCGGGACGCTCGTGCAACGTGTATTCCCATCCGACCAACGCCGTGAAACGTCCTGGCGCATTGAAAATATCCGCCATCCACCGATTCCTCTCCCAATCGGCCGGCGCAAGCGGCTCGGTGTAGCGTGTACCGTCGTTTTCCGTAAATATCACGAAATCAAGGCCCGCAATATCCCTGGCCAAGTGGTACAACTCATCCTGCTCACCGTCCAAATCCATTGAAAGACGGCTGTGCACATGGGGATCGCCAAAAAAGAGATTGTATGGCGTCCCGTCAAGCCGGCGTCGATCCGTTTCAAATGACCGCACAAGAAACGCCGGCGAGTTGCGGTTCGAATCAAGATCGGAGGGACGCCGCCCCGCTTGGCCGGCAAGATTCAAATCATGTAATTCATACGGAAGATGAAACTCAAATGCCTTCATCATAGTCTTGGTTGCCACGGACAACTCAGGCGCAACCGGGTTTGTCTCGACAACGAACATGCACTTGTCCGGAAGGAGCACGACCGGGTCACCCTCAATTCCATCTGCCGCAACTTTGACCACGCACAACCGGCCAAGACTCGGCCCCATGGCCTTAACATCCTGTTTTTCTTCCCACAACAACCACACCCAATTCTCTCCGGCGACGAGCACGGGAAAACGTCGAAGTCCCCAGTAGGCCGCCATCCAGGGGTTCAGCGCATGATCAATATCGACCTGCGCCACATCGCGCCACATACCATTGCCGTGTACAGCTACGACCATCTCCGAGTGATGGTTCGCCGCGCCTCCGTCAAGCTCAATCAGCCTTTCCCGACAGCGCGCAACATACCAAACCCCGTTTTTTGCGCACGCCGCACACGAGAGAGACTCCCACGCGGTTTCTTGTACGGGCAGAACGCCCGAAGGCCGTGAACCCGTGCCGGACACTATTTGCGTCGCCACACGGTAATGCCCGCGCATGTATTCGTCCCATGTTGCCAGCACACCGTCTGTTCCGGCGCAAAGGCGGGGACGAACACAAAAATCGCACCCATTCCCAACGAGATATTGATGGCGCCATTCGTTCGTTGTTTTTTCTTTCTTCAGTAGCCGCAGTCCGATCCCGTCATTCTTTCGCGTTTCCGCCAAAAGCCAAAGCGTCCCATCGCGGTCCGCCACGCAAACCATTTCACCGCAGTTGTGCGCATTCAGTAAAACGATATCAGCAGGATTTTCCTTCCGGCAGCCGTCCTCTTGTAAGGCAACTTCATAGACGGTCCCCCACGCATCGAGATATTCGCGCCACAGGATGCGCTCCGCCACGCAACGTGGCGCGCAGGGATGCCCGCGCACGGCCTGAATACGATGAACAGTACCGAGAGACCGATTCTCATACCGCCGCCAGCAGACATATTCCCGCCCCTTATACCGTTCGATCCACACGGCCATGTATTGATCCGCATCAATGCGCGCCAAGCTCAGATCCAAGACATAGGCCTCATCCCGGATCGGAGTCAATTCCAACGGGCAACCATATCCTGTATCCATTATCTCAGTCATAGTCGGTTATGATTTCTGCAAAATGCAGAAATCATTCTTAACAAACAACTCTCTCATTTCGCAGAACTTTACGTTAACACGAGCGTGCACACGTCCAGACTATTGACGGTCAATGCAACCGAATCACCGTCACGAGGCAATGAATCACCCAATAAATCTTCCACGGCCCGCCATCCGGCCACGTTGACGACTTCGGTTACGGTCTGCTCGGTGGGATTTGTAAAAAACCAGACTTCCTTGCCAGGAATTACCCGTTTGCGCAGGAGTAGTTGCCCGGCATGGGCACTGACAATTCCGGCGCTTTTCAGCAACGTGGCCACAGCCGTGCGGGTTTCCGTATCATTATAGGCCGTGCCGTTGTGGCCGATGTAGGTCCCCAGCAGAACAGCCATCCCCTTCCCCACGGCGCGCCGCACACCAGCCACCTGTGCGCCATACATCAGACAGGGTTCGCTGTCCCTGCAGACAAAGGTTTCAATATACACGTTGGCACGGAGTTGGTGCCCGGCAAGACATCCGGCGCCCTCCAGCATGGCGGCATCCAGATACTCGCCCCACGTGCGTTCCGGCGGCGACCAGCGGTTACCGCCATCCGGCTCGCGAACCATGGCAAAACTTTCCTGCCGCACACCGAACAACTTAGCCATCGCCGGCGAAAGCTCGCCGCGGTTGCAGAACGCATATTCGTTAATCCGGCCCGGACAAGCCTCGCTGATCAAATGGCCTCCTGATTCAACATATCGCGTTAGCTTTAGCGCCACTTCCTCGGAAAGCGACAGAGGAAACGGCATAATAATCGCTTTGTATTTTGCCAGATAAGGTTCATCCAACTCCATGGCTTCCACAAAATCAACGGGAATGCCGGCATCCCACAAAAGTCGATACCATCCGCGCACACTGTAGGTCAGATGCTCGCCGCCCTGCGCCATCGTGGCGCAGTGCTGGTAATTGCGCTCATTGATAAAAATGGCCACCGCGCTTTGAGGTGTTGTCGGTTGACTAAAAATATCGGCATGGCGGTTGAGCGCCTGCCCGATGCGGGCGGCTTCCTCAAAACGCGGCGTCGTATCGCCCGCGCTGTCCAGCAGACTGAATCCGTTGCATTCCGCGGCCGCAATCTCGGCGCGCGTGACCCAGAAGGAAAGCGCGGTTACACCGCTTCCAAGCGCGGTCAACATCCAGCGGCGGATGTCATCCGTGGAGGGAACACGTCCTTTATGGAATCCGGTGCTGACCGGTCCACCCTGAAATTCAGCCGCCCATACGGGACGTCCCGGCCGATTTGCGGAGCGGATATGATCGAATTGTAATGCCAATTTGTTCCACATTTCCGCGCGCAAAGCATACTCGCGTTTGAACGGACGCTTATAACCATCATCCCATGAATTGCTACATTCCCATGCTGGATAAGATGATAACCCCAGAAAATCCTGACACCTGGCATAAGTCCAGTCCTGCCCGGAACCGATAACTGTAGGCGCCCTGTGAGCAAATACCGGACGATGCATAGGATCTGTCTTGCGGATTACCTCCGACTTGGCCCGTAAAAATATTCCCATGCGAACATTATACATGAAATAGATCCATTCAATTTCAATTGCGCAAGGGTATTTATTCTGACAGCGTTCCGGCAGGATTTGCGCCCAATCGGCGTAACGCGTGTTCCACGCCCGGTTTAGCGCGTCAAGATCGCCATGTTTTTCTTTAAGCCATTGCTGAAAATTATTCAGGGTGCATGGGCAATAACAATCCCACCAGCCAATTTCCTGAAAAGTGTTCCAGACAACAACGTTTTCAAATCGTCCCAGAGTTTCAACCAGTTTGCGGGTAAATCGAAGCATATTTTTCATTGCGCCGGGATGGTCAAAACAAGGACCGGGCTTGCCGTCTGATGGAAGCGTTGTCTGCGCCTGATAGGCCACCGACAGGCCGTTGCGCCCCACTATGCGGCAATCCGGATACTTATGCCACAACCAGGCCGGCGCTTGTTCACAAGTGAGGCCAAGATACACGCCCAGATCCAACCTGGCCGCATGTTCAATCAATTCCTCATACCGGCTGAAGTCGTATTTACCCTCCTCAGGCTCGTCAATCTGCCAATGTTCCTGGAGCTTGATCAGATTGAAGCCGTGTCGTTTCAGGTTCTCCATATCGCGTTTCATCTCGCTCATGGGCGGCATGGGCTCACGGCATAAATGGGACCCTAACGGAAACAATTTTTTAAACCGACTTGGATTCATAGATTTCTCCTGTTCGACTGGCTCTGATCACTTATATTCAACAGAGACAACTAATAAACTTCCTTTACGGACACGACAGAGCGTGTCCCTCCATGACACAACAATGTGCCATCACAATATTTATGGAGGGACGCGTTCCATCACGTCAGTGCTTTTCCAGACAAGGATTGATAGGCCCGTTGAACGGCCCGCCAGGCCAGCTTGTGATTCCGATGATAATCCACGATCCCTTTTAAATTGAGTCCATGCCAATGATGATTGATGGGCTTGGATGGATCGCGATAATCGCAATAGCAGAACGGAAACGTACCGCAAACCGCCGGATGGCGAGCTGCAATTTCTATTTGTTTTTGAAGCAAAGCCGCCTGGTAATCTTCTGACCAAAGGTCACGCCCGGCACAGCGAAATCCCGGTTCGGCATCGGCGCCGAATTCAGTCAGTAGGAGGGGCTTGCCCAGCACGGATTTCTCGCGCAAACAAGCATCCAGCTTGGAAAGATCACAAGGCCAAATCGCGGCCGGCGCCGTTTCCATAGTGCCATCCTGGGCAATGCGGTCATACCAGCCCCAATATTCGTTAATGCCGATAACATTCACCAGTTCCGCCAGACAACCGACGCCGCCATACAGGGATGCGTAACTGATCAATCGCGTCGGATCCGATGTCCTGACCTGCTCCACGCAGGCGCGAAAGAAAGACACCGCTTCGGGGTGATCGGCATTGCACTCATTGCCCACACTCCACAGAATGACGCTGGGATGATTGACCGCCTGGTCCACCATCTCCCGTAACATCTGCAAAGCAAGAGCCTGCACACCGCCCTCAGCAAAAACGCTGCCGCCGGCGCCGGAGGACGGCGCAACGCAGTAGATGGGCACTTCCAGCCAAAGCATCATCCCGCGGCGATCGCATTCATCCAGGAAAAAATTCGGCACGGGAAAATGACTGCGCAGGCAATTAACTCCCATGGCCTGCATATCATCCAAATCCCGCGTCGCGACAGCAGGGTCAAAAACAACGCCCGAAGCAGGATGATCGTAGAGATAACACATCCCGCGCAAAAACAGTGGTTGCCCGTTTAACAGAATCCGCGTTCTATCCACCGCCAGCTTGCGAATGCCGAAAAAAATCTCGCGTTGGTCGAGAACCTCATCGCCATCGAGCAATTCCACGGCACATTGATAAAGCCGCGGCGCTTCAGGCGACCAAAGTTGCGCCTCTTTCAGATTAAAGGTCAGCATCCACGCGTCTTGCGCCTGACTCTCGCCCTGCCAGAGACAGGCGCCTTCCGGACTCATGAGCCGCGCCTTCACCGTTAACGCACGTTGTGAGGGTGTTGTTCGCACCGTCAGTTCGCCGGACGCGCCGGTGCCATGCGGCGGCGTGTCCACGCGCACCTGGGCAATCTGGGCCAACCGGGTCACAGTCAAGGTCACATCCCGGTGAATCCCGCCATAGTTGTACCAGCCGAGCACTGCCGGCAGGCGCATTTTCAAATGCCGGTTATCCACTCGCAACGCCAGGCGATTATTGCCGGATTTCAATACCTTGGACACGTCCAGATCAAACGCCGTATAGCCCCCTTCATGGGAACCGACTTTTTGTCCATTTAGAAATATATCGGTCAGGTAATTGACGCCGCCGAAATGGAGCCGCGCCACAGGCTCCGCCGGCAGGTCCGCTACGTCAAACTCACGGACAAACCAGGCCACGCCTTCGAAAAGATCATAGCGCGCATTATACCGATTCCAGCACCCCGGCACCGGCACCGTTTGCCAATGGCGCAAATCGGTTGGCCGTGAATAGTCAGAACCTTTATGGTATTCCGGATCCTGATCGATCATAAAACGCCACCTGCCGTTCAGAGAGATACTGCTCATATCAAATCCACTCCTTTTTCTTGTGTTCTCTTGCCATGTGCTCGATGAACTTCAGGATACACACTACATCGGCTTTGTCGCGCGCACAATTGAAGTAGAACATGCAGGACTCGGGCCTCAGCGTCTTGAAGACCATCCGTAGCAGGTTCTCGTCGTAGCTCATCTGAAAACAGATCCTGCGCCCCGCCGTCTCAATCTCGCAGCATGCGGACAGGACGCGCTCCAAGCTCGGTCCGTTGGGGTCGAAAGATAGCTGGACCATACGAAGATTCGGTATCTCCAGAAGCACCGGGATTAAGTGCAGGCCCGCCGTATGCCAGTGAGCCACCACGATGTCCGTGGCAGAACAGAGTCGCCGGTCTAGATCCAGGAAGAGGTCGCGATACATCTCGGACGATATCATGACCGCATCGTCTTCAGAGAACCAGAAGCCCCGGCCAGGATTCCAATAGTTCAACCAACGATGGGCTGTTCCGTCCGGCAGTATATTTAGACGATCCACTTCGGCCTGCACAGCCAGCAAGGCCCCCGTCACCACTTCCGCTAGATGGCGGACCTTGTCCGGGCAGTCCACGATATCCAGCATGAATTGCGTACCGCCGCGCAATTGCGAAATGGTTGTCGTCAGGGACAGCGACGCTTCAAAGTTGATGCCGAAATCCCCCAGGGAGGACCGCGCCAGGAAAGCCAGTTCGCGGCACACGCGTTCGAAATAGGGGTTAGTCCTGTCAAACTGAACCGCTTGCAGATCGGCGCATCCGACCAGCGGGTGGTGCGGCACAAGCACGCTCATTTCCGAACCCCATTGGATCGTTCCCGCAAGGAAAGCCGCCTCGATCGCCCCACCCATTTGCGGGGCAACACAAGGAACCGTGTCGTCGGGGTAGTCGGCGCGCCGCACCCAGACCTCTCGGTAGTCGCGACAGAACCGTGTAATATCTTCCTTGTATTTGGTGTAGTCGTAGCCCACTCCACGATACATCGGATGATGCGTATCAAAGATCACCGG
>CAYQNY010000137.1:0-8872 GCA_964418925.1 uncultured Verrucomicrobiota bacterium
GCCCGGTCGCCAGCGATAGCCTTCCACCAGGATGCGGCAATTGGGGCCCTCTGAGCGGGCTGAAACCGTGAGCTTATACCTGCCGCCCGGTTGCACCGGAATGGGATAACTGTCCACTATGACACCCTGACCTTCGACCCAAAGTATCTTGTAATCGCCGGTCAAGGTCAGCACCTTATGCCGGTTCCCATCGTTCGTGACCGCTACGTGGAGGTGATTGCCGGCGTACCACGCGTTGCCGGTGTTCTCATAATTGTATTTCCAGCCGTATAAAAAACTATTGGTGCTGTCGAATCCGCCGTTGACGACCAGGTTGGATCCCGCGGCGGCCAGGCAGGGCACTGCCAGCAGAATTCCGGCCATCCAGAACATGCGTTTAAGAAAATTAAATATCATTAATTATCCTTTCTGGGATTTAATTAGGCCCGTCAGTTAACGGGCAACTTTATCTTATCTGCCAGGTAGGAGCCTCGCTCCGTCGAGGCGCTGGAAACGAATCGCGTCAGCGGAGTGACGCTCCTACAAATACATAATGCTCATGGCAACGTTAAAATCCTCCTCACGCCATATTCTTGACTTTTCTATATGTCCATTCTAAGGCCAACAACGACATTAAGCAAATTATAATTGGCAGAATATTCCATAATGAGACAATATTTATCCGTTCCTCCTCGCTGGTCTTTACTTGAATGGAGGTCAGGACATCGTTGATGCCGGCGGGTTCGCAGAATTGACCATGACTGGCTGCGGTCAGTGCCTTGAGAACCGCCACATTGGCCGGTCGGGGATTGGACTCCGGGGTAAACGGCTTGATAAAGAATGAGTAAGGGGTGGACTCGATTTTCTTTCCGTTTAATTGTGCCAGAGCGATGGCTTTATAGAGGCCGGGCGCCGTTGGTGTAAAACGGAAACCGTAACCAGGAAATTTTTTTCCGGTAGTGGTCATGACCTCCTGGCCGGCCATGGTGAATGGCAGGCGCCGCTTATCCGGCCCCTGGATTTCACAGGTGACGGTCGTGTCCTGGGGGATGAGCGTTTCAGTTCCGCCCAGCCGTGCCTGCAGGTCAATGGTATCACCGAGGAAAAGCCGCTCGGAATCCGCAAACAGATCCAGCTGGTATTCCCTCAAATCGCCTTCCGCCGGCGATAGCCAGAGCAACAGGCGCGTCCAGAACTGATAATAGGGGTTTCCCTGGCCGGGATTGAGCTGCCAGCGCCAGAGGGAATCCGTGAGAATGGCGATGACTTTGCCCTGTCCGTAATGTTGCGCGATGATGACAGGCTGGCTGTCGGGATCGGTCGCTATGAGCGTCATGGCGCCGGGCGTTGCCGCGCCGCCCTGGAATACCGATAATACGGAGGGGATCTCGGTCCAGGGCGTTTGCTTGTCATCGGCCAGAAATGCCGGATGCGAACGGCCCTCGCGGGTGAGCCCCACGTTGAAGCGGCCTTCCTGCAGGGCCAGCGTGCCCGTTTGCTTGATCGGCATAATCGTGGCCAGGGGCGTGGCGGCAAAGCCGTGCTTACCCCAGGCCTTGGCGCCGCCCAGCAGTACCAGACTGCCGCCGGTTTCCACGAATTTCACCAGCGCCTGGGCCCGTTCTTTTCCCAGTTCATCCGCGTCCAGGTCGCCGAGAATGATGATCTTGAATTTTGACAGGATGCTCGCGTTCAACTCCGGGGCTGACGTACTCCTGGTCCCATAGCTGAGAAAGCGCCCGCCGGGGCCGCGGATAAAACAGATCGGTGTGATTTCTTTGGCGCGCTTCAGCGCGCGTACCAGGAACTTGGATTCGTAGCGCGGGATGCCCTCCAGGTATAGCAGTCGGTTCTTAGTGTCAATTACCTGCACGCTGACGGCGAAGGTATTATCGTTCGTGCGCGTTTCCCTGGCCAGCGGCGGGATGATGATCTTGTAGGTGAAATTCCCGGTTTCCGGATGGCTGAGACGGAATGTCAGTTCCCGCGAGCCGCCGTCAGCGGCGATGGTCACCGGCGCCTCCTGGAGCAGGCGGTTGCCATCATAGAGCTGGACGTCAATGGCTTGGCCGCCGGTGCCCTGTCCGGAGACGGTTGCCTTGAGTTCCGTGTCCCATCCGATCACCACCCGGCGGGGTGTTGCTACCGAATCGACACGCACATCCGGTTCCACTTTCCAGATGCCCGGTTCTTCGAGCCGGACGGTATATATTGGGCATGGCCATTTCCCGGATGCCCAGTCGTCATTGACTTCCCGCGTATCAATTCCGTCGCTTAACACGAGCAGGCCGCAGATGTTCTGACCTTTATAGCGATCCGTAAGTTTTTTCAGGCTGGCCCGCAGGCGGGTATTATCGCCGGAAGGCGCCAAGGCCAGGCTTTCCGCTAATGACCGTTTGGCATCCAACTCGCCGGCAAATGGATAGATGTCCACCGCGCATTGAGCGCCGAGCGCCTGGGTCCAGGGCAGGCGCAGCACGGACTGTGCCACTGCCCATCGGTTGGACCGGTCGGGCGCCGGGGCCATAGTCATGCTGGCCGATGTGTCCAGGGCCACGAGAAAACGTGGTTTAAGCGTTTCCGTCACGGCGCGTTTGAGGATCGGCATGAGCAGGCACCACAAAAACAGACCGAGGAACAGGAGCCGGAGCAGCAGCAGACCCAGAGCGATCCTGTTCCGGGGAAGATACCGCCAGGTCGTGAAGAGGGCTACGCCCACAGCCAGGATCATGGCCGCGATGATCCATGGCAATGCCACCGTATGCTCAAAAATGAGTTCGCCTGTCATGATGCTGCCGACGACTTTCCTTTGACGCGGCCCGAATTCTCAACCAGTAGTTGCTCGGACAGCGTGCTCGTTTTTCGACTGGCCCGATTCGCGATAAACAGCTCCAGTATGCCGATGATAAAGGCCAGCCACAACAACTGTTCGCCCAGCGGGCGTCCGACCCGATGTTCTTTGATCAGGCGCAGTAAATCATCCTTGCTTTCGGCCACCTTGACCCTTTTAACGCCGAGCAGGGCCGGAATATCCGTCAGGTTGATGCGGGTCAAATCCGATTCCGTTCTCATGACGTTGACGGCCATCACCGGCGCGGGGGCGGCCTGGCCCGGTGTGCTCAAGTGATATATGCCGGGTTGATTGAGCCGCTCCACACTCATGACCGTGTCCGTTCCGGATTTCAGCTTGTGGATTTTGATGGTTGCTTCCGCCGGCCCCTGCAATTCCGTGTTGTCGGGCACCGATCCCATAATCGCATTCAGGATGATGTTGCGGCCGGTCCATAGAAACATGGGTTCCTTTTTTATCGTGGCGCCGTATTGAACAAGCTGGTGGACCATCGGCAGGAAAAACGGCGACAGCGGCAGGGTGCTCCACCGACGATCGGCCGAAACGGAGAAACAGAAAACATGTCCCTGTCCGACCGCGCGGCGGAGCAGGAAGGGGCGCTCATTGCCGGCCGCGATGACCGTATCCGCTGAAGGGGCCAGGGGCTTCCATACGATTTCCCGGTTGATGGTGAGGGTTGGAAAAGTTCCGGGCGGAAGTTTCATACCGGCGAACAGGGGGTCGCCTGGTTTCACCAGGCGCAGGACCCGGCGCTGGTTGGCGGCGGGCACTTCCTCAATCGCCTGCGGCTGCGCCGGAAGAAAGTTCCAGCTTGCATAGTCCGCCGGGTGTCCGCGATCGCCGGGAAACATAACCGCCAGTCCGCCCCGTTGAACGTAGTGTTCGAGTGTCATGAGGGCCTGGCCGGACATCGGTATCGCATTGCACAAAAAGACACAGACAGCGTCCTTCAGAGCAGCGGCATTGCCCAGCGCATCCGTATCAATCCGCCGGGTTTCCATGGCGGCGAATTTTTCGCTGGGATTCAGGGCCCGCATCAGGAAAAAGGTGTTGGCGTCCGTGCCGACACAGACCACGGGCAGTTTTTGGCTGACGCGCAGCAGGAAGTAAAATGTGTTGTCAATGCCGAGGCCGTCCAGCGGTGTTTCAATCCGTCCCGTATGAACGCCGGTCGTCAGCGGCGGCAGGACAAACACGATACTCTCGCTGGCTTGGTTGTTAATCGTCAGGGAATGCCGGTTTATATTCTGATCATCCAGGATCAACGCGACGGCAGTGGACTGTGCCGGCCCGGTATGGCCGAGTTTGACGAGCAGTTTGGCGGGACTGTCGGCCATGACCAGCGCCGGTTGGACCTCCACGTCAAGAGGAGCCGTATTTTCCGGCGCGGCGACCCCCATGGCGGTGACGAAAAAGGTGATATCCGGATCGGCGAAAGCCGCGTTCCAGGGGGGGCGATCGGCCGGTCCGGCCGGAGTAGAGTCGGTTACCGCGTTGGTTACGGCCGGTTCCGGGACTGTCGGCCGGTCGGATTTTGTAAAATCCGTCCAGGGTAGCTGTTGACCGTCGGTGACGATATGAATTTCCCGCTCGCGGCGTTGAGATTCTTTCAGCGCGTTGCAGGCCTCCATGAGGGCCGGCCGGAGACTGGAAGCCGTGGTGCTTACCGCCTGGGCCTTGATCTGGGCCAGGGCCATGTCCAAGTCGGCGGTGGGCTGTTCGATAAGCGGCGTTACATCGTCATCAGCGAGAAAAACGCAGACGCGGTCGCCCGGATGGAGCCCTGCCAGGATAGCCGTCAGGGTGTCCTTGGCGCTGTTCCAGACTTTTTTGCTTCCGGACATGTAACCCATGCTGTACGAAATATCCCACACAATTGCCACGTCCCGGCGACTCGCGCCCATGATCTGGCGGAACGAGGTGATTTTCAACACCGGCATGGCGAACCCCAGGGCAATCAACAGCATCATCAGGGTCCGCAGGAGCCAAAGCAGAAAATTTTCCATGCGAATGCGGTTGGAGGAACGCTTCTGGGCCATCTTGAGGAAGCGGATCGAGCTGAACCGGACGGTAACGATCCGCCGCTTTTGCATGAGATGGAGCAACAGCGGGATCGTGGCGGCGCCCAGCGCCCATAAAAACATGGGATTTAAAAACGACCACATTAAATTCTACTCCGTAGAATTTATTTGAATTTATTTGGAACACCGCTTGCGTTCTTCGAGATAGGCGCGGATAAACGGGCCCATCTCATGGCTGGTGTTGACCAGGCGATAATCAATTTTCATTTCAGCGCATGGTTTCCGGTACTGCTCCAGGAATTCCGCGAACGCTTCCCGGTAGTCCTGGGCCAGCGCCCGGGGGTCGGCCAATATCCGTTCGCCCGTTTCCATGTCAATAAATTGAGCGCCTTTTTTAAAGGGAAAATCGAGTTCGGTTGAATCCAGGATATGAAAAATAATCACGTCATGATGCTGTTTGCGAAAATGAGCCAGCGCACGCACAATGTCGGCGGGCTCGTCCAGCAGGTCGGAAAACAGCACGATCAGCCCGCGGCGACGCACCGATTCGGCAATCTGGTGGAGTGTTTTGGCTGTGCTGGTCGCGGACGACGGTTCTTTCAGCAGCAGGGATTTGACCAGGTTATTCAGATGGATCACCGAATTGCGCGCGTCCATTTTGACGTCAATAGCGTCGGAATATAGAAACAGGCCCGCCGAATCCCTGGCTTTGACAATGACATAACCGATGGCCGTGGCAAGACGGCAGGCATAATGATACTTGGTTTCCGTGCCGCCCGTATAGGCCATGGACGCGCTCCGGTCAACAACCAGGTACACCCGTAGATTGGTTTCGTCTTCATAGCGGCGTATGAAGTAGCGATCGGTGCGTCCCAGCACTTTCCAGTCGAGGCGCTTGAGGTCGTCGCCGGTGACATAGGCGCGATGATCGGCAAATTCCGAACTGGCGCCTTTGGCCGGACTGCGATGCCGGCCGGCCAGGTTTCCTTCCACCACATAGCGGGACTGGATGACCAGCCGTCCCAGGCGGTGCAATTCCTCCGGGGTTAATAAACTGCCGATGCCTTCTGCCATTACGGACTTCCTATTAAATTTTGTGCAAGCCACATTTATGGCTTCGGTTGCGGGAGTACCAGCCAATGATCGCCATCCGTCAACATAATCAATTTCAGCCCGCCGTAGGCAAAGGTGATGCCGTTGTATTGCGCGCCTTCGGAAAGCAGGGTGGTTTCAGCCTTACCATCGGTATTTTTAAACTTCACGGTCTGGTTGCCGCGGCTCGTGGTGGCGATGGCAATGGGTCGGAGTGTGATACGGACGCCATACGAACGCGCCAGCGCTTCCGCCAGATCGGAGTCGGCGCCCAGCTTTTTACAGCTTAGCTGGTAACTCTGGCCGTCTAATCCCGGGATTTTATTGTATCCGGTGGCTTTGTATTGCCAGGCTACGTTCCAGCGGTCTTGCAGTGGCAACAGCAGTTCCCGGGGCAGTTTCTTCAGCGTATTCAGGCTCGGGGGATATTTAATGTCGCGCCGATAGACGATTTGCAGGCCGCGCTTGACTTTTTCAAGGTCCAGCCGGGTCAGCCAGCGCCGGGCCATCTCGCCGACTGCCGTTGCCAGCGGCGTTTTGCCGCCAGTAGAAGCCATGGTTTCCAGGATGGCCGTCGCTGCATTGGTGTTGCCCATTTGCAGGAGATGCCAGGCCGCCAGTCCCTGGCTGACGCCGATCAGTTCATTGGTGGACGATATCTTCCGGCCGGCGGCCACAACGGTGTCATGGCGGTTTGATTGGGTCTGGTGTATTTTCCAGACGTCCCAGACCGCTTTTTCATCCGACTTTGAAATTTCACTCCAGGCAATACCGGGCAGAATTGCCACGAGGAGATAAACGTTCAGGATGCCGGTCAGTAGTGTCGATTTTCGCAGCATATTAAATATATAGGATATATAGGAATTTTCCGCCAGAGGCAGGTCTGCCTATGGCATGATCCGCCAGCGGCGAGCTTGTCCGTCCTTTGGCGGAATCAGCCTATGGCTAACAATCTGTCGCAGTTCTCGCCCGACACCCGCCGGAATCGAACCGCCTCTTTATCCGCCTTCGCCCGGGTGGCTACGGCAGGACAAGTTGAATTGTTGTAGAGGCCGTTCGACTTGTCCCGCCAAAGGCGGGATAGAACGGCAAAGTTACGGCGAAGCCGCCTAAATCATAGACTTCTGCGAAATGTGCCGCGTGGGGCTTGCCACGCATCCGGCGTGGTCACGCGGCCTACAAATTTCTTGTTTTTTGTAGGTCCACTCACCGAGTGGGCGCGATTTTAGACCATTTCGCAGAAGTCTAGCCTAAATCATTGTAAGGAGACATTAATGAGTAATCGCATACATGAGAATATTTTCACCGATGCTGAGCGCGCCGGCGTCATCATAGCCGAAAGCATACGGGTTTTGCGCCATCTCCCAGCCGCCGCACATGCCGTAAGGACTGTAAATCACAGCATAATGACCATCGATTTCAATCCCCAGCAGTTTCGGCGGGATGGTGGTCTTGCCGCCCATCTGGGAGGAGAGCGCCGGAGTGACGCCGACGGTGTTAATGGCGTTGGGAAGATGGAAAAGTTGAGCATCCGCGGGAATTTTAGTAAAGGGATATTCCGGCAGCACCTTTTTCATTTCACGCGTGAAGGCGGCATCAAAACCCCGCCGGCCGCAACAGGCCTCGGCCAGCAGGAAGCCGCCTTTTTTCAAATAATCGCGTAGATTCCGGATTTCGGGGGCGCTTAACTGAAAGGTCTCGTGGCCGGTAATATAAAGCATGGGCGCATCGAAAATTTTGGGATCCGACAGCTTTAGTTCCTGTAATTCGAATTTGACGGGGATATCCGTCCGGTGGTTGAACTGTTGCAGCAGGACCGGCAGGCCCACATGGCGCGTTTTCCATTCGCCGTTATAGATGACCTGTGCCAGGGATACTTTGCCCGCCTGGGTCGAATCCGTGTCCACAAATTTCATGGCATGCGTGGCTGTCTTGGCCCAGGCGCGTTGCGACGTTGCGTAGGATAATAAGTTGATGCCCAGTTTTCGGGCCGAATCCATGGAATAGCCTTGCAATGAATCGTCTTCAACAGCGTCCCAGCCGATAGCCATGCACCAGCGGGAAATCACAGCCACTGTCCGACAGTCAATCGTGAGGCCGTAAAATAACGGCTCATTCGAGGGGTAGCCCGCCTGGCGCACGCCGGAGCGATACTTCACTTGCCCAATGTCGTAATAGGAATGAAAAATCGGATGATCGGATGCCAGCCGCTGGAGCGGAACTTCGGGGAAGATGGCGGCCAGTTCCTTCCGGGCGGAATCAAAGAAGGGTTTGGAGCCCATGCCCGTATTGAAGATGATCATGCCTCCGCTCAACAGGTATTCACGCAGCCGCTGGCGTTCGGCCGGCGTGAGGGCAAAGTGAAAATGTCCGCTGCGGTAAAGAATCGGATTATGCTCAGGATTGGTGCTCACTTCCGAGAGAGATTTGCATTCCAGAGCGAAATTGACGTCAATATTTTTCTTCATGCCTTTCAGCAGATTGCCCAGATCATTGGGCCGGGACGCCCAGTCAATCAGGCCATACTGGGATTTGATCTTGACGAACATGACCGGCGGCGTGGGCGGGTTTTTCTTTTCGGACCGGGATTGGGGTGTCACCGGCGGCGGCGGGTAGGGGATAAAAGTTTCTGCCGACGCTATGTTAGCCGGCGGCGGCGGCGGGTTTTCCGGTTTGACGGGCGCCACAAAGCCGGGCTCATCGGAACCGTCTCCCGAGAAAATCCATTGGGCGTTCACAGTTCCGGTCGTGAGACATAACCCCGTCACCACGCAGACACACCATTTCATCCAGTGATATTGCGACTTCATAGGTATTGTCTCCTTGTTTTTAGATTCTACTTTGTAGAATTTAATTTAGTTAGACTTTAACCATGCGGCCTTCAACTCAATACATAATATGATCCATGATGGGTTGATATACAAGACCT
>CAYQNY010000138.1:0-8680 GCA_964418925.1 uncultured Verrucomicrobiota bacterium
ACCCCCGCCCGCAACGCTGGAGCGTAGCGACTGCGGGCAGGCCACGCGGCGCATTGCACAGAAGTCTATTATTTAAATTGAAAGGAGATAAAAATGGCTCTTACTGGAATGGCTATCTATAAGCTTCTGCCCAGAACAAACTGTGGCGATTGCAAGTTCCCTACCTGCATGGCGTTTGCAATGCAGGTGGCGGCAAAACAGAAAGCGCTTACTGACTGTCCGCATTTGTCTGAACAGGCCAAGGCCGAGCTCGCGGACGCTTCAACGCCTCCCATGAAACTTGTTCATATAGGCCCAACGGATAAAAATGGAGTTGATATCGGGCAGGAGGCAGTAATGTTCAGACATGAGAAGAAATTCTATAATCCTCCTGCTCTTACGATAAAAATACCATCATCGCTTTCCGACACAGAAGCTCTAGTCAAATTAGAGGAAATAAACAAGGCTGTGTTCAGCCGTGTCGGCGCGGAACTCGACGTCAGACTTGCCGCAATTGAGATTGACGGCCTTTCTTCCGATGCCGCCGGCTCAAGAGTTAAGGCACTGGCGGCAAAGAGCCGGGTACCGTTCGTAATTATCGGGGAAAATCCCGATGCGATGAAATCTGCTCTGGCAGTGATCGCAAACGCAAAACCGTTGATCTACAAAGCAACAAAAAATAACGCGGATGCATTTATCAAAATAGCGGTTGATAATAAATGCCCGCTTGCCATCAGCGCTGATAGCGTCGCTGAACTGTCAGACCTTGTCCAAGCGGCAAGAGACAAGGGGGTTGTGGATATTGTGCTTGCCTTTGACGGTAAAAGTACTGCCAGCACAATTCGTGACATCACGATTGCGAGAAGGGCCGCCCTGAAAAAGAATTTTAGAACGTTTGGCTTTCCAGCCGTTGTGAACGTGTCTCATGAAAATTCCCTTAAGGAAACTGCTTTGGCCTGCACGTTTGTTGCAAAATATGCCGGCATTATCATCATCAATGGCTGCGACGGTTCTGAACTTATGCCGATCCTGACCACGGCTCAAAATATTTACACCGATCCCCAGGTTCCTAATACGGTTGAAGCCAAACTTTATGAAATCGGCAATGTTCACGCGAATTCGCCGGTGATGTTCACGACGAACTTTTCGTTGACGTACTTCTGCGTTGAAGCTGAGGTTGAGCGCAGTAAGATACCGGCTTATATTTCCGTTGTTGATACAGAGGGCCTTGGTGTACTGAACGCGTTTGCCGGGGACAAGATTTCGCCGGACAAAATTGTCAAAACGCTTCAGGAACAGAAAATCGCCGAGAAAGTAAAGCACCGCAAGCTTATTATTCCCGGTTTGCTTCCCTCATACCGCGCTGAAATTGAAGACAGTTCCGAGTGGAAAGAAGTAATGATCGGGCCCGAAAACGCAAGCGGAATACCGGTGTTTCTTGCGAAGAATTGGAAATAGCCGCAAAAGATGTCATCTCACAGCATAGTTTTTTTGCCGCTCAACAAGAAGATAAAGGTTGAGAAAGGAATCAGTTTACTTGAAGCTGCCGGCCGCGCCGGAATAATCATCAACAGCGTCTGCGGCGGAGACGGCATATGCGGCCGCTGCAAGATGATTGTTAAGGATGGGAAAGTCAACAGCACGACTTCTCCCCTTCTCACTCGCGAAGAGATACAAAGCGGCGTTGTCCTGGCCTGTGCCAGTTACGTCGAAAGCGATGTTGTCATTGAGATTCCGGCCGAAACGCTGGCCGAGGAGAAAATTATTGTTGATCAGGACGCGCAGCGTTTCCGCGCTCTGCGTTCCGGAATCACGCAGCGTCAATTCAGCAAATCCCCGCTTGTATTTAAAATGTTTCTTAAACTTGACAAGCCTACCCTGGAAAACAATCTGGCCGATTGCCAGCGAATTCAGCGGATGATCGAAAAAAGCGCCGGAATATCCGCCATGCAGACCGGCCTGAAAATTCTTCGGCAACTGCCGGTTATTCTGCGAAAAAACGATTTCGCGGTAACGCCTGTTATCGGCCAGAGACGGGATGTTGCGGAATTAATTGACATTGAAGGCGGCAACACGGCTGACAGAAACTATGCCGCCGTTGTGGACGCGGGCACAACCACCATTGTTGTTCATCTGGTTGACGTTGCTAAAATGACGACCATTGATGCCCAAGCCTGTTTTAATTCCCAGGTTGTTTTCGGACGTGAAGTTACAACCCGTATAATCGCGGGCGAAAAAAAAGGCGCCGCTATTCTCCAGGAAAAAATTATCGCGGATATCAACCGCTTGCTCTCAACCCTTGTGTTGAGAAACGAAATCAGCCTGAAAGATATTACCTTTGTGGTCTGCGCCGGCAATACGATCATGATGCATTTTCTTCTTGGACTGCCGGCCAATAACATAAGAAGAAATCCATACACTGCCGTGAGCGTTGAACCCTCTCCATTCCGCGCGGCGGAAACAGGCATAAAAATAAATCCGCGCGGCCTCATTTTTTCTATTCCGGGGATAGGCAGCTGGGTCGGCGGAGATATTACCGCGGGTATTCTTTCCACCGGTCTTTACGAACGGGATGATACGGCCATGTTAATTGATGTGGGAACAAACGGAGAAATTGTATTGGGAAACAAGGATTGGATGATTGCCTGCTCGGCTTCAACCGGACCAGCGCTGGAAGGAGCTGGCGTGAAATGCGGTATGACAGCTGAGAAGGGTGCCATTGAAAAAATTTATCTTGAGGAAGGACATATCCGTTATAGAACGATAGGCAATGTTCCCCCGCGCGGAATTTGCGGTTCGGGAATTATTGATCTGATTGCGGTCCTTCTTGAGAGAGGCGTGATTGACCGCGCCGGAAAGTTTATCCCGGGCAGTGATCCTGGTCTGAAGCGGATTAGCGGAACACGGAGATTCATGATAGCGGGAAAAGGCAAAGGCCGCGAGGGTAGAGATGTCTATATTACGCAGGATGATATTGATAATGTGATCACGGCAAAAGCCGCGGTCTTTGCGGCAACAAAAATCATGCTTGATCGCTTAAATCTTAAAATATCAGATATCAGCAAGCTCTATCTTGCAGGTGGTTTTGGAAGTTACATTGACCGGCGTAATGCAATCCGGATCGGACTTCTGCCCGATATGCCTGTATCAAGCATTCAATATGTCGGCAACACTTCAATCTGGGGCGCGAAGCTCGCAGCATTTTCATACGAGGCCTATAATTTAATGCGTGAAATAAGGCGTAAAACAACCTATTACGATCTTATGGGCAGCCCCGATTATGTTGAACAATTTAAACAGGCGATGTTCCTTCCGCATACGAATATTGAGCTCTTTCCGTCGTTTGCCGAGTCGCCGACGGGAGATATCTAGCAGTTTTTGGACTTAGCGTGAAACGCTAAGTCCAAAAACTGCTAGGAGATTTTCAAATGGCAAAAATAATCGCAATAACGGGAAAGGGCGGAACCGGAAAGACGGTTGTTGCGGCCCTGATTATAAAATGGCTTAAGCATAATGCTTCCGGCCCCATCCTGGCCCTGGATGCAGACCCCGACGCAAATCTGGGCACTGTCCTGGGAATGCATATTGAAAAAACTATCGGCGACCTGCGTGAGGACACTCTCAAGGAAATAAAGAATTTGCCGGCGGGAATGTCAAAAAGCGCTTACATTGAGGCAGGCCTGCATCAGATTATTGTTGAGGATGAGAAAGTTGATCTGATAGCCATGGGCAGATCAGAGGGGCCGGGATGTTATTGTTACGTTAACAATTTGCTACGGCAGTTTGCGGATAATCTGCAGGCGGCCTATGAATGGGTTGTTATGGATAACGAAGCCGGACTTGAACATTTAAGCCGGAGAACTGCTTCAAAGATTCACAGCCTTCTCGTTGTGATAAATGACAATCCGCTTTCCATTGATTGTGCCGAAAGGATTGGTAAACTTGTCAAAGAATTGAAAAACGAAATCGGTTCCATGTATGTAATAGCAAATTCAGTAAATGAAACCCAGGCGCAACGATTAAAAGAAAAGACTAATCGTTTGGGAATGAAATATCTTGGTTTTATACCGTATGATCAGAATATTGAGAAGCTCATTTTTAAAAGAAAGTCTTTGTTGTTTAATCTTGTCAATAGCGAAGCTTTTTTAAAAATCGATAAAATAATGAAACAGATACAGTAGCATCCCACAGGATGCTCAGGCTGTAGGCTATAGACTGTAGACTATTAGGAAAACCAGGGGAAAACGATAAATTCCCACACACTTTTGCGGAGAAGATATGACATATTCGGCAATAAAACTTTCTAACAATGACAGGCGATAATAGAAATTTGGTTGCGGCTAAACGCCGCCTTAGATGGAGAAAAAGAATATGGCAATACCTGACATAAAGGAAAATTGGACCAACCGTATAAACACGGTAACCATAGGCGCCACGGCAGAGCAGGGAGGTACGCGGGGCAAGACAGTGACCGTGGGCGGCGAGACAACTCTCCCCTCCCTCATTTTTGAGGGTGAAATTCCCCATCGCCCTGTCATCGCCGGTATGGTGATGGATGTGGTGCCGGAAGACTGGCCGGATATGTTGAAAAAAGCTATCGGTAAAGAAATCAATTCGCCGACCGAGTGGGCGCAAAAGTGCGTTCAAGACTTCAAGGTTGATCTTATCTGCCTGAAACTGCTCGGGGCGGACCCGGCCGGCAAAAACCGTTCGCCGGCCGAGGCGGCCAAAACCGTTAAATCAGTTCTTGAGGCCGTTGATGTCCCGCTGATCATCTGGGGATGCGGGGATGAAGATAAAGATAACGAGGTTCTACCGGAATGCTCGCAAGCCGCAAAAGGCGAAAACTGTCTTATGGGTTCAGTCACAGAGACCAACTACAGAACCATGGGCGCCATAGGCACGGCCGATAAACACAAGCTCATTGCGGAAGCTCCCGTGGATATCAATATTGCTAAACAGATAAACATTCTCCTCCAGGACGCGGGTTTCGACCTGAAGGACGTCGTGATGTGTCAGAGCACCGCTGCCCTCGGTTACGGGTTTGATTACGTGTACACGATCTTTGAGCGTGTCAGAATTGCGGGTCTCAAAGGTGATAAGCACATGGCTTTGCCACAGATAGCCAACGTCAGTCAGGAAGTATGGAAAATAAAGGAAGCAATCGTTGACGAAGACATTCTTCCCGGCTGGGGCAAGCTTGAAAAACGCGGCCCGGCATGGGAGACGGCAACCGCCGCCGGATACCTTCAGGCCGGCGCAGATATACTGACGCTGGCCCATCCGGATTCGGTCTCTGTTGTCAGGGAATTGATTGACGAAATGATGCGGAAATAATTAACCATTAAAAGGAAGCAAGGAGGTCAAAATGATCTTAGTCGGCGAAAGGATTAATACGGGATTTAAAGACATCAAGCAGGCGGTACTTGACAAGGACCCGAAACCGCTGCAGGCATGGGCAAAAAAGCAGGCTGATGCCGGGGCAAGTTATATTGATGTCAATCTCGGCGCGGTATCAATGAAAGCGGCCGACATGTGCTGGATGATTGAAACCGTGCAGGCAGTCGTTGATACGCCGATCTCAATTGATACCAACAAACCATCAATACTGGCGGAGGCAATAAAGGCATGTAAAAAGCCGCCGCTTATAAATTCCACCACGGCTGCCGATTCCAAGCTGGATCAGTTTCTGCCCATTGCCCTGGAGCACAACGCTTCAATTATTGGTCTGGCGATCGACGACACTGGCACGCCAAAAAGCGCTGACAAGCGCGTTGAATTGGCGGCAACTCTTTTCGCCAAGGCTACTGAAGCCGGAATGCCGCCGGAACGTATGTTTCTTGACCCGATTGTTATGCCGATGAAGTTCATGCAGGAACAGGCCATGGAAATTCTTGAAGCGACAAAGCAGTTTACGCTTCTCTCTGATCCGCCGCCGCATATTATCTGCGGGCTTTCAAATATATCCAACGGCACAACGCATAAAAAGCTGATAAACCGGACATTCCTCGTAATGGCGATTGCGAATGGCCTTGATGCCGTAATTTGCGACGTGCTTGATCCGGACCTCACAAATGCCGCTAAAACGGCGGATCTTGTCATGAACCGGGAAATATACGCAGATTCATACGTTCGGGAATAATCCGTTTATGCCGCCCGATGAAAATAGTAATCCTGCGAAGCAAAAAGTGCGCCAGCCACTCCTTGGGCCATGCCAATGGCTTGGTAAACCATGCCAATGGCTTGGTAAACCATGCGATGCGCTTGGCAAGCGTGGCCAGCCGGAAGGCGGGCCAGTATCATCAGTCTTTTGACACGGTTTATGCCGACCGAGTAATTGGGAACATTTTCAACCGGCACGATTTCTGCACAGTGTGCGAAGCCGACTGCATTCACTGCCGTGAAAAATATGACTGGCATCTTTCTGAAAATATTGCAGCAATTCTTGATTTTCCGTCCGTTCTGCCTTTTATCCTCGAAAAGCCGGAAAAATATGTTCCTGCCAATATGCCCGCGCATGACGTTCTCCTTGCAATTCATATCCACGAACAGATATTGCTGGAAATCCTGGCAAGATGTGGTCAATGGGGAACAAAAGGAGTTGTGGTTCCGCTGGAAGCACTCGATTGGATCAGCGGCTCGGCCATCAGGCAGGCTCTGGAAATATGCGCAAAGAACAATATTGAGATTTCATTTCCCAAACCTTTTTGCAGTTTCGATCCGCCACGCGGCGGGGTGTTGGCCGAATTCAGAAAATTTTTCCGCATTGGGTTTCCGGATGTTGACATTACGGTTAAAAATGGAGTGATTAGCAAAGCCAAGGTTAACGTATCGGCCGCCTGCGGAGCCACGTATTGTGTTGCCCGCTGGCTTGTTGGATGTACCATTTGCGAGGATTTGAAAACCGAGGTGATTTCAAGACGCTGGCACAGTTATCCATGCACGGCAAGCATGGAATGGTTCGACGAACCCGGTAACACGCCGTTGCACGTGGCGGGGCAGGCTCATTATGGAATATTGTCGGACGCGCAGGTCGGGACCGGCGAACGTGCGCGCCCGATTATTACGCCGCTTGGAAAGGTTCTTCCCATGCCGGCGCCTGTTGCCGATAATATCAGAAACATAGAGAACGCAAAAAAAAATATCATGGATGAATTGGAAATTCATCCTCAAATAAGTATTGAACAAATTAAGAAAAAAGAACATATATCACCGGCTGCGATTCACTCGGCAATTCTCCTTCTGAAAAAGGAGATGAAAATCAAGACAATAGGAACGACAATAATCAAATCTTAACTGACTAACCGGAATAAGCACATGAAAAATGGAATCGAACGCCGGCTTTTCATTGCCGCCACAAGTCAAAACGACGGCAAAACAACATGCAGCCTCGGTCTTGTGGGAGGATTTTCGCATTTGGCTCAATCGGTTGGTTTTATCAAACCGGTGGGACAGCGTTATCTGACAATAGATGGACAGCATATTGATGAGGATTCTGTCCTGCTGCAAAGGGTTTGGGGGCTCAATTGCCCTCTTAAGGACATGAGCCCGGTTGCCATCGGGCGGAATTTCACTCGCCGATATCTTGATAATCCTGCCGGTATTTATCCGAAACTGGAAAAAGCAATCCGCAGATCTTTTGAAATTACGGCTGAAGATAACGATCTTGTGATAATTGAAGGCACCGGCCATGCAGGCGTAGGTTCAGTCTTTGACTTGAGCAACGCAAAAGTTGCCCGGATGCTTAACGCCAAGGTTGTAATAGTGAGTCGCGGAGGAATCGGCGGACCGGTTGACCAGATTGCGATTAATCAGACTCTGTTTGAGAAAGAGGGCGTGCAGGTTATCGGCGTTATCGCAAATAAAGTGGCGCCTGATAAACTTGAGCAGACGCGCGACTATCTTACCAAAGCTCTTCAGAGGCAAGGACTGGAATTACTGGGAGTAATTCCATATACGTGCCGACTGACATGGCCCAACATTGGAAACATTGCTGAATTCCTGGGCGCCGAGGTGCTTAACGGCGAAGACCATTTAACCAATGAGGTTGCTGAAATTGTTGTCGGCGCCATGACGCCACATAACGCTGTGCAGTTTCTTACCAATGGGTCATTGTTGATTGTACCGGGAGATAGAGACGATATTGTGTTAGCGGCCGTTACGATGGAATTGTTGCGCAAGGATTTAAAAATCTCAGGAATAGTTTTAACCGGCGATTTACGGCTTGCTCCTCAAATTCTTGATCTCGTATGCAGAACACATATACCTCTGCTTGCCGTTAAGCTCCCTACTTATGATACTGCGTCAAAAATTAACGATATAACGGTCAAGATCATGGAAATGGATACGGATAAAATACAACTGGTAACCGCGCTTGTGAAGAAGCACGTAGATTTGGAGAAACTATGGTCATTATTATGAAAGGAGTGAAGCACCCCGCGGCACTTGTCCTGCATAGCCTTGGCGACGCAGGAAGCCGCGGGGCAACCTGCTCCGCCGTAGTAGCCTTGGCTACGCAGGTCAAGTCTTTGCGGAACCCTGCGACTTGTCCGACGAAGCTATCCGAGCGAAGGCGGAAGCCAGGAACGCCATTTTTACCCGCCGTAGCCAGTCGGGGGCGAAGGCTGGGCATCCCTGTGGCAACCTCCGTCGCCAAGGCTCTTATGAGAAGGCAAGTCAATAGGTCCGTTGTGACGGACAC